>JAPOYU010000054.1:80144-218240 GCA_026706395.1 Chloroflexota bacterium
CAGCTTCCGCGCTCTGCCCGTCCTCAGGCCGAAGCAGTAATTGGCAGAAACAGCCATGAAGTTTGAAAGCGACGGGCCGCGCGGCCTGTATTTCGAAGAGTTCGAGGTCGGCGCTGCCATGCGCACCCGCGGACGGACCATCACCGAGGCCGACCTGGTGGGCTTCGCCGCCTTGACCGGCGACTACAATCCCATGCACACCGATGCCGAGTACAGCAGCGGCTCGTTTATGGGGCGGCGGGTTGCGCATGGCATGCTGACCATAAGCTACGCCGTCGGCCAGGCCTACCAGCTTGGCATCCTGGAGCGGACGGTGCTCGGCTTCCGCGGTTTGGATATGAAGTTCAGCAGCCCGGTTTACATTGGCGATACGATTCACGCCGAACTAAAAGTTGCTGACACGAAGGCGGCGCGCCGCTTGGGCGGGGGAGTTGTGACGCTTGATATCCGTATCGTCAAGCAGGATGCTACGGTGGTGCAGAAGGGCAGCTTGTCGCTGCTGATGATGTCCAAGCCCTGACGCGGCCGTAGCGCGTTTCAGCTGAGATCCTGCGCGACAGCCTCGGCGGCGCGCCAGCCCGACCGGATGCCAAGCGCATTGTCGCCGCCCGGCTGGGTTGTGCCGCCGGCGAAGTATAACTTGGCGACAAGAGCGCTGCGATCCCCAGCTATTCCAATTGGCGCAGGGGTTCCATGCGCTGACTGCCCGAAGAGCGCTCCGCGCCAGGCGCCCGTCATGGCTTGGAAGTCGGCGGGTGTGAGATGCTGTTCGATCCGAACGCGGTCGCGCAGGTCCAAGCCGTAACGCTCGTAGAGAGTTGCCAAGACGCGATCGCGATAGTCTTCTCGTTGAGCGGCCCAGTCAAGTTTCTCCGACAGGGGCGGAGCCTGTACCGCGATCAGCCAGTTTTCTTGATTGATCGGCGCGTTCAGCGGATCTGTTTTGCTGGATATAGTGAGCGATATGGTCGGATCTTCGGGCATGATCTCCCGCTGAAACAGATCGTAATACTCGCGTTCAGGCTCTCGTGAGTAAAAGATATTGTGATGGGCCAGTTGGGGGAAGCTGCCGCGTACGCCGAGCATGATGACAAAGGCCGAGCAGGACAGCTTTGTACGATTTAAGTGCCGCTGAGCGGGCGCGGGCAAGGCGGCTGCCGGCATCAGGTAGCGCAGGGTCGTAAAGACGTCTACATTGGAAAGGACAGCATCGGCTTCCAGGACTTGCCCGTCCGCTAGCGCAACGCCCCGGGCGGCATTCCCTTTGACGCGGATCTCTCGCGCGCGGCTATTCAGCCGTATGGCGACGCCCTGCTCGTGGGCGAGCCGATTGAGCGCGGCCGCAATGGACGCCATGCCATCCTGCGGATACCAGCTCCCGCTGCTTATCGCGCTGTGCGCCAGCCAGCAGTAGGCGGCGGGGAGGGCATAGGGGCTGCCGCCAACGGAGGCGGCGAAGCTGCCCAGGATCCGCCGCAGCTTTTCCGACTTGATGTGGCGGGCGATGGTGCGGCGCATGCTTCGGCGTGGAGCAAAGGGCAGCCGTTTGAAGGCGGCGGCGGCGATTGGGCTTTCGAGGCGGGCGGCGTAGGCGAGGAAGTCCAGGACACCGGCGTAGTCATCAGGCGCGATACGGCGGATCTCCTCCGCGAACGCAGCCCAGTCTCTGTGCGCGCTGAACGATTCCCCATCGGGAAAGAAGTAGCGCGTCTGCGGATCGATTGGCTGCAGGCGCAGGTAGTTCGCCATGTCGAGCTCAAGCTGGCGGAAAAGCGCCGTCAAGGCCTGCTTGGGCGCAAAAGGCGCCGGCGCGATATCCCAGCGAAAACCGCCGACCTTGATTTCGCAGACTTTGCCGCCGACTTGCGAGTTCTTTTCGAGCAGGGTGACATCGTAGCCGAGATGCGCAAGGCGAATCGCAGCCGTGAGTCCGCCGATTCCGGCTCCTATGATGATAATGGATTTAGCCATCGACCGATCTCATCAGCGTCGAATTCACCCGGCGAGATACTTTGCCAACCAGCCTGGTCAGAACAGGCGCGCCCTGTGTAGAACCTTTCGGTCAGAATAAGATAGTGCAAGCGGCGCGGCAAGGCAAATGCTCCCGCAGGTTTTCTGGCGTTTGCCCGTTGCTGGTCGCCTAACTCAGGCGTCTTGGTCAGGTGGAGATTTGGCGCGGGCCATCTGGAAAGCGGCCAGAGCGCGCTGGCGGGCATCCTGGTGATTGACGACCGGGGGAGGGTAATCAAGCGCCGCAGCTTTGTAGCGCCAAGGCTCGTGGATGAATTGGTCTGGAAAGTCCTTGAGTTCGGGCAGCCAATGTCGTATGTAGCGCCCATCGCCATCGTAGCGCCTCGATTGTAAGACTGGGTTGAAGATGCGGAAGAAGGGTTGGGCGTCCGTTCCGGTGCCGGCAGACCATTGCCAGCCGCCGTTATTGGCGGCCGGGTCGCCATCGAGAAGGTGGCGCATGAAATGGGCTTCTCCGGCGCGCCAATTGATGAGCAGGTGTTTAGTGAGGAAACTGGCGGTGAACATACGGGCGCGGTTGGGCATCCAGCCGGTAGCGCTTAACTGGCGCATTGCAGCGTCAACGATGGGATAGCCAGTGCGCCCCTCTTGCCAGGCAGCCAGTTCAGCCGGCGCGGTTCGCCAGCCCAGATTGTCGTAGCCGCGGCGGAAGTTGCCATGCCGGACATGGGGAAAGTGAAACATGATATGCATGAAGAAGTCGCGCCAGCCAATTTGACGGCAGAAGGATTCTATCGACTGACGGTCGGACTCGACCATTGCCTCGCTGTATGCCTCGCGGGCCGCCCAATAGACCTGACGAGGCGAGAGGATGCCAAGCCGAAGATAATGTGAAAGGCAGGACGGACCGCTATCGCGGCGGGCAGCAAAAGGGACCAGCGGGAGATTGTTGCGCGCGGATTGGTAGTCGGCCAAGTGCTGGGCTACAAAGTGGGATAAATGGAGCATGGCGCTGTCTTCATCCGCGGGCGGAAGGGGAACATGGGATTTGACGCGTTCCTCAGCATGGCGCAGGATTTCAGAGCCTTGCACTCGCTTGTCGGCGCAGAAGTGATCAGCGCGGAAATCCTGTGTGGAAACCGGTGGCTTGGGCAATGTCTCCCAGCGGCGGTGGAAGGCGGTGAAGACCTTGAACGCTGTGCCATCGTCTTTCAACAGATTGCCGGGCGGGATTAGCAGACTGTCGTCAAAGTCCCGCACCGGAACGGACAGCGATTGGAGAGTCTCGTCGTCTCGTGTTATGGCGAAGGGCGTGTAATCACGATTGAAGAATATGGCAGATGCCGAGGTTGAGTCGACGAGCGCCGGGAGAACGATGCGCGGATCGCCTTCAAAAATCAGCAGGTTTGCGCCCAAGCGGCGCAGGCGCGCATCAAGCGCCGCTAGCGCTTTGAACAAGAAGGCGGTCCTGTTTCGGCTGAACCATTCGCCACGATGCAGCCGAGGATCGACGATGAACACCGGCAGAACGGTTTGGCCGGAACGAATGGCTTCGTGCAAGCCAATGTTGTCGTCCAGGCGCAGGTCGCGGCGGAACCAAAAGAGGACAGGAGAGTCACGCATGGGGCAGGGCTCCTGATACAGCCTTTATCATGCTCGCCGCCTCTGATACGGGACCGCTAGGCAGACAAGGCGCGGCGGGTGCGCCAATGACGATAAGCGAAGAGGATGCGCAGGGGAAGGCCGTCGAAGGCCAAGCGCGTGAAGAGGCCCAGTGGACCGGGGCGATGCGCGAGGGTGATGCGATCGGTCAGTTCAACGCCGCCGCGCACTTCGGTGAAGATATGTTCGTGGCGCCAGTAAGCCAGCGGACCCTTGACTTGGACATCGGCGAAGGAGCATGGCCTTGGTCCGCTTTCGTGGCGCGCGATCCAGCGGATGGGCAAGGGGCCGAACCACAGGGTGAATTCGATCTCGCCTTCGGTCAGGGAGAGGCGGTCGTCTCGGCGCAGTTGCATGATAATCGGAGGGGGCGTAAGGCGGCCGAGGGCGCGCGGATCGTTGTGGAAATCCATGATCGCGTCCAGCGTGGCGTCGATGATGCTTGACTTGATGAAGCGTCGTGCGTTTTTGGGTTGGTCTATCATTTCCATTTTGCCACCGAGTTCACCGAGGAAAATAAGGGCACCGAGTCACTTTGTGGGGCATGGCCGGAATGCTTTATCGCTTGGCTGAGTAGACAAGGTGACTCCAATTTAATTGAATCAGGTCGCGTGAGTTGGAAGATGAAAAGCAGATGAACGGAACATGACATTGCTGCAGCCGCGCCGGTCTTATGAGCGATGGCTGTTGATTGCCGCCCGGAGAGCGTCGGCTGCCGCAGCGGGATCGTCGGCGAAAATGACGCCGCGAGAGGAGTTAATGATGAGCCCGCGGCCGGCGCTGTTGAGGCCGGCTTTCAAGACAGCTTCTATGTCTCCCCCTTGGGCGCCGATGCCGGGCACGAGAAAGGTCATATCGCCGGTTAAAGCGCGGATCTGCGCCATTTCGTCCGGATTGGTAGCGGAGACGACGAGCATGCAGTTGCCGCGGTCGTTCCAGTCTCGCGCCACTTTTTCCGCGACCAAGCGCCAGAGTGGGCGATCGGCGACTTCGAGGTCCTGGATTTCGGCGGCGCCTGGATTGGAAGTGCGGCAAAGGATGATGCAGCCTTTGTCCGGATAATCCAGGAAGGGCTGCAGCGCGTCTCGTCCCAGGTAAGGGTTGAGCGTGACAGCGTCGAAGCCGAGTTCGGTGAAGATCGCTCGGGCATAGGCGGCGCTGGTATTGCCGATATCGGCGCGCTTGGCGTCGCAAATCGTCAGCGCGTCCGGGTGATGCTGTCGCAGATACTTGATCGATTGGTCGAGCTGCCGCCAGCCCGATGCGCCATTCGCCTCGTAGAAAGCCATGTTGAATTTGAAGGCGGCGGCGTATTCGGCGGTAACGTCGATGATATGGCGGTTGAAAGCGAGTTGCGGCGACTCGTGGTCAGGGAAGGTTTTCGGCAGCCTTGCCATATCGCTATCCAGACCGATGCAGAGCAGCGAGTCAACGTTGTCCGCGCGCGCGTTGTAGTTGTCGATGGCGTTCATGTGGATTCACTGTTCCAACTGTAAGGATTGTCAAACCAGCGCTTGATTATCGCGATCTGCCCGTCGTCAAGCCTGCCCGTCTGCCGCGCCTGGTCGAGTATCGTGGCGAAGTCGGTCAAGGTATGCAGACGCAAGCCGGCACGGTCGAAGGCGGCGGAAGCCTCGTCAAAGCCGTAGCCGATGATCGCCAGCACATCGGTGACTTTGGCGCCGGCGGCGATGAGCGCGTCGACGGCGGACAGGCTGCTACCGCCGGTCGTGACCAAGTCTTCGACGAGGAGGGCGTGGCGGCTTTGGACCTCTCCACCTTCTATCCGCTGCGCTTTTCCATGGCCTTTGCTTTCCTTACGAATGAATACTGAAGGCACCCCGGTCACGTAGGCGAGGGCGGCGCTATGCGGCACGCCGCCGACGGCGACGCCGGCGATGACATCGCGCTTGAGTTCCTGGGTTTCGATCAAGGTCTTGAAGCTTTCGATGACGAGATGCCAGGGTTTTGGATGGTAGATCAAAATGCGATTGTCGACGTAAACCGGGGAGCGAATGCCGGATTTGAAGATGATCGGCGCTTTGGGCGAGAAGCCGACCGCGCCGATATCAAGCAAGGCTTTCGCGACGGACTGTTTCATATTCATGGTCATGTTGCGCCATTTCCTTTTCAATGATTGCGGCGGCGAAGGGACCGCGATATACCAAGGCGGACCAATATTGCCCGGCTTTGACGCCGAGCTTTCTATATTCGCGGAAGCTGGCGCCGTCAAGGATGCCGCCGCAAGCGATCACGTCAACGGCGTAATTCATTCGACTTTTCTCCGCGAGCAATGTTCGGACTGCGTCCAGCGCATCAGGAAAGAGTTCACCGCCGCCGACCCCCGCTTGCACGCTGTCATCATCGGGGCTGGGCTTCGCCATGGTATTGGTCGCAATGACCGCTCGAACGCCAAGCTCGTGGAAGATACGCATTAGCTTGCGATACTGTTGGCTTGCAAGTCCCGGGCTGATTTTGACCCAAAGAGGCGTATTGAGCTTTCGGGAGCGCAAACACGCGATGAAGGCGCCGCATAGCTGTCGGGTCTCGGATTCCAGTTGATAACCCTGCGGATCGTCTTCGGTATTGGGGCAGCTCAAGTTCAGGGTGAACCAGCGTGGGATGACGCCGGCATCGAGAAAGAATGATAGCGATTCAATTATGTCGCGTTGCTGCTGGTCGATGGTATCGACTCCGGGAGAGACAGCGATGTTGATGCCGAATTCGGCTGGCAGAAGCTGACGGCGATCGCCGAGGAAACGGGCTGCTGCGCGCGCCCCCGGATTGCGCAAGCCGACGCGATTCTGCGTCGATTGCGCCCCGGTATCACGCCAGACTACCGTTCCCGCATTGCCCGGGCGCGGATGGCGGGTGAAGGAGCCGAATTCGACCGGACCGAGCAGGGCGGGAATGACAGCCCAGCCGGGGATGATGTTGCGGCCATCTGCTGCGACAGCTTTCAGCGCTTCCTCCTCGCAGGCGAAGCCGTCGCCTTTGACGAGACCGGCGGCGACAATGAGCCGTTGTGACAGGGCTACGCCGCCCACAGTGATTGGTGTTTTGGGAAGAGCAAGCTGGCGAGCGAGCTTGCAGCACTGCACCGCGAGTGGCATCCGCTCCAGCAAGCGCATCAGGTCTATCGTTTTGTCGTGCGCGCTTTGGGCGGGATGGCGGAAGATGAGATGCTTGTTAAGAATCCCGCAGACCTGGGCGATACAGCGCAGCAGGGGGGGGCGCAGTCCGGGCTTCATGCGACGGTCCCGAAGAGGTTGCGCCCGAAGCCGGCTGGGCTCAGGACATTTTCGCCATCGTAGACCTTGGTGCCGCGAATCCAGACTTCGTGAACTTTGCCGGATACGCGCATGCCTTCAAAGGGCGACCAGCCGCATTTGGTCATGAGATTCTCGCGTTCAACCAGGTATGTCTCGTCAGTATCGACCAGGGTGAAGGTCTTGGGAAACGGCGTTATGCGCCAGATACGCTGTACGTTAAGCGAGAGCATATCGCAAGCCCTTTGCAGGGGCAGCCGCCCATCTTTAACCGCTTGCAGCATGAGGGGCAGGGTCGTCTCCAGGCCGGGCACGCCGTGGGGCGGGTCGCCGGATTCTTTCTCGGCGCGGGTATGCGGCGCGTGATCCGACTCAATTATGTCGACGACTCCCAGTCGAATGGCACGCCAAAGCGCACGCTGATCAGACTTGCGCTTAAGCTCGGGCTTCATCATGCCATAGGTACCCAATGTCGGCAAGTCATCTTCGGACAAAAATAGGTGATGGGGGCAGACGCCGACGGTGACGGGCAGACCGTCTTGCTTGGCCTGCGTCAGCAAGTTGATTTCGTATTCGCTGCTGATGTGGAGGAAGTGGGTTGGCTGGCGATATTTGCGCACGAGGTCCAATATGTTGCTTACTGTCTCCTCTTCGGCGTGGACTGCTATCAGCCGGTTGGTCGTCCAGGCGCGATAGTGACGTTCCCGCATGGCGCTGGAACTGATGAGCAGGTCGCCGGTGGTCGAGTTGTTGTAGATCTTCAAGCCACAAACCTGGCGGGCGATCTTCTCGTATTCTGCGGTGTTATCGGCTTGGGAGGCGCCGAAGTAGAGGCCCCAATCGCAATGGGCGTCGCCGTCGATGCGCTTGAGTTTGTCGCTCAGGCGGTTCTGGTCGATGGTGGAAGGGGCGGTGTTGGGCATATCAAATACCGCCCAGAAACCGCCGGCGATAGCGGCTTTGGTTTCGGTGGCGAATGTCGCTTTATGCGACCAATCAAGATCACGCAGATGCGTATGGGGATCGATCATGCCGTGAATCTTGATGAGAGGCATCAGACGTATACTCCCCGCAGAACTTTGACCAGCAGCGCCATACGGACGAACATGCCGTTTTCCATCTGCTCGAAGTAGATCGCGCGCGGGTCGCGGTCCATGACGTCATGATCTGAGCGACTGCCCATTTCGTGCTTGCGCGGCAGCGGGTGCATCAGTATGGCGTCCGGCTTGGCCAGGGCGAGGACTTGCGGCGTCATGACATAATCGTCTTTGATGCTGTCGTACATGGCGGCATCGCCGAAGCGCTCTTCCTGGACGCGCGTCCAGTAGATGACATCGGTCTCGGCGATCACATCCATCAGCCGGTCCGTTTCACTGACTTTGATGCCGTGCGACTTGACCAGAGATGTGATGTCCGCCGGCATTTGCAGGCTCTCCGGCGCGACGAGACAGAGGCGCACATCGGCAGCATCGTAGTAGGCGACCAGCTTCGCCAGGGAATGCACCGTCCGGCCGTGCAGAAGATCGCCGACGAGCGTGATGGTCAGATGATCGAGCGATTTCTTTTGGTCGAAGATGGTAAAGATATCGAGCAGGGCCTGGGTCGGGTGTTCGCCGATGCCATCGCCGCCGCTGATGGCGACCGTGGGATTGTCGATGCGCTGGTTGAGCAAGTCGAGGTAATACGCGGCTTCATAGGACGAGGCGATCTCCGGATGGCGCAGGACGACCACATCGGCGTAGCAGCCGGTGGCGCGGACCGTGTCTGAGAGGTTTTCGCCCTTGTACATGGACGAAAAGCGCACGCCGTTGCTGACGGCGATGACATCGCCGCCGAGCCGGCGCATGGCGGATTGGAAAGACATATCGGTTCGGGTGCTGGCTTCGAAGAATAGCGACGCCATGACCTTGCCGGCGCAGAGTTCCGTCAGTCCACGGTCCTGGCTGCGGATGCGTTTGCGGATGGATGTGGCGGCGTCGAAGAGGATGTCGAGGTCTTGTCTTTGGAATTGATCGACGGAAATGATGTGTTTGCCGAGGAATTCACCATTGATGGCGGGGGGCTGATAGGTGAAGGCGTGGTGGCTAATCGTGGAAGAATTATTTGTCGCTTCTGCCAATGTACTCTCCTAATCTTGTTGCCTCACCAGCCTGCATCAGCGCCCGTGCACTGACGGCACATAAGCCAGCGGCGTTGGCATGTTTGTAAAGGACGCCCATATTCGAGGCGCAGCGGTGTTACAGCCAAGTTTTATACAGTCGACTTAGAACAAGCCGACAACTACACCATCTTCGTCAATATCGACATTCATCGCTGCGGGACTCCGGCCCAAGCCGGGCATGGTGCGGACATCGCCGCAAAGCGGATAGATGAAACCGGCGCCGGCCGAGGCGCGGATATCGGTGATCGTGATGCGGAAGCCATCGGGCGCGCCTTTGAGCTTGGGATCGTCGCTCAGGCTGAGGTGCGTTTTCGCCATGCAGATGGGCAAGGCGCCAAGCCCCTGCTCCTCGTATTGGCGGATTTTCCGGCTGGCGATTGGCGCGTAGTCGACGCCGTCGGCGCGGTAGATCTCGGTCGCGATCGTTTCGATCTTGTCTTTGATCGGCATGTCATCGGGGTAGAGCAGGCGGAAGTCGTTGGGCATCTCACAGGCGGATACGATCATCTCGGCCAGCTCAACTGCGCCAGCGCCACCCTCCGCCCAATGACGGGCCACGGCGACGCCGGTGGCGCCGGCTGACAAGGCGATCTCCCTAACCGCCTGTATCTCTGCGGCGGTGTCGTCGGCGAAGACGTTGATCGCCACTACCGGATTGACGCCGAATTTCTTGAGATTCTCCAGATGCCGCACCATGTTTACCGCGCCGGCTTCAACATCGGACACATTTTCTTCTTTCAGCGCCGGATCAATCGGCCTGCCGGGGATGATGCGGTATTTGCCGGTGTGCGCCTTGAGGGCGCGGATGGTCGCCACCAGGACGACGGCATTGGGCTTAAGCCCGCTGATGCGCGACTTGATGTTGAAGAATTTCTCCGCGCCGATATCCGCGCCGAAGCCCGATTCGGTCACGACGTAGTCGCCGCATTTCATCGCGATCATATCGGCGATGATGGACGAGTTCCCGTGGGCGATATTGGCGAAGGGACCAGCATGAACCAGCGCCGGCGTATTCTCCAGCGACTGCATCAAGTTGGGCTTGATGGCTTCTTTCATCAGTACTGTCGCCGCCCCGGCCGCGCGGATATCCTCGGCTGTCACCGGATTCTTGTTTCTATCGTAGGCGATGACCATTTTGCCGATGCGCTCGCGCATATCCTGCAGCGAGGTCGTCAGTGCCAGGATGGCCATGATCTCCGAAGCGACGGTGATGTCGTAGCCGGTTTGGCGCGGCACGCCATCGAAGCGCTTGCCCAAGCCGATGATGACATTGCGCAAGGCGCGATCGTTGAGGTCGACGACGCGGCGCCAGGGGATATTGTGGATATCGATATCCAGCGCGTTGCCGTGATAGATATGGGCGTCGAGCATGGCGGCGATCAGGTTGTGCGCGGCGCTGATGGCGTGGATATCGCCGGTCAGATGCAAGTTGAAGTTTTCCATCGGGACGATCTGGCTGTAACCGCCGCCGGCAGCGCCGCCTTTGATGCCAAAAGTGGGACCCTGAGACGGCTGCCGCACGGTGATGATGGCGTTCTTGCCGATATGTTTCATCGCCTGACCGATGCCGACGGTCGTGGTGGACTTGCCTTCGCCCAGGGGCGTGGGGGTGATGGCGGTGACGTCTACATACTTGGCGTCTGGTCTGGATTTCAGCCGATCCAAAACTTCCAGATTGACTTTGGCAACGTATCTGCCGTAGTGCTCCAGGTCTTTGTCTGGGTCAAGGCCCATCATTTCGGCGATTTGATTGATGTGGACGAGGTTTGCGCTCTGTGCGATGTCGAGGTCGGAGGGGATGGTCATGGGTGGCCAGCTTTCAAAACCTGTGTGATTTATGGAGGTGTTATGCTACTCCGCGCGGTTGACTACGAGTGCTGAGTCGCCACCGAGCCAGCGGCGAAACTCTAAGCGTTGATTTTAACATGAACGAGATGCGTCGGCTGTCAATTCTCAGATAGGATTTTATAATGCGAGGGAGAATCATCAACGGAGCCAACAGGCTATGCCGCCTACCACAGCCGAGAGTTTAGTGCGCAGCCGTCTGGTCGCTGCCAGTCCGGTCTATTATGGCTGGATTGTCTGGCTGGTCGCCTTGATCGCGGCGAACAGCAGCGCGCCGGGCCAGAGTTTTTCCGTCTCGCTGTTTATGGATTATTTCATAGAAGATTTCGGGCTGGATCGCACGACGGTCAGCGGCTTGTACGGCGCCGGCACCTTCGTCGCTTCGCTGGGTTTGACCTGGATCGGACGGCAAATTGACCGCTGGGGCAATCGCCGGGTCGGTACGGTGATCGCTACGCTGTTCGCGATAGTGCTGGTGCTCTGCGCGCTGATTAATGGCCCGGTAATGTTATTCTTCGCCTTCGTTGGCTTGCGCGGCTTGGGTCAAGGCGGCTTGACGCTGGTCGGGTCCACGGCCGTCGCCAATTGGTTCCGCCAGCGCCGGGGACGAATGATGGCGTTAGCGGCGCTGACCTACGCTCTCTTCCAGGGCATATACGTCAATTTGCTGCGACTTCTGCTGGATGTTTATGATTGGAGGCAGGTATTCGTATTCTTGGCCATCGCGCTGGCGGTGCTGGTCGTGCCGGTCATTGCCCTGTTCATGAGGGACAAGCCGGAGCAGTTTGGCTTGGAGCCGGACGCCGAGAGGGGCGGCGACAAGGGTGAAGCCAGAGCAAATCGCGAACCTGAAGACAATTGGACGTTGGCAGAGGCATTGCGGACGCCAATGCTGTGGATATTGCTGTTCGCGCGGATGCTGGCGTCGGCCTGGCTGACCGGTCTGGTCTTGCACCAGGTGTCGATATTCGCCGGCTTGGGGCACGGTATGCAGGTGGTTACCGAGACTTACGCGCTGCTGTCGGTCGTCGCGGGCGGTTCGGCGCTTTTTGGCGGTTTCTTGATCGATCGCTTCAATCCGACAGTTGTCGTCGTTCTGAAACTGGTGGCGCTAATCGGGGCGTCTGTTTTCGCAATGACCATGCGGGAGAGTTGGCTGCTCGTCATGTATGCGCTGTCGTTCGGCGTGGTCATTGGTATCGGCTATGTCTTCGACGGGGCGGTCTGGCCCAATCTGTTCGGACGCGAGTTTCAAGGCGAGATTCGCGGTTTCGTCTTCGCGGCGCTCGTCATCGGCAGCGCGATTGGTCCGGCGCTCTTTGGGTTCAGCTACGATCACGCCGGCGGCTATGCTCCGGTGCTTTGGCTGGGCGCTGGATTGAGCGCGGTAGTGCTGGTCATGTCGCTGATGGTGCGCCCGCCGGTGCGCCGGGACTTCACGACGGTTTAATCGGCCGGCTTCAAGATTAGAATGGCCAGGGGCGGCAAGCGCAGGCTGACGCTGCAAGGCAGACCGTGGCTGGCGCTGTCTTCGCTGTGGACGCCGCCAAGGTTGCCGACATTGCCCCCGCCGTAAAGCGCGGCATCGCTGTTCAAAGCCTCCTGATAGAAGCCGGCGCGCGGAACGCCGATGCGATAGTTCTCGCGGACGATCGGCGTGCAATTGAGTACGATGACAAGAAAATCGTCGCGGTCATCGGCGTAGCGAATGTAACTGTAGACGCTGTTGTCGGCGTCATTCGCCTCGATCCAGCGGAAGCCTTCGGGGTCGAAGTCGCCCTGCCAGAGCGCGGGCTGATCGCGATAGAAGTGATTCAGGTCCCGCACCCAGGTTTGAATCTGAGCGTGCTTGTCGTAGTCCAGCAGATGCCAGTCGAGGCTGCGCCCTTCGCTCCACTCGGCGAACTGCCCGAATTCGTTGCCCATGAAATTTAGTTTCTTGCCCAACTGCGTGTACTGATAGCCGAATAGCAGCCGCAGACCGGCGAACTTCCGCCAATAATCGCCGGGCAGCTTGCCGATCAGCGAGCCTTTCATGTGCACGACTTCGTCATGTGAAAGAGGCAGGACGAAGTTTTCGCTGAAGGCGTAAAGGCTGGCGAATGTGATCTGATGATGGTGATAGCGGCGATAGATTGGGTCCTGCTTCATGTATTTCAGCGTGTCGTGCATCCAGCCCATGTTCCACTTGAAGGTGAAGCCCAGTCCGCCAACGTAAGTCGGTCGCGAGACCATAGCCCAGGCGGTCGATTCTTCGGCGATGGTGATGGCGCCGGGCGCTTCGGCATGAACAACTTCGTTGAATTCCCGCAGGAAGGCGAGAGCGCCCAGGTTCTCATGGCTGCCGTATTCGTTGGCGATCCACGTGCCGTCCTCCCGGGAGAAATTGAGGTAGATCATCGACGACACCGCGTCAACGCGCAGGCCGTCAATGTGGAATTTCTCCAGCCAGAAGAGGGCGTTGGCGATGAGGAAGTTGCGGACTTCGTTGCGGGCGTAGTTGAAGATCATCGTGCCCCAATCGGGGTGTTCGCTTTGGCGCGGATCTTCATGGCTGTAGAGGTGCGTGCCATCGAAGTAGTTGAGCCCGTAGCCGTCCTTGGGGAAATGAGCCGGCACCCAATCCAGAATGACGGCGATGCCGTTTTGATGGCAGCGGTCGACGAAGCGCATGAAATCCTCTGGCTCGCCGAAGCGGCTGGTCGGCGCGTAGTAACCGGTGACTTGATAACCCCAGGAGGCGTCCAGCGGGTGTTCGGCGATTGGAAGCAACTCCAGGTGGGTATATCCCATGTCGACCAGATAAGGCAGGAGTTCATCGGCCAGATCGCAATAGGTCAGGTAAGCGCCGCGGTCTTTGCGCCTCCAGGAACCCAGGTGGAGTTCGTAGATATTCATCGGCTGCTTCAGCGGATTGCTCTCGGCGCGCGCCGCCAGCCATTCGGCGTCGCCCCATTGATATTGGTCGAGGTTGTAGACGATGGAAGCGGTGTCCGGACGGATCTCGGAGTAGAAACCGTATGGATCGGACTTGGCTGCACGGTAGCCCTGGTTATGCGAGCGCACTTCAAACTTGTAGCGCGCGCCCGCTTCCAGGCCGGGCACGAAGATCTCCCAGATGCCGGAATCATTGATATTCTCCATGGCGTGGGTGCGCGGATCCCAGCGATTGAAGTCGCCGATGACCGCGACTTTGTAGCAGTTTGGCGCCCAGACAGCGAAGTTGACGCCGCTCACACCATTGATTTCGCGGGGATGCGCGCCGAGCTTGTTGTAGATTTCGCGGTTTTCGCCTTGCCCGAAGAGATAGATGTCGTAATCGGACAGCAGGGGCGGATGGCCATACGCTTCGCCGAACGATTCGATCTCGTCTTCCCAGGTGACGGACTCGAAGTGATATTGCGCCTTCGCCCAGCCGGCAGCGAGATCAGCGACGAAGAGACCGGCTTCATCGACCTGCTCCATCGGCGCGCGACAGCCGGTGTCGTCATTTGTGACCTGTACTTGTTTCGCCCAGGGGCGAAAGGCGCGAATCGACACATCATCGCCGGTTTGATGCCGACCCAGGATTGAAGATGGCGCGCCGACCTCGCCGGTGACCAAGGCCTGGATGGCGTCGGGGTGGATAGTCAGGGGCATCCATTGTCCTTGGGATAAGTAGGCGAATTACTTGCGGTATTATAGCCGCTTTGATTCGAAATCGTAGGTTGCCGGCATGACTGCGCCAGGGCGCCGATGGCGGACCAGACATGCTTGAATTAGCATGGCACATGTGATATCATAGAAAATATATTCTATTAGTTTGAAGTTACTATTGATGATTTAGGCTGAACTGTGTGACATAAGATGGCCAAGACACGCAAGATCCTCCATCTTGATTTAGATGCTTTCTTTTGCGCGGTAGAAGAGCAGTTGAATCCGGCGCTGCGGGGCAAGGCGATCGCCGTCGGCGGCCGGCCCGATGAACGAGGCGTGGTGTCATCCGCTTCATATCCGGCGAGAAAATATGGCGTGCGTTCGGCGATGCCGATGGCGCAGGCCATCAGGCTGTGCCCGCATCTCATTGTGGTGGGGCAGACGCGCGGTGTTTATTCCAGGCGCTCGAAAGCGGTCATGGACATCTTGCGTGATACAGCGCCATACGTTGAGCCGCTTTCGATCGACGAAGCCTTTCTCGATGTGACGATTCTGCCCGACCCGATTATTGACATTGCGCAACGACTGCAAAGGCGCATCAACGACGAGTTGGATCTGCCTTGTTCGCTTGGCGGCGCGACCAACAAACTGGTGGCCAAAACGGCGAATACGGTCGGCAAAGCGCGGGGGGCGATGGATAAACCGCCCAATACCATCACGATTGTGCCGGCTGGCGAAGAAGCGGTCTTCATGGCGCCGCTGCCTATTCGGCGGCTTTGGGGCGTGGGGCCTAAAAGCGCCGAGAAGCTGCACAGCCTGGGTTTGACCACGGTGGGGGATATCGCCGGTTGGTCGGAAGAGGCGCTGATTGCGCGTCTGGGCAAGCTCGGCGGCGACATCTGGCGGCGGGCGCAGGGCATCGACTTCCGCCCGGTCCTTTCGGAGCACGAGGCCAAGTCGATCAGCAAGGAAGTGACCTTCGCCAGAGACATAGCCGACGAAGCGGAACTCAAGCTGACATTGCGCCGTCTGGCTGATGGCGTGGCGCGACAGGCGCGTAAAGCCGGCTTGGCGGGCAACACGGTCAAGATCAAACTGCGCTGGACGGACTTTTCGACCCTGAGCCGACAGTTGACGCTTGATCATCCCACCGATCTTGACGGCGACATATTCAACTCCGCTCGCGCGCTATTCGAACAGGTCTGGCCGCCGGGCAGGCCGGTCCGGCTGATCGGGGTTGGCATAAGCGGATTCGGTGCGACGAATCGGCAGCTTGGATTCTGGAGCGATGGTGCAAGTGACAAGCACGAAGAAGACTTGGTGGAGGCCTTGGATCGCTTGCGGGACAAATACGGCGAACGGATGATCCGGCGGGCGAGCGACCTGCGCTATGAGCCGCGTGAGGACAACAAGCGCTGACCGGTTTTCGGACGCCGACTAGACCAGGGTATAGAGCTGGTGGTAAACCCCTTCGAGCTCCAGCAGATCCTGGTGGCTTCCCATTTCAATGATCTTGCCATGGTCCATGACGACGATGACATCGGCTGAGGTGATCGTGCTCAGGCGGTGGGCGATGATGAAGCTGGTGCGCCCTTCCAGCAGGCGCTCCAGGGCTCGCTGGATCAGCCGTTCGGTCTGCGTGTCGATATTGCTGGTCGCTTCATCGAGGATCAGTACGCGCGGATCGGCCAGCAGAGCGCGGGCGAAGGCCAGCAGTTGCCGCTGACCGGTGGACAAGACAGCGCCGCCTTCCTTGACGTCGCTGAGATAGCCGTCTTCCATGTCGATGATAAAGTCGTGCGCGCCGACCGCTTTCGCCGCATTGACGACTTCTTCATCGCTGGCGTTCAAGCGCCCGTAGCGGATGTTATCCATGACCGTGCCAGAGAAGAGATGGGTATCTTGCGGTACGACGCTGATCTGCCGCCGCAAGCTGCTCTGCGTGATATGCCGAATGTCATGGCCGTCAACCGTCACTCTGCCCTCTGTCACATCATGGAAGCGCATGATCAGCTTGACCATCGTGGTCTTGCCGGCGCCGGTGTGCCCGACAAAAGCGACGCGAGAGCCGGCCGGCACATCCAGATTAATGTCCTGAAGGACCAGCGGCCCGCCAGGTGAATAACGGAAAGCGACTTCTTCAAAGCGAATGCGCCCGGTGATTTCGGGCAGCTCGTCGGCGACGAATTCATCGCGGACTTCGACCGGGAAGTCCATCAACTTGAATATCCGGTAGCCGGAAGCTATTACGCTCTGGAGCAGGTTGTAACGCTGCGCCAGCAGGCGAATGGGATAGAAGAATTGCTGAATATACAGGACAAACGCCAGCAATACACCGACTGAGATTCGATCATCGAGGACCAAAGTACCGCCAACAAAGATAAGCGTGCCGGTGGCAATGCCGCCTATCATTTCTACGGTGGGGTAGAAAAAGCCTGCGATCAGCGCGACCCGCACACCAGCTTGACGGCTCGCCTCATTGATTTCACCGGCAAATCGCTGGTAGTTATGGTCTTGGCGGGCGAAGGCCTGCGTGACCCGGACGCCGGTGAAGGCTTCGGAAAGCTCGGCGTTAACTTTGGCGTTGTTGTCGGAGAGGCGCAGATAAGCGGCGCGGGCGTGCAGGCGCCAGAAGTTCGCAATTATCAGCAGGACAACAAGCACGGTGAAGGCGACCGCGGTCAGCGGCACGTTAATCACGAGCATCGAGATGATGATGCCAAAGAGCATCAGTACCTCGCGAATGCTGCCGACTGCGGCGAATGTCACCGCTTCGCGCACGACGTTGACATCGCTGATGACACGGGCGATCAGGCGTCCCGCCTCGTACTCGGCGAAGAAGCTGATCGACAGGTATTGAATATGCTCAAACAACTGATCGCGCAAGGTCTTGATGATGGTTTGGCCGATGATCGCCATATTGCCCAGTTGGATGCGGAAACCAATGAAGCCGATCACCTGAATGAACACAAAGAAAAGAACGCCGCCGATGAGTATCGAGATCTCACCCTTGCGAATGCCTTCGTCGATCGCCCAGCCGATCAAGGGCGGACCGGCGACATTCGCGATCACGCTGAGCAGCATCGCGAGGACCGCGACGGTGAATTCGCGCCGGTGCGGGCGGATGTAGGACAACAACCGGAAGGTCACCTCACGGTCGAAACCCGGACGGTGGTCGTCGTCGATCTCAAGGACATTTGGCTGAATATCCTTGACTTTGGCTTTGGTGGAGCTTTTGCGGTCGCTCCCGTCTTTGGAAGCCATAATCTCCTGACTCTGCACGCTGCCTACGGTGTATATTTGCCGGTTAAGCGTTCAATTAATTCGCGGAATTGCTGGGTCGAGCGTCGTTCTTCCAGCGGGATCTTGATGACGCCGGCGATAATGGCTTCGCGGCGGACGCGTTCCTGTTCCTCCAGCTGCAGCTTATAGATCTCTTCATAAAGCCCGCCGTCCTCCAGCAGGGTTTCGTGCGTGCCGTGCTGGATGATTCTCCCGTCGCGCAGCACGATTATCTGATCGGCATTCAGTATGGTGCTCATGCGCTGCGCGATAACGAAGGTCGTCCGCCCAACCATGATGTGGTCCAGCGCTTGCTGAATTAGATGTTCGGTCTGCGTATCGACGCTGCTGGTGGCGTCATCCAGAATAAGAATACGCGGGTTGATGAGCAAAGCCCGCGCGATGGCGACGCGTTGCTTCTGCCCGCCCGACAGGGTCACGCCGCGTTCGCCGACGACCGTCTGGTATCCATCGGGAAACTCGGATATGAAGTCGTGCGCATTGGCAGACTTCGCCGCTCTTACGATTTCCTCGCGCGTCGCGGCTGGCTTGCCGTAGGCGATATTCTCCTCGATGGTGGCGGAAAAAAGCAGCGACTGCTGCATGACAATGCCGATCTGGCTGCGCAGGTAATCCAGGTTGAAGTCCCGCACATCAATACCGTCGATCGTCATGCCGCCTTCGGTCACATCGTAGAAGCGCGGAATCAGGTTGGCGATTGTGGTTTTGCCCGAGCCGGTCAAGCCGATGATGGCGACCACTTCGCCGGGTTTGGCCTCCAAATTGATGTTCTTCACAACGGCCGGGCTTAGAGCCGTATAACTTGTGCTGACGTTGTCAAAGCGCACATGCCCGCGGATGTCTTGTTTGAGCGCGCCATTCCGGCTGACGAGGGACTCCGGTTCATCGAGCACTTCGAAGACGCGTTCGCCGCTGGCCACGGCTTGCGTCGTCAGAAGGATCACAAAGCCGACGAAGCGCAGCGGTTGCGCCAGCAGCAGAACGTAGGCGTTAAACGTGACGATTAGACCGACTGAGATGCTCCCCAGCCCCTGCTGTTCCATCAGGCCGCCAAAGAGCAGAACGAAGGCCGTAGAGAGCGCGGCGAGAAAGGCGCTGGTCGGCAAGTAGGTGATCCACTGGGTAATGAAGTCCAGTTGCTCTTTGTAGAGATTGTTGTTCTCTTCGTGGAAGCGGTCGATTTCGTATTGTTCACGGGCGAAGACGCGCACGACTTCGGCGCCGAGGGCATTTTCCTGTATGTGATTGCTTAGCGCCTGCATGCGGACCATGACCGCCTTCCAGCGCGGATGGACGCGCTTGACGAAGAGCCGGGAATAGAGCGCCAGGGGCACAAGCGGAGAAAACGCCACCACAGCCAGCAGCGGGCTGGTGGCGAGCATGATGGTGACGACGCCGAGGAGCAAGAGGATGGTATTCAAGCCGTCCATCAGTCCGAATGAAAAATAGCGCTGGATCTCATTAACGTCACTGATGGCCCGCGTGATGATCGTGCCGACTTGCGCGCTGTCGTGATAGGTGAACGACTGTCGCTGCACCTTGTCGTAGATTTCGTTGCGAAGATCGAAGGCGATGCAATGAGAGAGACGCTCGCCGAAGTAGCGGCCGAAGAATGCCGTCAGACCGCGCAGGATGCCCAATCCCACAACGAGCAAGCCTGCGTTGAGCATGAAGCCGCTGTCCTTTGCGGCGATGCCGATGTCAACGACATCGCGCAGTATGAAGGGCACGGTCACCGCCAGGATGTTTGTGCCGATGATGCCGACGGTTGCGATCAGTACCGAGAGACGGTAGCACCACAAGTAGCGCATCAGGCGCGCCCAGATGCGCAATGCCGAAAATGTCTGGGGTTTTGCGAGTGCTTGCGCGCCCGGTTTCGACGCGGCTGATGCCATACAGCTACTCCTTGGCAGCCATGCGCGCTCTCAATTTCGATAGCTGCCTGTAGACGGGTTAGGGCGAGACACAAAGTTTCAGTGTACAGCAGTGCGCCTATGATTACTACGGTAGACGAGGCATTCTGGCAGACGGGATTGCCTCAATGATTGACTCTGGCAATCTCACTCGTTCGCGTCAAAATACAGGCAGGAGCTATGTGTAATCTGAGGACGAATTCTTATGTCTGATGCAAAGCCGCTTGCGGTTCAGTTGTATTCACTGCGTGAGGACTTGGCGCAGGACTTTGAAGCTACGATACGAAGCGTCGCCGAAATTGGCTATCCCGGGGTGGAGCCCTTTGGCGGGATGCCCGGCGGGCTGGAGGCCACGGCCCAATTGTTCCGGGAGCTCGAGTTGGAAGTATGCAGCAGCCATGTGCCATTCCCGGATGACGCCAACAAAGATGCCGTGCTGGCGATCGCGGAAGCCTATGGCCTGGAGCGCGTCTGCATAGCCATGCTGCCGCCGGGGGAATTTGATACCATCGACTCCATCAAGCGGGCCTGCGAGAAGCTCAACCGCGCCGGCGATTTTGCGCGGGCGAACGGCCTGTCGCTGGGCTATCACAATCACTGGTGGGAGTATAAGCAACTGAACGGCTGCGCGACGCTCGAATTGATGCTTGATGAGCTCGATGACAGCCTGTTCCTGCAAATCGATACCTACTGGGTGGCGGTAGGCGGCCTGGATGCGGTCGATGTGGTCAAGCAAGCTGGCGCGCGCGCGCCGCTGCTTCATCTCAAAGACGGCCCGATCGACAAAGACGGTAACATGACCGCGGTGGGCGGCGGCGAAATGGACGTGCCCGGCATCGTCCAGGCGAGCGCGGAAAGCGCCGAGTGGCATATTGTCGAATTGGACCGCTGCGCGACCGATATGTTGCAAGCGGTCCGAGACAGCTATACCTATCTGACGTCAAACGGTCTGGCGCGCGGTAAGAAGTAGCCGCCCCCGACGTATAGGCGCTGGAGCATTTACATGCGCATTGCAATTGAGGAATTGCGGTCTGTAACGCGCTCGGCGATTAGAGCGCAGAGATTCAACGAGGCTGATGCGGAAATCATCCTCGAGATCATCATGTATGCTCAACTGCGCGGCAACAACCAGAATGTGATCAAGCTGCTGGGCGCGGGGATGCCGGCCAATCCCGATGCCGGCGCGGTCTCGCTCCTCAAGGAGACCAAGTTATCCGCGCTTGTCGACGGCGCTTGGAATCAGGGTATGGTGGTTGTCTCAAAGGCGACCGAACTGGCGATTGCCAAAGCCAAAGCGCATGGCTTCGGCATTGTCGGCACACAGCGGACAAACTCGCCAACCGGCGCAATCGGCTACTATGCCCGCTGGATGGCGGAGGAAGGTTTGATCGGCTTTGTGTTTTCCGGCTCGCCCGAGTTGATGGCGATGCACGGGTCCTACGAGCCATTCCTGGGCACGAATCCGCTGGCGATCGGCATTCCGACCGCGGAAGCGCCGATAGTTCTGGATATGGCGACCGCCGCTATCGCCTGGTACGGCATCCTGTTGGCGCAGGCGGAAGGCGTGACGATTCCAGCAGGCGTCGCCTATGACAGCGAGGGCCGGCTGACGACCGATCCAGCGGCGGCCCTGGCGGGCGCGATTAAAGCCTTCGGCGGGTACAAAGGCGCCGCGCTGGCGCTGATCGTCGAGGTGTTGACGCGGCCTCTTGTCGGCGCGATACGTAAAGAGGACGGCAAAAAGCTGGACTGGGGCAATCTCGTATTTGCGATTGACCCGGAACTGCTGGCGGATGATCTAGGGAGTTTTCGGGCCGGTGTCAGCGATCTCATCGCTCGGGTCAAGAAGCTGGCGCCTTTGCCTGGCGTGGAGGAGATCCTTGCCCCCGGCGAACGCGGCGATCGCATTCATGCAAGCAATCTAGCTGCGGGCGAGCTTGAGTTGGACGAGCGCGTCTGGCTGGAATTGCGGGCTTTGGCGGATTCAGCCGACGATGCCGATTGAGGGCAGCATACGCTCGAAGACGACGCCCGGATGTCCGCGTCGGTCGGATGGCGTATTCGCCAGGCCGCCGTAAACGAAGAGATGGCAGGAACCTTCGCCGCTAAGGTTTAAGGCGTCAATCGCGCCGGCCTTCTGCAGCAGTTCTGTCAGTTCAGGCAAATTGGCCCCGGCGCTGTCCGATTCGGTGCGGGAGGCACTCTCGCAACCGTCCACAATCAGCAGCAGCAAATCGCCGTCAGATTTGATGCCAAGCGCGGTCCTTGCCTTGCGCGCGCTATAACCTGCATGATCCATGCGCACGGGCGAAATGCCGACGCTGTATCCATCGCTGGCGCAGAACTCTTCAGACGCAGCCGCCTGGTCGATACAGACGTCGCCGTCTTTGAGCAGTATGGGTCCCGCCTGGATGCCTGAGACGATACGTCCCGCCGACTCTGCGAAGCTGTATTCCACCCAAGCGTCTTCGATGATTTTTTGGGGGATGCCTGCCGGCAAGGCGCCATCCGCCAGCGATAACACAAAGCCATTCTGTGGGATTTGGAGGTCGCCGCCGCGCTTCCAGCTGAGGATCTGCCGATTGACCAGCACGAATTCCATCCGGTCCGGCGCTGATGGCGTTCGCTGCAATGGGCTGCCTGATCGGCGCAACCCGCCGGCGCGGGTGTAAAGGGCGATGGGAACGGGTTCCCCCGGATTAGCCTGAAAGCGGTAGCGGGCGCTGGCGTCTGCGCTGAGCGCGATGTCGCCTGGCAGCGTCAGGGTGATATCGCTGAGGCCAAGGGGCTTGATGCGCCAGCTTTCGCCATCGTAGAGCAAGGCGCCGCGGCGATAAATAGGAGGGCGCAGGATGGTACTGGCCGCCACCATTAAGCCGATGGCGTCGCCGTAGCCGGAATGATGACTGATGAGGTCGTCATGTTCATGCAAGAAATGCGAAGTATTGAAAAGTGCTTGCCGCTCGTGATTCTGGACGAAGTGGCGGATGAAATCGCAGCGGCCGATACGCAGAAAATTGCGCTTGACATCAAAGCGCTGGAAAACTCGCGGCTCATAACTGCCGCGCTCGATATTGGGATATAGGTCGAGCTGAATCGCCTCTTCCAGCCAGCGCAAGACAGCTTCGGCGCGGGCGCGCCATTCCGGCGCATTGGAGGGAATATCAACTTTCCATTCGTAGGTGTCGCTGACGTATTCGTGCAACTGCAGCCAACCCCCAGCCAACATCTCACGCAAAACATAAGTGATGAATGAATTCGCGCCGATGATCCGCTCGCCGTCTTCCGCAGCCAAGCTCAGCTCCGGGAAGATTTGACTTGCGCGGCGATCAGTCTGCATGGCCGTCCAGGTGAGAATTTGCGGGCTGGTCTCGCCGCGAGCCAGCGCCCTGGCGTAATGCATTCGGGCGATATCCTGCTGCCGGACATAACTGCTCATCGGGTGCAAATCTTCGAATTTGAGTTGGTCGGCCCGAATATCGACGCGGTGCAGCGTTGACCAGGCGCCGTCCCCCAGTTGAAGCCGTTCTCGTCGATAGTCAATGTTTGGCATTGGACCAACCTTAACTCTTGCGACCTTCCTACAGTATAAGGTCTAAGCAGGCACATTCAAAATCACTGCGTTAGGGGAGTGGCTATTCTTGAGGGTGTAGAAATGTAACCCCCATCCCCCGGCCCCTCTCCTCATCTCTATGAGGAGCATCCCCAAGATGAGGGAAGGGGAGTATTTCCAGTAAATTCGAGCATTTAAGCCCCTCCCTCTTTATGGGATGCTCGCCATAGAGATGGCGAGAGGGGTTTGGGGTGGGGGGCTGTGTGGCGGGAAACACTGCAAATTCACCACTCTCCGCCAAGGGCGATGCCCTCCGTCAGCAGAAAAAATAAAGAAGCCCTCACTCATTGAGCGAGGGCTTAGGCGAGGGTTCGGCAGTTAGCGCCCCCCCAATTCTATCGGGATTTCCAATTCGCGCACCCCGTCACGAAGGACGGCGAGCCTAACTTCCTGCGCGGGCCGCGTATGGCGCGCCAGGTATGTTATGAGATCGTTCATACCTTTGATCGGATGCCCATCGACTGCGGTAATGATGTCGGCGCGCATGCCAACCAACTCGTCGTCCAGGTTCAGCATACGGGTGATCTCTCTCAAGCCGGCATCGGAAGCAGGCCCATCATCGACCACCTCCCTGACGACGACGCCGCGAAAGTCATTGGGCAACTCAAGCGATTCGATGGCGTTGATGTTGACATCGAAGCCGGAGATGCCCAGGTAGCTGTAGCGCATTTCGCCTGAATCGATCAGAGACTCGGCGACGCGCTGCGTCAGGTTTGATGGAATCGCGAAGCCGACGCCGGCGCTGCTGCGGGCGGCGCTTATAATCTGCGAGTTGACGCCGATGACTTCGCCGTCGAGGTTGATCAGCGGACCGCCGCTGTTGCCCGGGTTGATCGAAGCATCGGTCTGAATGACGCCGCCGATGGAGAATTCGGTCAAACCCTGAATCGTGCGGTCAATCGCGCTGATGATGCCGGAGGTCAGCGTCCAGCCCTGGCTGAAGGGGCTGCCTATGGCCAGGACGGCCTGACCAACTGTCAGTTGGTCAGAATCGGCAAAGGCGATCGGTTTGAGTTGGTCGGCCGGCACCTCTACTCTGAGTACCGCCAGATCCGATGCGGGATCGCTGCCTACGAGTTCCGCGCGCACGATAGCGCCTTCGAGGAATTCAACCACGATCTCATCGGCCTCGTCGACAACGTGGGCGTTGGTCACGATATGCCCATCGCGGTCGATGACGAAGCCCGAGCCGCCGCCCGCGCCCTCTTCCGCCGCGACGCTGATTGCCACAACGGAGGGGCCGGCAGCCTGATAGATCTCGGCGAAGATGTCATTAGGATGGCTGACGATGCCGATGGCCTGTATCCCGGGCAGAGGCAAGGCGCCAAAACCAACGGCGAAGATAAAGATGCTGACCGCCGCGGGCAATAGGATTCTGTGTAGGACTGATTTCATTGCTTACTCCTTTAGCTGTAATGACGTGGAATACTTTGTCACTGAGATATTAGGAGCAAGCTGTTAGCGATATTTGCGCCTGATGCAAAAATCTTGTAAAGGGAAGATTAGAGTTCGCTCAGCCGATCAGATAGAGCGATTCCTGTCGGCCATCCAGCCAGCGCATTTCGCCATTTGTCAGTACGGCATCCTCTTCGAGCATGATCCGGACATCTTGCCCGTCCCACTCGGGTACGCTTTTGAGCACGTTCAACTCAATTGAATAGACCGTGTCGTCATAAAGGGGGTACTCGCCGGGGCCGGGAACAAAGTCTTGACGGTCCCACAAGCCGATGATGGGACCGGCTGCGTGACCGTGATAGCCCAAAGGATGCGTATAGACCTGCGCGCGGATGTCTTCGGCCGCCGCCAATTCCAGGACGCTCGTCAGAACATCGTTTCCATTCCGGCCGACCTGCATCTGGCCGAGGTGGGTATCCTGCAGTCGGTTGCCGTCGCGAAGGGCGGCGCGCAACCCGGCCGGCGCGTCATATTCACTGGGGCGCAGAACATAAGCATGTTGTTGTTGATCGGTGGCCAAACCCAGGTAATGGAAACCCATGTCGCAGTGCAGCAGGTCGCCCGGTTGAATCGTCAGGCATGGGTTTTCGGTAAACTGAAAGGTTTTCCCCGGCGCCTGCACATCAATGGTTGGTTGGAACCAGGCGCTTAAGCCGGCGTCTTGCATCGTCTGCCGCATCCACCAGACGACGTCGTCCGTTGTCGTAATGCTCGGATGGATAACTTCAGTGGAAAAGGCGCGGGCGATAATCTGATGGCCGATCTCAACGAGGCGCGCGTAGGCCGTGATCTCTTCCGGCAGCCGCCGTTCCAGCCAGCCGACGCATAGTCCTTCCGCGCTAATGAGCCGCGATGTGTATGGTTCGCCCAGCGCATTGCTGATGAGCTGGAATTCGGTATGCGACATGCCATCGCCGAAGGCAAAGGTCTCTGAAGAGTTGATGCCGATCCGCTTGGGATCGCGCTCTTGAATGAGGCGGGCGAGGCCGGCGTGCTGGTCTTCGTCTTCGTCAGGATTCCAGGCGGCTTGGTAAAACCCTTCGTAATCGTATCGGGAGAGCGTGAGTCGATCGACGCTGCCGTCGGCGTCCCGCGCAAAAACCAGGATCGTACGCCGCCGCGCGGACATTGAGGTGGCGGGCAGCAGGGACATGATGACAGGATCCTCGTTGTATTCCCGACAGGCGACGATCCACATGTCTATGTCTTCACGCGCCATTAACTCCGGGATGATCGTGTCCAGCCGCGTCTTCAGCCAGCTGTCGATGACATCCGCTTGCTGTCTCAAGGGCAGGATTTTATGGGCGAATTCCATGTCACATTCTCCTTCCGCGAATGCGTCGGCTAGGTTGTCGCGATGGCGGATTGCCAATGGAGACGCAGCGCCGCCTTGCCGCGCTTATAGGCCAGCACCAGGTAAGCCAGTTCGAAGATCTGCCCAAGCGTCAAGCCGAGCGAGGCGGCAAGTATACCGTGCAAGCCAAGCGCGATGCCGCCCCACACGACTATAGCTGTCACAGCGAATCCCAAGGTGATCGCCTGGTAGATCGCGGCGGTTCGGTTGCTGAGCATGAGCAGGGCGCGAAGGTAGCTGTGCAGCGTGGTGAGCAGCGGCAGCAGGAAGGCGGCTTGCGCGCCGGCAATGACCAAGGCTTGCAGGTCAGTTGCGACCCCGAGGATGACGGACAGGTAGATCTGGACCAGCGGCGTGCCGGCGAAGAGCAGCATGATCAGGCTGAGTCCAAAGCCGAGCCGAAGCGTGAAGTTGCGCAGCAGACGATGGTTCCGCTCATTGTCATTCAATGAAATCACGACTTCCTGATAGGCCATGCCGCCGGCGCGCATGAACCATACGATCGAGAGAATGATCGGCCAGGCGGCCAAGCTCTGCGTCGGCTCTGACATGCCGGCCAAGCCGCGCTCGATAACCGGATGAACCAACAAGGTGATCAGACTTGTAGCCGCCAGCGGCAGATGAAAGCGTGTGGCCTGGCTGTATGACAAAGGGGGTTTGCTTGGCGGGCGCGGCGTCTCCAGCAAGCGCTTAACATCCGGGCGCGATACGCAATACGTGTAGACTGCTTCGGCGGAAGTGGACAGAATCAGGGCGAAGGCCCCGACCTGAATCCCGGCGAGATTGGTAATGGCGCCTAATCCCATGGCGACGCTGCCGGAGACAAGAACTCTGATCAGCGTTCCGAAGCCAACGTAGCGTGTTTTGCCGAAACGAATGATCACACCTTGATGAAAACGGCGGTAACCGATGAATGCGCCCCAAAGGACCATGATCTTCATGCCCGGGCGCGTCGCGTCAACGATATGCGGCGGAACGTTTAGCAGAGTTCCGAGGTAGAGATCAAGCAGCGGGGTGAATGCTATCAGCACGGCGATGGCGCTGATCAAGATGTTGATAGACATCATGAAGCGCCAGAGCAGGCGAAACGATTGTCGATCCCGCGAGAGGGCGTTGCTGGTGGCCAGCAGCATGATGATCGGCGTTTCGATGAGAACCGACAAGGAGAACATCAGGCCGAAGGCGGCCAACTGCGTCTCGGCATCCGGCTTGCGGCTGATCACGCCTTGGATCCAGGCGCTCTCGGTCGACATCAAGAGCCAGGCAAGCGCCAGCGGCAGCCAGAATCTGAATACCTTGAGGGTGGTCACGGCACGATCGTTTCTTGCGGCGGGCACATCGAGCCGATATTGTAGATGACTTATCCGTGTTATGATAGCAGCAGGTAAGCAGTTTGGCAGACTAGGCCAAGGCTGTGACGGACAAGTTCGCAACTCATAGCCTTGACATCACGGGCGGCCAATGCTAGGCTATCTGAGTTGTCTGGGGGCGTGGTGTAGCGGTTAACATGCCGGCCTGTCAAGCCGGAGATCGCGGGTTCAAATCCCGTCGCTCCCGTCTATCGGAGACACCGCCGCGGTGTCTCCTTTTCGTTTGAGTGCGGAACATGGTCTTCAATTCCTCAATTCGATATGTTGGTGACTCGCTGTTCGTAGACGAGCTGGACATCAGCGAGGTCGCAGCAGCAGCGGGCACGCCGGTCTATACCTACAGTCTGACGCGTGTTCTGGATAACTACCGGCGCTTGCGGTCAGCGTTCGCCCATCTAAGCGCGCGCGTACATTTCAGCGTCAAGTCGAATGGCGGCCTGGCAATCCTGCGCGTTCTGAAAGACGCAGGCGCGGGTTTCGATTGCGTCAGCGCTGGTGAGATTCATCTGGCGCTGGAAGCGGGAGCGCGCGGAGAAGATATCGTCTTCGCTGGGGTCGGCAAGACGCGGGCCGAGATCGCCTACGCCATCTCGAAGGGCATCGGCTGGTTTAATGCCGAGAATGGTCTCGAGCTGCGGTACATAAATGATGCGGCGGCCGAAGCGGGCGCAGACTCCGTTCGCGTCGCGCCCCGGCTGAATCCGCAGGTGACGGCAAAGACACATCCCTATATGGCGACCGGTCATGGCGCGGCGAAATTCGGCTTGACCGCGGATGTCATCCGAGACATACTGGCGCATCAAGAGGCGTATCCGCGGCTCGATATCGCCGGCATCCACATGCATATCGGCAGCCAGCTCGGCGATAGCGCGGCCACCTTGAGCGCGGTGGACAAGCTGCTTGAATTGATTCGCCCCTGGCCGCAGATTCGAACGATTAATCTCGGCGGCGGCTTGCCTGTCGCCTATCGCTTTGACGAGGCGATCCCTTCGCTTGATGACTTCGCAGCAGCTTTGGCTTCTCGCTTGAGCGGATATGAGATATTGCTCGAACCGGGACGATCAATTGTGGCGGACGCGGGCCTCCTGGTCGCCGAGATACTGTATGTAAAGCGGCAGGCCGGGCAAGTCTTTTACATCGTCGATGCCAGCATGGCGGAGATGATTCGGCCGGCGCTCTATGGCGCGCATCACGAAATCGCGCCGCTGCGCAAGGCGAATGGCGAAATGGTCATCGCGCAGGTGGTCGGACCAGCCTGCGAGTCCGCCGATGTGCTGGCGCGCGACCGGCGGCTGCCCTTGCTGCGTGAGGGCGACAAGGTGGCGCTGCTGACCGCCGGCGCTTATGGCATGGCAATGGCGAGCAATTACAATGCGCGGTTGCGTCCGGCGGAGGTGGTTGTGGATGGCGACCGCTGGTGGATCAGCCGGCGGCGGGAGACGATTGACGATCTGCAGCGACTTGAGTCATGAAGCTTGAAGGAGTCATCAAAAAAGACCCTCGCGGGTCCCCATTCAGTGCTGATGGGAAGATTTGAACTTCCGACCTCGCGATTATGAGTCGCGCGCCAGCTGAGCTACATCAGCTCGATAGCGGGGGCTGGATTCGAACCAACGACCTTTGGGTTATGAGCCCAACGAGCTACCACTGCTCCACCCCGCATTGTTAAGCAACGATTTACGCTGCGAATTATGATAATAACAGGTTGGCCGGCGCCTGTCAATAGCGATCCGGCTTGCGAGTGGGAGTACCGCTGAAATGTCCTCATGCTCGCCGTCAGTTTCCCTAACATGAACATTTGTTCTTCCCTTCCACCTCAATCCATGTTACCATCATCTCAGTGCGCCTTAACAATCACATACGCCAGTCAACCTTTTCCGGAGGAATTCGTCCTTTCCGGAATCCCGTTTACGGAAAAGCGCGCCGAGCCGCTCTATCACAAAACGGGTCTCATGATAGAAAAAAGCTTTTCCTCTCTTATGAGAATCGTCTATCATAAAAATCGGACGCCCGCGGTCAGATGGCCAGATGGCCAAAAAAATATTTTTCCCGTGGCCACTGGTCTTCATTGGATAATCTCACCTTGCGGAATGAGGCGACGGATGGCTATAATCAACCCACTTACGAACACCTGTTCGTTATACTTGAGGCGGCGCTATGCCTGAATTTGAGTTGGAGTCACCCTTTGCCCCGACGGGCGATCAACCGACGGCTATAGAAGGTTTGCTGGCCGGCTTGAAGCAGGACCATCGGCATCAGACCTTGCTGGGCGCGACCGGCACCGGCAAGACCTTCACCATCGCCAACATCGTGCAGGCCACCCAGCGCCCGACGCTTGTCATGGCGCATAACAAGACGCTGGCCGCCCAATTATACGCCGAGTTCAAACGCCTTTTCCCTGACAACGCCATCGAGTATTTCGTCAGCTATTACGATTACTACCAGCCGGAAGCCTATGTGCCGCGGCATGATCTGTACATTGAAAAGTCGACCGATATCAACGAACAGATTGAGCGCTTGCGGCTGTCGGCCACCGCTTCGCTGTTCTCGCGCCGGGACGTGCTGATAGTCGCCTCGGTTTCCTGCATCTATGGCATCGGCGATCCGGTTAATTGGCAGAAGATGTCGGTCGAGCTGGAGGTTGGCGAAGAGGTGCGGCGGGAGCGCGTACTGCGGGATTTAGTGCGGATTCAGTACACCCGCAATGACCTTGAACTGCGCCGCGGCACCTTCCGCGCGCGCGGCGATACACTGGAGATCGTGCCGGGCTATTCGGAGACGGCTTTCCGCATTTACCTATGGGGCGACGAAATCGAGAAGATCGTCGAATTCCATCCGCTGACCGGCGAGGTTGTGCATATTCACAATCTCGTGACCATCTTTCCGGCGCGCGAATACATCACCGATGAAGAGCATATTCGCGAGGCCCTGACCGATATCGAGGCGGAATTGGAAGAGCAGATCGCGTATTTTAAGCGCGAGGACAAGTTGATCGAGGCGCAGCGTATCGAGCAGCGAACGCGCTACGACATCGAGATGCTGCGCGAAGTCGGCTTCACCACCGGCATCGAAAACTACTCGCGGCATTTCGACCGCCGTCCGCCCGGCAGCGCGCCCTACACCCTGATCGACTATCTGCCGGAGGATCATCTGCTTGTCATCGACGAGAGCCACATGACCGTGCCGCAGATCCGCGGGATGTACAACGGGGACCGCCAGCGCAAGCAGGTCCTGGTCGACTATGGTTTTCGCTTGCCCAGCGCGTTGGATAACCGACCGCTGCAGTTTAACGAGTTTTGGGAGCGGGTGGGGCAGACGGTTTATACCAGCGCCACGCCGGGACCTTACGAAGCCAAACACGCCGAGCAAGTGGTTGAGCAGATCATCCGACCGACCGCCATCGTCGATCCGCAGGTCGATGTCCGCCCGATAGAGGGGCAGATAGACGACCTGCTTCAGGAGATCGCCCTGCGCGTTCGCGAAGGGCAGCGCGTGCTGGTCACGACCTTGACGCAGCGTATGTCGGAAGAGTTGGCCGGCTACCTCAACGAGCTGGGCATCAAGGGGCAATACCTGCACGCCGAGGTCGACACGCTTGAGCGGGTCGAGATTCTGCGCGACCTGCGAATGGGCGTTTACGATGTGGTGGTGGGCATCAACTTGCTGCGCGAAGGGCTCGACCTGCCGGAAGTCTCGCTGGTGGCGATTCTCGACGCGGACAAAGCCGGTTTCCTGCGCTCCGAGCCAGCGCTGATCCAAACGATCGGGCGGGCGGCGCGACACGTCGAAGGCAAGGTCATCATGTACGCGGATAAGAGAACGCCGGCAATGCAAGGCGCGATTGGCGAAACGAATCGACGCCGCGCCAAGCAAGAAGCCTACAATCGAGACAACGGCATCGAACCGCAGCAGATCGTCAAAGATATCCAGGACATTACCGACCGGCTGCGGGCGATTGAAGGCGAGGATGACGACGAGAAGGTCTCGGTCGATTTGGGCTTGCAGACCTTGCCGCCTGACGAACTGCAGTATATGATCGACGAACTGGAAGCTGAGATGAAGAAAGCGGCGCAGGCGCTCGAATTTGAAAAGGCGGCCGCGCTCCGCGACCAGATATTCGACCTGCGCGGCGCGCTGATGGAATCGCACGGGCTCGAAGGCGACCTGATGCTGACCTAGATCTTGTGGATGCGGCGGGCGCGATCTATCGCGGAATCGACATCCAGGTGTTCCGCCAATTGCGGCGCAGGACCGTAAGGGTCGCTGATAGACTCAATGCCGAGCAGGGCGCGCGCGATATTGCACCAGCCCTGTGACAAAGCCTTGAGATCGTAGCCGCCTTCCATGACAAAGACAATTCTTCCGCCGCAGAGCTCCGCCGCCATGCGCAGGCATTCCCGGGCCAGTTGATCGTAGCCGGCGAGGCTCAACTGCATGCCGGCCAGCGGGTCAACCCAATGCGCGTCGAAACCAGCCGAGATGAGCATCAGATCAGGCGCGAACCGCCTGGCCGCCGGCCATAGTACATCGGCGAAGATGCGTCCGTATGCCGCATCGCCATGTCCGCCGGGAATCGGAACGTTGATCGTGTAGCCCCTGCCGGCGCCTGCACCGGTCTCATTGAATGCGCCGCTGCCCGGATAGTGCGGGCTTTGATGGATAGAGATGAACATGACTGACGGATCGGCGTAGAAGATGTCTTGTGTCCCGTTGCCATGATGCACATCGTAGTCGATAATCAGCACCTTCTCGTATTTGTGCTGCGCTTGGGCGTGGCGAGCGGCGATGGCGATGTTGTTGAGCAGACAGAAGCCCATCTGCCAGTCTTTTGTGGCGTGATGTCCGGGTGGCCTTACGATTGCCAGGGCATTGTCAGCGCTGCCATCAGCGATAAGGTCCACGGCGCTGGTTGCGGCGCCGGCAGCCAAGCGGGCGATTTCGAGCGAGATGGGCAAGGCATAGGTATCGGCGTCGATGCGGACCATGCGATCCTGATGCGAGATATTCCTCAGCCGCTCGAGGTGAGCCGGGCTGTGCGCGGCGAGAATCTGGTCGCTCGAAGCAGGCGATGGCTCAATGCGCAGCAGTTGATCAGCCAGGTTCTGCGCATCCAACTGCTCCCAGACCGCTTGGATACGTCCCGCGTGTTCCGCGTGCTGGGGGAAGTCGTGCTCGATGAAGCGAGGATGCGTTAGGTATGCGGTAGTCACAAGTTGCTCCTCAGTTGCTGTCTAAGTCCTTGGGGTAGAGAATCAAATAGTCGAAGCCGTTCATGTGAACCGACTCTTGATGCTCGTAAAATCGGCCTAAGGCTTCGAGAACCGGCGGCGGGTAGAATAGCGCGCGCAGGATCACCAGGCCGAAATCTTGCCCTTCGATCATCCCAATGAGAGTATCCCCCTCGAATAAGCCCACCAGATGAAGGATGCGCAATTGTGTGGCATTCGTGACGGCATCGCGTTCAGCCACTATGGGGAAGCCGAAATCTTCGCTCATAGTCGGCGCGGCAGTCTGTTTGATTCGGTCGACAATCTCATAACCGGCGCGCAAATCCGCTTCCGTCAGGAAATAGCCGATGCGCGCGTATCCACCGACGGAGAAGGTGGCGGAATCGTAGAATGTCTCGCGGACATTGCCTTCGACAGCCAGCAGGGATGCGATTGACGCAAAGACGCCGTCTGTCGGCATCTTGAGTGTGGCGCGAGCGTAGCCGATATAAAGCAGGGGAATGAGCAAGACAGCGGCAGCGCTGGCTTTCGGAAAGGGCAAGATGCGCGGAAGCGTCAGCGCGCCAGCAGTCATTCGCGAAAATAGAATCCCGCTCAGAATGCACATGGATGACAATGAAGTGACAAGATAGCTGTCGCCGGCTCCCCATAAGCCGGAACCGACGCCCCCGAGCAGCGCTGCCGCGACGAACCAAATGCTGTACAGCGATAGCCTCTCGATGTAGGTCTCATATATGAGAAGCAGGATAGCCGGTATGAGCAAGAAGCCGTGCAGTTTGAACCAGAGGAGGACCAAGCCCGTCGCTTGCTCAAGTATAAAGACCCTGACATTAGCCACGATCGCATGGATCCACCACTGCCCGCCTGATACGAGGGTCAGCCAGGCAAAGATTGCGCTCCCCGCCAGGGCGAAAGCCAGCGTCCAGGCTATGGCGCGCCGCGGGCTCCGCAGAGTCATCCAGATGATCGCCGCTATTGCGCTGATCGCCGCCAATTGCTTGGTATAGCCGGCACAGATGAGCAGAAACAAGGCAACTGCTATACCACGACGGTCACGCCGCGGGAAGGCGCCCGCGAGCAGCACAATGGCAATTGTTTCTAAGGTAACCATCATCATGTGCTGGCGGTAGAGAGGACCGATGTGGTAGACAAAATTGGAGCTGAGAAAGGCCAAGCCTGACAAGATTGCGATCCAGCGATTTCGCTTTCCGTCGCGATAGACGGCGTAGGCGATGGCAGCCGCGCAAACCAGTGAGCCGAGAAAACCGAGCAATCGGCCGTACCAATAGGCTGGTCCAAATACCCGGGCGAAGGGCGCGGCCATTATGTGAAAAAGCGGCGCATAAGGACTCGCGTAGAAGGGATAGACTTCGACATCGCGGTAGGGCAATTCACCGCGGCTGAACATCACGCTGGCCTGCACTTCAAGGCCTTCGCCATGATCGTAATCGAAAGGAAAGTTCATTAGATTCGCGGCGTACAGGATGTAGATGAGCAAGGCAAACAGCAGCGCGGCCGTCGCCAGTATCTTCAGAAGAGCGCTTGTTCTCCGCGCAACCGCGCTCATGCCGGCGCGTCTCCCAGCGGAATCAGCGTCAGGCCGATAATTACGGTGGCTGCCATCAGCGCGAGAGCCAGTCCCTGAGCCGGACCGATACCGCCTTGCCGTCCAATGTCCACGATATCAATCGCCAGAAGCGCCAGGAAACCGACTGCGCCGAGGAGCGCCAGGAATATGCCAAGCTGTCGTTTGGTGACGGTGAATTCTTGCCTGTCCATATCGAAAGTATAGACAACAGGAATTAGGCTGTAAAGCGCGATGGCGCTGAATGCCAGGGCTGATACTGACTATACATTTGCGCGTACGACCGTGATAAGCTTTAGCGCTGACTTGGCCGCGAACCAGTGCTTCGGGAGCGAATGCAATATGATGAAGACGCATACTTGTGGCGAGCTGCGGGAGAAAGACGCCGGCATACCGGTCACTTTGGCGGGCTGGGTGAATCGGCGGCGGGATCAAGGCGGCTTGATCTTTATCGACCTGCGCGATCGCTGGGGCATTACGCAGGTGGTTGTCGATCTGGAGTCGGCGCCCGCTGCCCATGCCGTGGCTGATTCCGCCCGAAACGAGTATGTGCTGCAGGTGCGGGGCAATGTGCGGATTCGGCCCGAAGGCACTGCCAATCCTGAATTGGCGACCGGCGACATTGATATCGTCGCCGATGACATCGTTATCCTCAATCGTTCGCGGACGCCGCCGTTTTACATCAACAGAGATGAAGGCGCCGTTGATGAGGCGCTGCGCATGCGGCACCGCTACCTGGACTTGCGTCGTGAGCCGATGCAAGAGAATATCTTGCTGCGGCACAGAACTGTGAAGTTCATCCGTGACTTTCTTGACACCGAAGACTTTGTCGAGATCGAAACGCCGATTCTCTTCAAGACCACGCCGGAAGGGGCGCGCGATTTCTTGGTGCCGAGCCGCTTGCAGCCGGGCATGTTCTATGCCTTGCCACAATCCCCACAGCAGCTCAAGCAACTGCTGATGGTCGGCGGGTTTGAACGCTATTTTCAGATCGCTCGCTGCTTCCGCGATGAAGACTTGCGCGGCGACCGGCAGCCGGAATTCACCCAGCTCGACCTGGAAATGAGCTTCGTCGAGCGCGAAGACGTGATGCAGTTGATGGAAAGGCTTGCGACCGCGATTGTCAAGGAGATCACACCGGGTAAGCGCCTGATCGCGGAGCCGTTTCCACGTATTTCCTATCAAGACGCGCTGGAGCAATATGGCACTGATCGTCCCGATATACGCTTTGACTTGCGGGCGATCGACATCAGCCATATTGCCGGGCGCTGCGCGTTTCCCATATTTGTTGAGAACGTGAAAGCGGGCAAGCAGGTCAAGTGCATGCGTGTGCCCGGCGTCGCCGGCGCCCTTAGCGGCACGCAGTTGCGGAAGGTCGCGCGGGACCTCGAGAATACGGCGAGGCGAGCCGGCGCAAAGGGGCTGGCCTACATCACCGTGCCGGCCGACCCGGCAGGCGAACTGCGCGGGCCGATCGGCAAATTCTTCAGTGTTGACCTCAAGCTGGAATTGCTGGAGGCGGTGGCTGCCGAAGGCGGTGATTTGCTGCTCTTCATGTCGGATAGGGACGAGATTGTATATGCGGTGACGGATCTGCTGCGCAATCACTTCAAGACGGAACTGGACCTGGACGACGATCTGCTGGCGTTCTGCTGGGTTTATGACTTCCCCGAATTCATCCGCGATGAAGAAAACGACCGCTGGGATCCGTCTCAGCACATGTTTACTATGCCACTGCCCGAGGATTTGCATTTGCTGGATAGCGACCCCGGCGCTGCGCGTGGCTCACAATACGACCTTGTTTGCAATGGCTACGAAGTGGGCGGCGGCAGCATTCGGATCCATGACCGCGCGATCCAGGAAAAGATATTCCCGCTTATTGGCCAGAGCATGGAGCACGCGATGGAAGAATTCGGGCACATGCTGGAAGCATTTGAGTACGGCGCGCCGCCGCACGGTGGCATGGCCTGGGGCATCGACCGGCTGGTAATGCTTTTGGCGGGCACAGCAAACATACGTGAGGTGATCGCCTTTCCGAAGACGCAGGGCGGCACGGACATCATGGCGCAGGCGCCGTCCCCGGCCGACGCGGAGCAACTCAGCGAATTGTATATTCAGTTGGCCCTCCCCGAAAGCGAAGGACAACTCTAAGGCGCATGCCCTGTCGCCGCAGGAAGTGCGCCCGGTTTCAGCGCAGGTCTATTTCTCGGCATCCGCAGTATTCAAGATGTTGCCGTGTACCAGGCCGGCGATGATGCCCCCGCCGAATATACCGATCAGATAGGGGATCAGATATGACGTATCGCCGGCGACAAGCGCGGGACCTAGCGTACGCGACGGATTCAGCGAGGCGCCGGTTGCTGGACCGCCAGCCAGGATGCTGGCAGCAAGCGTAAAGCCGATGGCGACGCCGGCCAGCTTTCCCGCTTTACCGAAGGCGGCCGCTTGCATTACCGCGCTGACCAGGAAGAAGGTCAGTATCGCTTCATAGACCGCCGCGGTCCAAACCGAGTCCTGCGTCAGGAAGCCGGTAGTTTGGCCGAAGTTGTAGGCGCTTTCGCCCAGAAAAGCGGCCACGCCGGCATTGTCCTGCGGGAAGACCGATACGAGCGCAAGCGCGGCGATGATGCCGCCGATGAACTGCGCCACGATGAAATAAGCCGACTTGGTTGCGCTCTGTTGTCCTCCGACCGTCAGCCCCAAGGTAACCGCCGGATTGACTTGGGCGCCCGAGATGTGCCCGTAGGTATAGATCAGAGCGCAAAGAATCAAGCCGTGCGCGAGAGCGGGCACGACCACGCCAAATATCGGCGCCACGAGAACGGCCGCCGCCCCGACAAAAACCAATACAAAGGTGCCGATCAACTCGGCGAGACTTTCTCTCATCAAATCATTGTCCACGATATGACTCCTCTTTAACCGGGGATCTGAAATCACGACAATCCCATTATATGTCTTGCCTGGAATCTTGCGCCGGATGGAAGCGCCGGGATTGCCTGATTTGACAGCCTTGGGGCGATCTGCTATAAACTGCTTCGCCTGCTGTATACGTGATAGAACTATACGTGCCGAGCCAACATTCTCTAAAGGGGAGTCTATCTTCGGTAGCCCATGTAATAGGCCAGAGCCAAAACAGCGGTTGTCGAGCGATTCCCGGCCTGAATTATTTCAGGTTCGAGACACTATGGCTACACGGTACAGTGGGTAAGATCTAATTGGCAGCGCGCGGATCCCGTTCGCTGCCGTTTTTTCTGTGCGTCCGCGCCAGCTTGGAACGCCCGCGCCCGCGTGCTCTCCTGTGTCGGTGCCGCGCATTCTTAACCGGCATAATCTTCCCCAAAGGTATCGCGCAATAGCACCGGCAAACGCTCAACGATAGGAATCAGCACTTGCTGCTGATATTCCTCGGTCGTGTATTCCTGTAAGTATTCGAAATTCATCACCCGCATCGATATGTTGTCCGCTTGAATATCGCGGGCGAAAAATGCCAACTGCACGATCTGCTCCAACTCCAGCCCGGTCCGCAGATTCTGGCTCAGACTGCTGAGGAAGGCGGGCATCTGGCCGATAAGCTGCAGAAAGTTCATGCCAAGCGCGCGGTCGCGAATACCGTTCAGAACCTGTTGCTGGCGCCCAGCTCTCAGTACATCGTTATTGCCGTGCCTGGTGCGGGCGAAGCGAAGCGCATCTTCGCCGTTGAGGATATGTGTTCCCGGCGCCAAATAGAATGGATCGTAGCCGTAGTTGTCGTCCGGGTAGCGCTCGTCGTTGATGGCGGAATCAATTGTCACCTCAATGCCGTTCAAAAGATCAACAGTATCTACCAGCACTTTGAAATCGACCAATACGTAGTTATGCACGCGCATGCCCAGATTCCAGCTTATCGTCTGCTGCAAAAGCCGCGGTCCGCCGCCGGCAGCGCGTACCTCGCCCAAGAAATAGGCGCGGTTTATGCGGTCGCGTTCGTCTTGGCCGGGGATCTCGACCCAGAGGTCGCGCGGTATACTTAGCAGGCCGATACTATCGGTGGCCGGGGCGATGCTGACGAGCATAAGGCTATCCGTGCGGACGGGTTCATTCGACTGATCTTGCCGGCGATCCAAGCCTGCTACGATGATTGTGTAGCGCGATTGCCCATCCCAGGGCACCAAGTCTATGAGGCTGCCATCGTCGAGCCGCAAGACATCGACGCCGACGCGCCGACCATCAGCGATGAATTCACTCCGCGCGTCAACCGGCGTTGGCAGCATGGGTGTCAAGTCCGCGGTGGGCATGGCGATCTGCGCCGAGTGCGGCACACGCACGAGCACAAACATGGCGACGATCAGGAAACCAAAGACAGATACCATGCCACCTGCTAAGATGACCCAGGCCCATTCGTTACGTCGGCGCCGATTCTGCGCCCGGCGCTGGAGTTTTCGCGCCGAGGGCCGTCGCTGCGGGAGGGCCGCGGCTCTCTCCCGATTCTGAGTAAACTGCGCAGTGCTATACAGGGGCGCCGCGTTGTTTGATGTCGCGCGCCGGCTGTGCGGGGGCACATTGGCCATTGAAACGCTGGCTGTTGATTCGCTAGGTTTCTCTTGGATCCGCTGGGACATGCCGAAATGAATCCGTTCGTGAACGCATCTGCCAGTATAGGGGTGGTCACAGAATGGCACAAATGCGGAGCATACTAGAACCGGAATTCAACGACGGCGCCTGGAATATGGCGGTTGACAGCGCCATTGTCGATGCGGTTTCTGCTGGAAAGCAGCCGCCAACATTGCGGCTGTACGGCTGGGATCCTTTCTGTCTGTCTCTAGGATATGGCCAGCGTTTGCGGGACGCAGATCTGCGGTCGCTCAGCGCCAGCGGCTGGGATATAGTGCGCCGGCCCACTGGCGGCAAAGCGATCCTGCACGGTGACGAATTGACGTACAGCCTTTGTATGCCGATCAATCATCCTCTTTCAAGCGGCGACGTAGTCGAGAGTTATCGTCGGATAAGCGTCGGTTTGTTGCGAGCCTTGGAAAGCCTGGGGCTCTCGGCATCCGCGCGGCGTCAAGGTTCAAGCGCTCGCCACCGAGCAGCCGGGCCTGTCTGCTTCGAACAGTCATCTCACTATGAAATCGTGGTTGATGGACGCAAGCTGATCGGCAGCGCGCAGTTGAGGCGGAAAGGCGTTTTGCTGCAACACGGCACGATTCCGCTTGGCGGCGATGTGACTCGTATATGCGATGTGCTGGTCTTCGACAGCGAAGATGATCGTGACGAGCAGAGGACGCGCCTTCGCGAGCGCGCCGCGACGCTGGCGCAGGTTTTGGGACGTGAGCCGAGCTGGGCGGAAGTTGCCGCGGCGCTCGAACGCGGCTTCTCCGAAAACCTTGATGCTCCGCTTAATCGCGATCGACTTTCGGAATGCGAGGCAGCCCGGGCTCATGCGCTGCGGGAGGAGCGATACGCCAATCCCAAATGGACGAATAAGCGATAGACCTACAGCGGTAAAACAGCATTTCGCTGCCCTCATAGCACACGCAAGAGCAACCCCTTGAGGTATTCGCCTTCGGGAAAGCTGAGACTTACGGGATGATCGGCTGCTGCTGAAAGCTGTTGGATAACCTGCGCCCGCCTGCCGGAATCAGCCAGAGCGCCGAATACAATTTTTTGAAACAAGTCTCGACTGACGCCACCGGAACAGGAAAATGTCATCAAGTAGCCACCTTCCTTGATCAATTTGAAGGCGTTCAGATTCAGGTCCTTGTAGCCGCGCGCCGCACGCTGGATTTGGCCCTTGGTCATAGCGAACTTCGGCGGATCAAGCACGACGAAGTCAAATGTTTCCTTCGCCTGTACAAGGTGACGCAAATACTCAAATCCGTCCGCAAGAATGAATTCCACGCTGTCGCCGTGCCTGGCTTGGTCGAAGCCGTTGCGCAGAAAATTGCGCTCCGCCAACTCCAGCGCTTGCCGAGATGCATCGACATTGACAGAATGAAGCTCCCCAAAATGCCTGGCCGCGAGGGCGAATCCACCGGTGTAGCTGAAGAGGTTCAACAGCTTTGCAGTTCCACAAGTTTCCCCAAGATATCGATTGATCAGATCGGCAAGGAGGCGGCGATTGTCGCGCTGATCGAGATAGAACCCAGTCTTGTGACCACTCCCGATGTCAACGAGGCAGGCGACGTCTTTTTCAATGATCTCCACCAGTTCGGGGAGCGGTCCGCCGCGCAGCAAGCCGACTGTCGAGCTCAGGCCTTCCTTCTGGCGAACTGGAACATCGCTGCGTTCGTAGATGTTTTCGGCGCCTGTTAGGTCAGCCAGCAAATCCGCTATCCCCGCCTTTTGCTCGTCGATATAGCGGGTTAATGCTTGCAGGACGTACCATTCGGCATATCGGTCGATGATGAGACCGGGCAGATAGTCACTTTCCCCGTTGACCAGGCGGCAGGCTGATCCGGCTGACGCGGCGCCGAGCTCTTGGCGCAGGCTCAAAGCGCGTTTGAGTTGTGTTCGCCACCAGTCGGCGTCGATCGGCTCGTCTTCCCAAGACAGTATCCGCACCTGGATCTGCGACTGAGAATTCCAGTAACCTCGCGCCAGGAAGCGGTCTTTGTGGTCGACGACGCTGACAAGCTCACTATCGACGGCATTCTCGGCATGGGCGATCGCGCCGGAGAAAATCCAGGGATGGCGGTTGCGGATGGGCTTTTCTCGTCCCCGCCTTATGCGCACTATGCCTTGGGTCATGCTAGGGCTCTCGCGCTAGCCGGCGATCAAGGCGCGCAATTCATCTTCGCTGATGATTGGCACGCCGCTTTTGACCGCTTTTTCTACTTTGCTGCCGGGCGAGTCGCCGGCGACGACATAGCTCGTTTTCTTGCTGACGCTGCCGGTCACCTTGCCGCCGTTGGCTTCGACCAATGCTTTCAGCTGGCCGCGGGGCACGGACATGGCGCCCGTCAGCACGAAGGTCTTGCCGGCGAGTTGTGTGCCTGCAAGCACCTTCTCCTCCGCTTTTGTATTCACGCCGGCGGCTTGCATTTTCGTCAGCACAGATCGATTGTGCTCGTCGGCGAACCATTCGACAATGTTCTGCACAAGTATTGGTCCCAAACCTTCGATGGCGTGCAGCGCGCGCGAAGCGTCGATGAGCGCAGACAGTTGCTCAGCGATGGCGGCGAGCTTATCAGGCGTCAGATGCAGAGGGCGCAGCAAGCGTTCCAGGCGAGCCGATACATCCGGCGCGTCGAGGTATCGCGGCGCCAACTCGGCCGTCGGATGCCGCAATCGCTGAATCAGTCGCATCATCTCAGGATCGTCATCGGCAGCTTGCTCAACTACTGGATTTACTATTTCACGAAAGGCTGCTTCGGCGGCTCGAATCCGCTCAGTCGTATCGATTAAGGAGTCAATAGCGGCGAAGTTGTCGGTGAGCAGACCAGCGACTGTCGAGCCTACGCCATCAATACCCAGTGACGTCAACACCTGTGCAAACGGTCGCGACTTGGCTTGCTGAATGGAGTTGAGCAGATTCTCGACCTTTTTCTCGGCGAAGCCCTCCAGCGCCAGCAGGGGCTCCGCTTGCAAGAAGAAAATGTCCGCTTCGTCCTCGATCAGGCCGTGCTCAATCAAGGCGTCGATGGTCTGCGGTCCCATGCCTTCGATATCCATCGCCCCCCGCGATACAAAGAATTCGAGCGTCCGCATGACGCGCTCCGGGCACTTGGGATTGGGACAGTACCAATCCACCGCGCCCTCGGGTTGGATCAGCTTTGTCCCGCAATGCGGGCAGGTTTCAGGCGGCGAGATTGTCGTCTCGCTGCCATCGCGCGCGCCAATCACCGGTCCGATAACATAGGGGATGACATCGCCGGAACGCTTGACGATGACGCGGTCGCCCAGCCGCACATCCAGGGCCGCAACCTGGTCATAATTGTGAAGGCTGGCATTGGAAACCGTTACGCCGCTTATGAACACCGGTTCAAGCTGCGCCGTCGGCGTAATCTTGCCGGTGCGGCCCACGCCGATGGTGATGCCCAGCAGCTTGGTCGTGGCTTCTTCCGCGGGAAACTTGTAGGCGATGGCGCCGCGCGGATCCTTGCCGACGACGCCCAATTCACGGCTTTGCGAGAGCTCGTTGACTTTCAATACCAGGCCGTCAATCTCAAATGGCAGATCGTCGCGCCTCGATTCCCAAGCGGGCAAGGCCTGCACAACTTCGGCCAGGTTTGCGCACAAGCGCGCGTCTGTGATGACGTTGAAGCCCATGTCGCCCAGGTAATTCAAGATGGCCCATTCGCCCCCCAGCTCAATGCCATCGCTGTCGACGATGGCGTAGATATAGGCGGTGAGTTTGCGTTTGGCGGTTTCGCGGCTGTCTTTCTGCTTCAGCGAGCCCGAAGCGGTATTGCGCGGGTTGATATAAGCGGGCAATCCTTGCGTTTCCTGCTCGCGGTTGAGCTCCAGGAAGCTGTCTTTGTGAAACAGGATTTCGCCGCGGACGACCAGGCGGCTGGGTGCGGGGACAGCCCCGTCAACGGGAATGCGCAGCGGGACGGTACGAATCGTCTTGACATTTGCCGTGACATCATCGCCCCACTCGCCATTGCCACGAGTAGCAGCGCGCGTAAGGACTCCGTCCTGATACGTGATAACAATAGCGAGGCCGTCGAGCTTCGGCTGCAAGACGTATTCCAGTTGCGCGCCCGAGGGCAGGAGCCGCCGATTCCGCTCCTCCCAGTTGGCCAAGTCCGCTTCGTCAAAGGCGTTTGCCAGGCTGAGTATCGGCGCTGGATGTTGGACCTTGGGGAAGTCGCCGGACAGGTCCGAGCCGACACGCTGCGTAGGCGAAGCGGCGAGCGCATACTGCGGATGTTCAGTCTCAAGGTCCTGCAATTCGCGGAACAGCCGGTCGTATTCCGCGTCGGTGACAATCGGATCATTCAGCACGTGGTATCGATAGTTGTGATGATGAAGCTGCTCGCTCAATTCAACGATGCGATTAGGAATGTCTTGGCTCACTGCTCTTATCCTGAACTCTCGGGAATGGTCTGCAAATAATTGGCGACGGCCCAGCCGATCACCTCATATTCTGGATCATGCAACTGCCACCAGCTATAGCCATCCGCCTCCTGCGGCCCGCCGATAATGTTGAAGCGCGTACCCGCCGGAGCGCGGAACAGCACGTCGCTCCCGCGCAAGCTCGGCACATTGCGAACGTTGAGTTCGTCGTTGCCGACGTTGTGGACGGCCGCCTGAAGGCCAACAGCCAAAGGTACAGGCGTATCGGTAATGATTACGGTTGGAACGGCCGGTCCGGTGAGCACGATGCTGGCTGGCGTTTCCGCCGCCAAGATGACCCGAGGCGGGTCGTCAGCGACGCCAGAATCAGATGACGCGACTTGCGTTACAGCGTTTGGGACGTGAACCACGTCAGCCGTCACGATTTCGATACGCGGCTCCAGCGCGGGCGGAGCTGCCTCGCCGCGCAGGCTGGCGACTATGGCAACGGCCCCGAGCAGCGCAACAATTACCGCGGCGACGGTCAGCAGGAGCCAGCGGAACGGAATATACAACGGATTCTGCGCGCGTTTGCGGGCGCGCCTGAATTGACGGCGGGCGGCGAGCTGAGCGCGTGTTGGGGCCGGAGGAAGATTCAGGCGCGTCTCAACCTCAGCGGGCATCTGCGGCTCGGCAGCTTCATTAGCCGGTGGAGCATTTTCGCTCATTCTCGTGCTCCGACCGGATCAGGGACGGCTCTTCAACCAGCGGGAAAAGCGATCGAAGGACCAGGTGTTGACGACATGACGCGCCTCAACCCAGCCTCGCCGCGCGTTGGTCACGCCGTAGGGCATGAGATCAAGCTGCGCGATCCGATGGGCGTCGGTATTGACGGCGAGGGGGACGCCCATGTCTTTCGCCAACCGCGCCAACTCCGGCTTGAGATCGAGGCGCAGCGGATTGGCGTTGATTTCCAAAATCGTGTCCTGCTCTTTCGCCGCCGCCAGCACGGCGTCCCAATCGGCATCGACCGCTTCACGATTGGGGAATTGGCGCGCCGACGGATGCCCGATCATGTCGACGTGCGGGTTTTGAATCGCATTGAGCAGACGCTGCGTCACTTGCTCGCGTTTCTGCTGCAATCCGGAATGGAGCGAAGCGATGACAAAGTCCATCTGCGCCAGAATCTCATCCGGGTAGTCCATCCCCCCATCGGCTTTGATATCCATTTCCGTGCCGGCGAGAATCTGGATCACGTCACCCATTTCAGCATTGAGTTGGCGCACCTCTTCCGCCTGCGCCAGGAGCCGCTCAATGCTCAGACCATTGGCGATGCCCAGGCTGCGCGAATGATCGGTGATGACAATGTATTTGTGACCGCGCTCGATGCAGGCTTCTACCATCTCCCGTATCGTATTCTTGCCGTCGCTCCAGGTGCTGTGCATGTGCAGATCAGCGACGATGTCCACGCGGGTGATGAGCTGCGGCAATCGGCCTTCGCGCGCCGCTTCAATTTCGCCACTATCCTCGCGCAACTCGGGCGGAACATATTGCAATCCTAGGGTCTCATAGACCTGCTCTTCGCTGTCGCAGAGGATCTTCTCGGCGGTTTCGATTATCGTCCTGTTCTCGTCTACTGGGCTGAGGGCATGCTCGTTCAGGCTAAGACCTTGCTCAAGCGCGATCCCCCGCAACTTGACGTTGTGCGCCAAGCTGCCGGTGAAGTAATTGAGCGCCGTGCCCCAGCGCGCCTTTTCCAGCACGCGTACGTCCACTTGCAGTCCGGAGAGAAGTTCGACTGAACTCTTTGTCGGTCCGTGGCCCAGCACGCGGGCGACATTCTCCATAGCAACAAATCGACCCATAATAGGCGCAGCGGCGTCGCTGGCGATGAGGATGTCCACATCTCCGATCGTCTCGCGACCGCGGCGGATGCTGCCAGCGAGGGCGCCACCCTGCGCTTCCGGCAATTCCAGCAGGTGGTCGAGGATACTCTGCGCCGCCGGCAGGGCGTCGCCGATGTTGGACCGCCCGGTCTGGCGAGACAGCGCCTCGATGCCATCGAGAATCTTCTGCTGGCTTTTCGCCCCCATGCCCGGCAGCCCCGTGAGCTTGCCGGCGTCGGCGGCGGTCTGCAATTCCGCCACTGTGGTGATATCCAACCGGTCCCAAAAGAGCTTGGCTTTCTTTGGTCCGACGCCATTGATATGCATAATGTCGACCAGGCCTTCGGGGATTTCCGCCTTGAGCCGCTCATAGAATTCAAGCTGGTCTGTTTCAAGCATTTCGTCGATCTTCGCTGCGATCGTCTTGCCGATGTAGCTGAGATCGGTCAGGCCGCCCTCGCTTGAAATCACACGCAAGTCGCGGGGCAGGGCGCGAATCGTTTCCCCCGCCCGGCGGTAGGACAATACTCGATGGATATTGTCACCGCGGATCTGCAGCATGTCGGCGCAGCGTTCGAAGATATTGGCGATTTCCCGATTGCTGAGGCTCAAGTCACACTCCTGAAGTCGATAAACGAATTAGAACGCATATTCGAGAATAGTATACCAAAGTTTCATCAGTCCATAAAGACACTCTGCAGCTCATCCTTGACAGCGCCCGGGAAGCGCGTTAGCATTGAGCAAAACTGAATACTTTGAAAGACTGAGAACCAGAGTAGTACGCGTCATCGTGCCGTTCAGAGAGTCGCCGGAAGCTGTGAAGGCGATACACGCAGAGATGTGGAATGGACTGGGGAGTCGCGCAGGTGAACGGATAGCCCAATTAGCTTGCGTCGGTTTGCGCCCCGTCAACAGCGCCGGATATCGACCTAGGTCTGTATCCTTGGAGTGACCTGCAAAGGCAGGTAATCAAGGTGGCACCGCGGGAACCCTTCTCGTCCTTGAACGGACGATTCGGGTTCTTTTAGTTTTAGAGGAGAGGCAACCATGCTCGAAACGCTTCAAGCTGAACGGACGGACATCAAGCCATCTCGCGAAGACATTCGCAGTTACTTCGCGCAGGGCGACCATGTCCCCGTGTACCGCACTCTTCTCGGCGACTTGGAAACGCCGATGTCAGTTTATATGAAGCTGAAAGAGGCGGGGAAGCCGGCCTTTCTGCTGGAGAGCGTCGAAGGCGGCGAGCAGGTCGGCCGGTACTCCTTCATCGGGGTCAACCCCAAAGGCGTGTTGAGCGTAAAGAAGAATATCGTCACATTTGAACGTGACGGCCAGCAGACCAAGTTCGCCATTCCTGAGGGCCAGGACCCGCTGCATGTGATCAAGCGTCATTTCCAGACGGTGAATCCGGTCGCGCTCGAGGGGCTGCCTCGCTTCGTCGGAGGCGCCGTCGGATATATGTCCTATGATATCGTGCGCTATTTTGAGGATCTGCCTGCCACCGCCAGTGACGATCTGGATGTGCCTACGGTCGCCTTTATGCTGCCGGACACCTTGGTCATCTTCGACCACGCCAAACATCAGCTGACCGTGCTCGCAAACGCACATAATGATGGCGACGATCCCGATGCCGCTTACGACAGGGCGGTGGCCAGCATCGACCGGATCATCGACGCGCTTTCCATGCCGTTGATACACCTGGCCTACGACCCGCCACAGATTGCGCCAAATGGTGATCCCAAATCCAATGTCGAACAGCGTGTGCACGAAGATCGCGTCCGCAAAGCGAAAGAATATATCCGCGATGGCGATGCCTTTCAGATCGTGCTCGCGCAGCGCTTCAGCCGCCAGACCGAAGCCAGCCCTCTGCAGATCTACCGCGCCTTGCGCGCGACCAATCCGTCGCCATATATGTTCCTGCTGGAATTCAGCGATGATCTGACGCTGGTCGGCGCATCGCCGGAATTGCTGGTCCGCCTGGAAGATGGAATCGCCTACAACCGCCCGCTGGCCGGTACGCGGCGGCGCGGCGCCAACGAGAAAGAAGACCTCGCTCTGGAAGAGGAGCTGCTCAACGACCCCAAAGAGCGCGCTGAGCATGTCATGCTGGTCGACCTCGGACGGAATGACCTCGGTCGCGTCTGCGATTATGGCACGGTGCAAGTCAAGCGCATGATGTACATCGAACGCTATTCACACGTCATGCATATCGTCAGCCAGGTCGAAGGTCTGCTTCGCAAAGGCATGGATGCCTTCGATCTGCTCCGCGCGACGTTTCCGGCGGGTACGCTCAGCGGCGCGCCGAAAGTGCGAGCGATGGAGATCATCGAGGAACTGGAAGAGACGCGGCGTGGCCCCTACGGCGGGGCGGTCGGCTATTTCAGCTTTGATGGTTCGATGGACATGTGCATTACGATTCGCACGCTCCTGATGCAGAACGGGACTATCAGCGTACAGGCGGGCGGCGGCATCGTCGCCGATAGCGACCCGACCGCTGAATACTACGAATCTATCAACAAGGCCAAGGCCGTGTTTGAAGCGGTCAAGTACGCCGAACAAGGCTTGATGTAATCACCTAGTCAACGAGGGGCGAAAATGATCCTGGTGATCGACAATTACGACAGCTTTACCTACAACATCGTGCAGGAGCTGGGCGAGCTAGGCGCAGACTTGACCGTGTTCCGCAATGACAAGATATCGGTCGATGAGATTCGCGCGCTGGCGCCGGACCGCATCGTCATTTCGCCCGGTCCAGGTTATCCGGAGGATGCCGGCGTCTCCCTCGATGTCATTCGCGAACTCGGCGCCGAGGTTCCGCTCTTGGGTGTCTGCCTGGGTCATCAGGCGATCGGCGAGGCATACGGCGGGGTCGTATCCCATGCGCCGGAATTGATGCATGGCAAGACAAGCATGATCTATCATGAAGGCGATACCATTCTCGCTGACATCCCGAACCCGTTTGAGGCGACCCGCTATCACAGCTTGATCGTGGAGGAGGCGACCTTGCCCGATTGCTTGATGATCACCGCGCGAACGGCCAGCGGCGAAATCATGGGCCTGCGCCATAAGACACACCCTGTCATCGGTGTACAATTTCATCCGGAAAGCATCTTGACCAGGCATGGCCTGCAAATACTGGGCAATTTTATGCAGTACGAACCATCGGCAGTCGCAGCATACTGAAGCAAAGGAACAGACTATGGATATCCAACGAGCGATAGACCTTTTCAGCCGCTACGGTCATCTGGAGGTGGACGAGGCGGAGGCCGTCATGCAACAGATCATGAACGGCGAAGCGACTGAGTCTCAGATCGGCGCTTACCTGATGGCGCTGCGAATGAAGGGCGAGACAACCGACGAAATCACGGGCAGCGCCCGGGCGATGCGCAACGCGGCGCACAAAGTGCCAACCACCGTCGATGCCGACTTGCTCGATACCTGTGGCACCGGTGGCGACAAATCCGGCAGCTTCAACATCAGCACCACGGTGGCCTTTGTGGCGGCGGGGGCCGGCATCCCGGTAGCGAAACACGGCAACCGCGCGGCGACCAGCAAGTGCGGCAGCGCCGACGTCTTGGCCGAGCTCGGCGTCAATCTGGACTTGACGCCGGAACAAGTTGGCCGTTGCGTCGACGAAATTGGCATTGGCTTTCTCTTCGCGGTCAAACTGCACCCGGCCATGCGTTACGCCATCGGTCCAAGACGAGAACTGGGCATCCGCACCATATTTAACATCCTTGGTCCCTTGACTAACCCGGCCGGCGCGCAGAGACAGCTCATGGGTGTATTCGCCGCTGACCTGACCGACTTGCTGGCTCATGTTTTGCAGGCTCTGGGCACGAAGTCGGCGATGGTCGTCAATGGCTACGGCGGCCTGGATGAGCTTACGGTGACCGGTCCCAATCGGATCAGCTATTTGCAGGAGGATGGTGCGATCAAGCATCTCGATATCGACCCGACCGATCTCGGATTCCACATGGCAAGTATCAACGACTTGAAGGGTGACGATGCGCCAACAAACGCGGCGATCCTTCGCGGAGTCCTTGATGGCAGCGAAACTGGCGCGAAACGCGATGTCGTGCTCCTGAATGCCGGCGCGGCCATTATGGCGGCGGGCCAGGTGAAGTCAATCAGAGACGGTGTACGGCGCTCGCGCGACGTCATCGATAGCGGCAAAGCGGTCGAGAAACTCGATTCACTCATCGAATTCAGTCAGAGCCTGGCGTCATGACATCCGCTTTCGTTGCCACCGATACAGTCCTCGACAGTATCCTCGGGCGTAAAGTTGTGGAGATTGCCGAGCGGCTTGCAACTGTCTCGCTGGCGGATATACGGCGTTCGGCGGAAGCGGCGCCCTCCCCACCGCGCGACATGATTGCGGCGTTGCGCAGTGACAAGGTCGCTTTGATTGCCGAAGTTAAATGCGCGTCGCCGAGCAAAGGACTGCTGACGGCCGACTTCGCGCCGGTTATGATGGCTGGGACTTACGCACAGAATGGCGCTGCGGCGATTTCGGTACTTACTGACGAAGACTTCTTTCGCGGCAGCTTGGATTATCTGACTGCTGTACGCCGGGCTGTTGCTGTGCCGCTCTTGCGCAAGGACTTCATCATTGATCCATACCAGGTCTACGAGGGGCGCGCGGCCGGCGCCGACGCCATGCTATTGATCGTTGCGGCGCTTTCAGACCCGCAGTTGGCAGATCTCTACACTCTGACGCTGGAGGAAGAGATGACCCCGCTGGTGGAGGTCCATAATGAGTGGGAGATGGAACGCGCGTTGAAACTTAACGCGAAGCTAATCGGCATAAACAATCGTGATTTGAAGACCTTCGATGTTGACTTGGGGACAACCGCCCGCCTAGCGCACATGGTAGACGATGACGTCTTGCTGGTCGCTGAAAGCGGGATCTTCACGGCGGCGGATGCGCGTGAGATGGGCAGGCTGGGGGCGCAGGCGATCCTGGTTGGCGAGTCGCTCGTGAAAGCGCCGGACATGGTTGCTCTAACGCGTGAGTTGAGCAGTCAGGTGCGACAGTCACATGACTAAAGTCAAAATTTGTGGCGTTCGGTCACCGGAGAATGCGCTGATGGTAGCCCGTGCCGGCGCTGATCTCATCGGCCTTAACTTCTATCCCAAGACGCCGCGCTATGTTCAACCGGCGCATGCTCGTGATATAGCGATGACATTGCGAGACGCGCTGGGCGAGGATTGTCCGACGCTCGTTGGCGTGTTCGTTAATACCACTTCTGATGAGGTGCGGCAGATTGCGGAGCAGGTCGGTCTGGATTTCGCGCAACTGAGCGGAGACGAAACCGTGAGGACTGTGCAGTCCTTGAGTGGCATCGCCTTCAAGGCGATTCGCCCGGTCGATGAAGCGGACGCTATGGCATCGGTAGAGCGATTCGCGGCTCTGTTTCCGATCGACGTCTCTGCGCCATCGCTGCTGCTTGATGCCTTCAATCCCAAGCTGTATGGCGGCACCGGTGAAACAGCCAGCGAAACTGTGGCGCTGGCGGTGAAAGCGGCCGTACCCCGTCTGATGTTGGCCGGCGGCTTGACCCCGGAAAACGTCGGCGAGCGCGTGCGCAGCATCAAGCCCTGGGCTGTCGATGTCGCCAGCGGCGTGGAAGACGGGAGGCCCGGAATCAAAGACGAAAGCAGAGCGCGCGGATTCATCGAAGCAGTGCGGGCAGTTGGGACATGAGCGAATTGTTTGACGTCTTCGATGAGGGGCTGAATCATATCGGCGTTAAGCCACGTGATGCGGTACACCGCGATGGCGACTGGCATCAGGTCTTCCACTGTTGGGTCATCGGCCGCGATCCTGATGGCGACGTCTTCGTCATTCTGCAGAAGCGGGCGCAGGGTAAGGATTATCCCGGCAAAGTCGATATCAGCGCCGCCGGTCATTTGGAGGCGGGCGAAACCGTGCGCGATGGCGTGCGCGAGATCGAGGAGGAATTGGGTCTTGCCGTTGCATTTGATGACTTGATTCCGCTCGGAAAACGGATCGGCGTGACCAGAATCGGCGATTTCGTCGACTGCCAGATTTGCCACGTTTACTTCTATGAATGCGATCAGCCGCTCGACGTATACCGCTACCCGAGGGACGAGATCACCGGGTTGCTGAAACTCAAACTAGATGACGGATTGCTTCTATTGAGCGGCGAGGCGGAGCATGTGAGCGCATGCGCTGTGGGGCTGGGCGCAAGCGAGATCGAAATCAGACGATGTGATTTCATTCCCAGCATCGACAACTACAGTCTAAAAGCACTTATCCTGGCGCAACGCTACTTCGCCGGAGAGAAGCATCTGTGGATTTGATCGGAAGGAGGTCTGCACCGATGGCTGATTTATACATTCGCACGGATATTTCAGAATTGCCGGATGCGCGTGGCTACTTCGGCGAGTTCGGCGGCCGATTCGTCCCGGAGACGATCATGCCAGCGCTCGATGAATTGGAAAGCGCCTATGCCGAGGCGATAGCCGATCCGCAATTTCATCAAGAACTGCGTCACCTGCAGCGCACTTACACCGGGCGTCCCACGCCAATAACCTACGCGCGGCGGCTGAGCGACGCTCTCGGTGGCGCGCAGATCTATCTCAAGCGCGAAGACTTGGCGCATACCGGCGCGCATAAGATCAACAATGCGCTGGGGCAAGGCTTGCTGGCGAAGCGTATGGGCAAGCGCCGCATCATCGCCGAGACCGGCGCGGGGCAGCACGGCGTGGGAACGGCTACGGCCATGGCGCTGCTCGGTCTGGAGTGTCACGTCTACATGGGCACGGTAGATATCCGTCGGCAGCAGCCCAATGTATTCCGCATGAAGCTGCTCGGCGCCGAGGTCATCCCGGTCGAGAGCGGCAGCCGCACGCTCAAAGACGCCATCAACGAGGCGATGCGCGACTGGGTGACCAATGTCGAGACGACCTTTTACCTTCTCGGCTCGGCGCTGGGCCCGCATCCCTATCCGATGATGGTGCGCGATTTTCAGAGCGTCATCGGTATGGAGGCGCGCGAGCAGATTCAAAATATGATTGGCCAGCTGCCGGATGTTTGCATCGCTTGCGTCGGCGGCGGCAGCAACGCCATCGGGCTATTCCACGCCTTCCGCGACGACACGTCTACTGAGCTGATCGGCGTCGAAGCGGGCGGACGCGGCATCGAAAGCAAGGAACACGCCGCGCGCTTCGCCGATCTGGACATCAGCCGGCCCGGAATTCTCCACGGCACGCGATCATTTGTCATGCAAGACGAGGATGGTCAGATCATGGAGACGCACAGCGTATCCGCCGGTCTGGATTATCCCTCGGTTGGCCCAGAGCACGCCCATCTGCGGCAGCTTGAGCGCGCCTATTACACATTGGCAACTGACGAAGAGGCGCTGGAAGCCTTTCAGGTGCTTAGCAAGCAGGAAGGCATCATCCCAGCATTAGAGAGCGCGCACGCCGTCGCCGAAGCGATCAAACGCGCGCCGAGCATGCCAAGGGACAGCGTCTTGCTGGTCAACTTGTCCGGACGCGGCGACAAAGACCTTGATACCGTCATCGGCATCTTGGGGGAGTGAGCGCTAATGAATGAGGAGACGATGACAAAGACGCGAGAGAGTCAAGGCATATCAGCGCTTGATGCGATGTTCGCGCGGGCAAAAGCGCAAGGCCGCGCCGCATTCTTACCCTATTTCCCCATCGGCTATCCGACTTACGACGCGTCGCTCGAAGCGGTCAAAGCGATGGCTGCGCTTGGCGCCGACGGCTTCGAGATCGGCATCCCCTTCAGTGATCCCATCGCCGATGGTCCGACGATCCAGGCGGCGACGCAGATCGCCTTGGAGAACGGCACAACCGTGCGCATTTGCCTGGACGCGGTGCGGGTGCTGCGTGAGGCCGGCATCACACAGCCCATGCTGATGATGGGCTACGCCAATCCGCTGGTGGCTTATGGAACCGATCGCTTCCTGCGCGATGCCCGCGCCGCCGGCGCCGATGGCTTGATCGTGCCGGACCTGCCGCCGGAAGAAGCAGCCATGTTCGCTGACAGTTGCGCGCGCGAGGGCATGGCGCTGGTCTTCATGCTGGCGCCGACCAGCAACGTCCAGCGTATCGACCTGGTCACCCAACATGTGACCGGCTTCATCTACGTCGTCTCGCTGACCGGCATCACCGGCGCCCGTCGTGAGCTGCCGGCTTATCTGAAAGACTTCATCGGCCGCCTGCGGGCGCGCACAGACAAGCCGCTTGTTCTGGGATTCGGCATCAGCACGGCCGAGCACGCCCGCGAGGTCAGCCAGTTGACCGATGGTTTCATCGTCGGCTCGGCGCTGGTGCGGGCTGGGGGGGAAGGGCTCGACGCAGTGCGGGAGTTGACCGGGTCGATGGTTCAGGCGATTCGCTGACATTTCTGAAGTCGACGCCAGCTTGGAGCGGCTAAACACGACGGTCTGAAGCTGGCAGTTGACAATGGTCGGCGTCGTCATTATGCTGCGTTATCCTCGAGGAAGGACGCTCACTTGTAAACATGAACGATTTACAGTTTGTCGGATTGCGCTATTATTGTTACCCAAACTGCATAGACCGGTCTGGGTGATTCGCGCTGGCAACTGATTTCCACGCTAGACATAGCGATTATGGAGGCGCAGAGTGAAACACTCAGCGCCTTTTTTGTTTGCTTGAGAAGGGGAGAGCCTTGAAAATGATACGAGGCATACGGGGCGCCACGACAGCAAAATCCAATTCGCGGGAAGCGATTCTGGCGGCGACTCAAGAATTACTGCAGATCATGATCGACCGCAATGGCATCATCGAAGAGGATGTGGCCAGCGTACTCTTTACCACCACGCCGGAATTGAACGAAACCTTTCCGGCGCTTGCGGCAAGAATGATGGGGTGGACGCGCGCGGCGCTGCTCGGCTTCCAGGAAGCCAACATCACCGGTGGCCTGCCCCTGTGCATTCGCGTCATGATTCACTGGAATACAGAGAAGTCCATAGACGAAATTCAGCACGTCTTCATTCGCGGCGCTGCGATGTTGCGCCCCGACCTGGCGCCTGACCTTGAGGCGGAGGAATAGTCATGACCGCGAGCTTCCACGCGCGCCATCTGGCGATAGTCGGTTTGGGCTTGATGGGCGGCTCCCTGGCGCTGGCGATGCGTGATCATGCCGATCTCATCACCGGCATCGATTCTGATGAGGGGGCGCGCGACCAGGCTCTTGCGCGGGGCATGGTAGATTGCGCCACTGACGATCTGTTCGAGGGCGTCAATCGCGCTGACGTTGTCCTGCTGGCGACGCCAGTTCGAATCATTGTTGACCTGCTGGAAATGCAGATCGGCTCCTACCTGCGCTCGAATACGTTAGTCATCGATATCGGCAGCACCAAGCAAGACATCGTCGACGCTATGGCTAAGCTGCCCATCGGCGTCAACGCTATCGGCGGGCATCCGATGACAGGCAAGGAAAACGGCGGCATTGAGGAAGCGGATGAATCGCTGTATCGCAACCGTCCCTTTGTGCTTTGCCCGTCGCGCCGGACGACGCCCGCTGCGCGCCTGCACGCGCAATCTTTTGTAGCGACCCTTGGCGCCGTACCGATTGAGATGGAGGCGGAGCGTCACGATCAGATCGTCGCCGGCATCAGCCATTTGCCCTACTTGCTCAGCGCTACCTTGGTCGCGACGGTCGCGCGCCAGGCGCAAAACGATACCGCATACTGGGAGCTGGCCGCGGGCGGCTTCCGCGATACCAGCCGACTGGCAGCCAGCGATGTCACCATGATGGGTGATATACTCAGCACGAATACCAAGGCCGTCGCAACGCTGCTGGCGCAATTCCGCATGCAGTTGGCTATGCTCGAGACCATGTTGATCGCCGGCGATGAAGAACGCCTTAGCGAGTCGCTCCAGCCGATACGATCCGCTCGCAAGGAATGGGCGCAAGAATATGAAAACCGACGTTAGATACGAAAGGCTTCGGCTGCGCCCGGGTGGTTCACTGCGTGGCGCGCTGAGCGTACCGGGCGACAAGTCGATCTCCCATCGCGCGGCGATGCTCGCTTCACTTGCGCATGGGACATCCCGGATTCGCAATTGGCTGGCGGCCGGCGATACCGAAGCCACCTTGGGCGCCATGCTGGCCCTGGGCGCGGATGTTGAGCGTCATGACGAAACGACTCTGACCATTCGTGGCGGCCAATTGCGTGAAGCGGCTCAGCCCTTGGACTTAAAGAACGCGGGAACGGGAATCCGCCTGCTCGCCGGCGTCATGGTCGGGCAGCCATTTCCCAGTGTATTGGATGGCAGCGCGCAACTGCGTCGCCGCCCGATGAAGCGCATCACCGCTCCATTGCGGCAGATGGGCGCCGACATCACCGCGGTTGATGGCGCCTGCCCGTTGCGGATTCAACCGGCGCAGTTGCGCGGCATCGAATACGCCATGCCGGTCGCCAGCGGTCAAGTCAAGAGCGCTGTTCTGCTGGCCGGTTTATTCGCCGATTCGCCCACCACCGTGACTCAACCCGGTCCAGCGCGCGACCATACCGAACGCATGCTGCGCTCGATGGGCGTGAAAATCACAGACGCTGACGATAAGGGCAACTGCCTGACTATTCATCCCAATGGGGGACTAAACCCAATCGATATTACCGTGCCCGGCGACTTCTCATCTGCGGCCTTTCTGTTGGTGGCCGGCCTGCTGGCGTCGGACTCCGAGCTGACCATAACCGGCGTCAACTTGAATCCGACCCGTACGGGCTTGCTGGACGTATTGGCTGAGATGGGTGGCGATATCGCCTTGGCCAATGTCTCCCAGCAAGCTGGCGAACCCATCGGCGATATTAGGGTGAAGCGCAGCGCGCTCCAAGGAATCGAAGTCGGCGGCGAGACGGTCGTGCGTATGATCGACGAATTTCCGATTCTGATGCTGGCTGCGACCCAAGCCGAGGGCGAGACGCTCGTGCGGGACGCCCGCGAGTTGCGCGTGAAGGAGACCGATCGCATAGCAGTGATGGCGGCGGAGTTGCGCAAACTAGGCGCGCTCATCGACGAACGCGATGATGGCTTTAGAATAGTCGGTCCGCAAAGCCTGGCCGGCGGCCAAGTCGACGGCCACGATGACCATCGCATCGCCATGAGCCTCGCCGTGGCCGGCATGATTGCAGCCGAAGGCGCGATCGTCACGGATGCCGCTTGTGCCGGCGACAGTTTTCCCGGTTTCGCCGAGACGTTGATGAACAGCGGCGCGAGGCTGGTTCCAGAATAACGGCATGTTCGGCGAAGAGATGAATCGGCAGGGTGCGACATGGCGCTGAAGCGAGTGGGTGTGATCGGCTTTCCAGTGGAACATAGCCTCAGCCCCATCATGCACAATGCCGCCTTTGAGGCCTTGCGCATGTACGACTGGCATTATGACGCCATGTCGATCCCGCCGGATATCTTGCGTCTAGGCTTGCGCGAGCCCAAGAATCACGGCTACATCGGCATCAATGTCACTGTGCCCCACAAAGAAGCGATCATGGAATTCGTTCGTCCCGACGAAAAAGCGCGGGCTATCGGCGCGGTGAACACGGTCGACTTTCGCAGCAATGTCGGCACCAACACCGATGCTGACGGTCTCATCAACGATCTGCTGGCGAATGATGTTTGTATCAGCGGCGAGCGCGTCCTCGTCCTCGGCGCCGGCGGCGCAGCGCGCGCTGCGGTATACGGCCTACTTCGCGAAGGCGCAACGGTCGCCATCGTCAATCGCACGAAGTCGCGCGCCGATAAGCTCGTCGCGCAGTTGCGCGCATCGGCCGGTCTGGATGGCGCTGAAGTCATGACGCTGGATCAAGCGGCCGACTGGGGCATGTCCCTCATCATCAATTGCACTTCCGTCGGTTTGCATCCGCAGATCAAACAGTCGCCCTGGATCCATGGCGTATCATTCCCTGAGGATGTCACCGTATACGACATGGTCTACCGCCCGGCGAACACAGCGCTGATGCAGCAATGCGTCGCGCGCGGCGGACGGGCGATCGGCGGACTCGGCATGCTCGTGCGGCAAGGCGCGATCGCCTTTGAGCTGTGGACCGGCGTTGCCCCGCCGATAGACGTGATGCTTGGCGTCTTACAAGATGAACTGGAGCAGGCACAGAAGGATTAGAATCCGATGCCCATTCGATTTTTCACCGCCGGCGAAAGCCATGGACCCGGACTGACCGCAATCCTTGAAGGCATGCCGGCTGGACTACCTTTGACCGGCGAAGACATCAACCGCGACCTGCGCCGTCGGCAAAAAGGCTACGGCTCCGGCGGGCGCATGCAGATCGAGAAAGACGGCATCGTCATCACATCCGGTGTGATGAACGGCCAGACCACCGGCGCGCCGATTGCCTTGCACGTGCAAAACCGCGATTTCAAAAGCTGGAAAGAGCGGGATATCACGCCGATCACCACGCCGCGACCGGGCCACGCCGATCTAACCGGCGCTGTCAAATACGGCTACCGCGAATTGCGCCTATCGCTGGAAAGGGCCAGCGCGCGGGAAACCACCATGCGCGTCGTCATCGGCGCGATCTGCAAGACTTATCTGCGTCAATTCGGCATAAGCATCAACGGCTACGTGTCGCAGCTAGGCGATATCGTTGCGGACCTGGCCGATATGCCGCTTGACCAACGCATCGCTCGCAACGAAGACAATGACCTGCGCTGTCCCGATGCGGCGGCGGCCGAAAAAATGCGCGCTCTCATTCGCCAAATCAAGATCGACAAGGATACCCTCGGCGGCGTTTTCGAAGTCGTGGCGCGTGGCCTGCCGCCCGGTCTCGGCTCCCACGTGCATTTTGACCGCAAGCTGGATGGCAGGCTGGTCGGCGCGATGGTCAGCATCCAGGCGATGAAAGGCGCGGAAATCGGCAGCGGCTTCGCAAATGCCGGCAAGCGTGGCTCGCAAGTCCATGACGAGATCGTCATCGATGGTGAAGGCAACCTGTCGCGAGCGACCAATCGAGCCGGTGGGCTTGAAGGCGGCATTACGACCGGCGAGCCCGTTATCGTCCGCGTCGCGATGAAACCGATCTCGACCATGCTGCGCGGCGCCAGCTCGGTCGATCTGGCGACTGGCCAGCCCAACCCAACCGTTTACGAACGCAGCGACTTCTGCGCGCTGCCTCGCGCCGTCCCGGTTGGCGAAGCGATGATGGCGATCGTTCTCTGTGACGCTCTCCTGGAAAAACTCGGCGGCGACAGCCTCGACGAGATGCTGCCGCGCTTCGCCGCCCTCCGCCGCAACCGCCGGGAAGACCTGCCGATGGACAACGTCCCCTGGCGCTTCGGATACGAAGTATGAATACGCAGAACAACATCGTCATCACCGGCTTTATGGGCACCGGGAAAACCACTGTCGGTGAGATCCTCGCGCGCAAACTCAATCGCCGCTTCGTCGATATGGACGCTGAAATCGAAGCGCGCGCGGGCTTCACTATCCCACAGATCTTCCGGCGTCACGGCGAAGAAGGCTTCCGCGAAATGGAAAGGCGCTTGATTCATGAATTGGCGCTGCGGCATGGGCTGGTCATCGCCACCGGTGGCGGCGCCCTGATCGATAATGACATGCGCGATATGATGAGTCGGCATGGTCTGCTCATCTGCTTGAATGCCAGCAAAGAGGAGATCCGCGCCCGGCTGGCAGCCAATAGCGACCGTCCCTTGGCGGCTGATTGGGAACACCTTCTCGATGCGCGGCAGAGCGCCTATGCCCAAATCGGCAATCAGATCATGACTAGCGGCAAAACGCCGACCGAAATCGCGGCCGAAATCGCTGCTTTGGACGACGGCGCGCTCTACGTGGGTACGCCGGATGGCGGGGGCTATCCGATCATAATTGGCAGCGGCTTGTTACGCTCAATCGGAGACGATGCCGAGGGGTTGGGCCTGTCCGGGCATGTGGTGGTCGTCAGCAACGAGTCGGTCGCGCCCCTCTATGGCGAGCGATTGACTGCCGCCTTACCACGCGCCGACCTCATCATCGTTCCAGATGGCGAGGCGCACAAGAACCTCGACACCGTCCGCGGCATATACAATGAGATGCTGGCACGCGGCGCCGACCGATCGACGACCTTGGTCGCGTTGGGTGGCGGTGTAATCGGCGATACGGCCGGATTCGTCGCCGCGACATATATGCGCGGCATTCCCCTGGTTCAGATGCCGACGACCTTGCTTTCCATGGTGGATTCAAGCGTCGGCGGCAAGGTGGGCGTGGACTTGCCTCAAGGCAAGAACCTCATCGGCGCGTTTAAGCAGCCGCGCAGCGTCATCATCGATACGGATGTGCTGGAGACGCTTCCGCCATTGCAGTGGCGCTGTGGAATGGCCGAGGTGATAAAGCACGGCTTGATCGGGCGGCCGGCTTTGCTCGCGCCCGACCTGTGGCAGCCGGAACAGGCGGCGCGATTGGTGCGGCAGGCTGTGCAAGTCAAGATTGATGTGGTCGAAGTCGATCCCTACGAGGTCGGCATACGCGCGCACCTCAACTTGGGGCATACCTTCGGCCATGCCATCGAAAAGGCGACGCAATACGGCGTGCCTCATGGCGAAGCCGTCGCTATCGGCATCGTCAAAGCCGCCCGGCTGTCACGAAATCTCGGCTTCGTTGATGACGACCTGGTTGCGCGAATACAAACCATAATGTGGCAGATCGGCTTGCCTACCGATATAGCGCTGGACTCTCACCGCTGGTATGCGGCGATGTCGACCGACAAGAAGTGGCAGGCGGGGAATCCTCGCTTTATATTGCTGAAGGCGCTGGGCGAAGCGGCAATTGTTGAGGGCCTGCGGCGCGAAGACATCATGGCCGTACTTTGAGCGAAGGGCAACGCGTATGAGCAAAGGAATATTGTTACTGCACGGACCCAATCTCAATCTGCTCGGAACACGGCAGCCAGAGGTTTATGGCAGTATGACGCTTGCAGACGTCAACGCCGCGGTTGAGCAACATATAGCCGCTTACGATGTCGAGTTGCGGACGGCGCAATCCAATCACGAAGGCGCCTTGATCGACAGGCTTCACGAGGCGCGCGAATGGGCCGACGGCGTGGTTTTCAACCCCGGCGCCTATACGCATACATCCATCGCTCTGCGCGACGCGATAACAGCGATCGAACTGCCCGTGATTGAAGTTCATCTCTCGAATGTCTACGGACGAGAGGCCTTTCGGCACAAGTCGCTGCTGGCTGGTGTCTGCCTCGGCGCGGTCGCCGGCTTCGGTTGGCATAGCTACATCCTCGCGATAGACGCGCTTCTGCGCCACTGGAATCTGCTGCGGGATTAGCTGGTTAGATTTGCCGAAGACTTCAGGCAAGTTTTGGCTATCTCGCCGATAGCTCGCCCACGCCCTCAGGCAATATAATCCATGCACGTACCTGAATCATGGACGTGGCATGGTAACAGCAGCCGATATCCTGAAAACTGTGAATGATAAGGACGTAGAATTCGTCGCCCTATGGTTTACCGATATCACCGGCTTGGTCAAGAGCATCTTGATACCGGCGGGCGAGTTGGCGAATGTCTTCGAAAACGGCTCGCACTTTGACGGCTCGGCGATCGAAGGCTTTGCTCGGGTCGCCGAAAGCGACATGATGCTCGTGCCCGACGAGTCAAGTTTTGTCATTCTGCCCTGGACTGAAGAGAGCGAACGAACCGCGCGACTGATTTGCTCCGTGTGCACGCAGAACGGCGAACCCTTCATTGGCGATCCGCGCAGCTTGCTTATCAAGGTGCTTGATCAGGCGCGGGAGCTTAATCTGCGCTTCAAGACGGGGATGGAACTTGAGTTCTTCCTTTTCCCCTATGACCGGGCTGGCCTGCCGGTTGTCGCGCCAAACAAAGACATCGCCGGCTACTTCGACATACCCGACGATCCCATCCGCTCGATGCGCCGCAACATGCTGGCTGTCTTGAGCCAACTGGGAATAAAGGTCGATTCAACCCATTCCGAGATCGGCCAAGGCCAGCACGAGATCGACTTTCAATATGATGACGCGCTTCGCTCCGCCGACAGTATCTTGACCGCGCGCGTAGCTCTGAAGACCATTGCCAACAAGTACGGCTACTACTGCAGCTTCATGCCGCGCCCGCATGCCGACTTGCCCGGCTCCGGCATGCACACGCATCAGAGCCTGCACGATTTCGAAAGCGGCGTCAATCTCTTCGCGGATAGCGAAAGCGAATACGGCTTATCGGAAACAGCAAGATACTTTCTCGCCGGGCAACTGGAACATGCGCGGGCGATGTGCGCCGTTCTGGCGCCACTGGTTAATTCATACAAGCGATTGGGCACAAGTTTCGAAGCGCCAGTAAACGTCACCTGGGCCCATGTCAATCGCAGCGCCTTGATCCGCGTTCCCAGCACCGCGCCCGGTAAAGAATATCACACCCGCCTTGAACTCCGCTGCCCGGATCCGACGGCGAACCCTTACCTGGCGATGGCGGTGATGTTGCAAGCCGGACTGGACGGGATACGCCATCAAATGCCGCTGCCTGACCCAATGGAAGAGACGCTGTTGCAAGGCGCGCCGGGCAGGATCCGGCAGATTGAAGTGCTGCCAAACTCCCTCGATGAAGCATTGGATTCCTTAAGCGATGACGATGTAATCTTGTCCACTCTAGGTCCCTACGTCAGCGACCGTTACATTGCGGCCAAACGTCAGGAATACAATGAATATAGTCAGCAAGTGACCGGCTGGGAGGTCAGTCGCTATCTGAGTCGCTTCTGACAATCACCTCGTGGATGCGGCGCACGGCCTCCGGCGAGCTTTGCAGCGGCAAGGCCACCGTGACACTGCAGTTTGATGCTCCAAGCGCAAGTCCATACACTTCGGTGGCGGCCAGCGTTTGCAGCATTTCCGCGATAAGTTGCGGCGCGCTATGCAGCCCAGCGCCTATCACAGTGACAAGCCCGACCGCCTCGATCGCCCAAGGCATCTTTTCCGGGTATTCCGCCATTTTCGCCTTTAAGGCCCGTTCCAATCGGTCAACCCCGTCAATGCCGATGCTGGTAGGAATTACAAGACAGAGAAAGCTGCTATTGGAGGATTGGGAGGCGATCAACACCTCGCTGCGCATGCCCAGCGTTTTGAACAACGTATTTCCCACCAATCGCGTGACCCCGGCCAGCGAACCGCTCGCTGGGCGCCGCAGTGCAAGACCTTGCGTCGATGTCACAGCTTTGAGCGTCGGAGTGTCGTTCTGCGACGTCTTGGAGATCAGCGTGCCGGTTTGCTCTGGCGAAAAGATATTCTTTATGCGCAAAGGCAACCCTTGCTGAGCCAAGGGCGCGATCATTCTCGCGTGCAGAATACGAGCGCCGAAATACGCTAGGTCGGCGGCTTCGGAATAGCTCAAGCTGTTAATGATCCGCGCATCAATCACTTCACTCGGGTCGGCAGACATCATGCCGTCGACATCGGTCCAGAGCCAAAGCTCGTCCGCTTCGAGCAATGCGCAGAGTACCGAAGCGGTGTAATCCGTTCCACCCCGCCCCAATGTCGTCGTTTCGCCGCCAGCTGTCGCGCCGATGAATCCAGTAACCACAGGCACGATGTCACGCTGCAGCATCGGCCTCAGAACTTGTTCGACCCGCTGCGCTGTGAACTGGAGGTCAGGGTTGGCGTTGCCGAATACATCGTCGGTCACGAGCAGGTCCGTCCCGTCGACGGCGGCGCATCGAATGCCGTTTTGACGCAGGAGCGCCGCGATTATCCGTGCCGATAGCTTTTCCCCGATCGCCACGACGGCGTCGCTGTGCAATGGAGACAGTTCCACGTTGAGATCGGCGGCGATTTGCATGCAATGATCAAGCATTTCCGACAGCAAATGGTCTATATCAGCCTCTAATGTGCTGCGCTCCGGCCGGTCAAGTGGAAGCTGCTCCATAATGGCGAAGTGGCGACTGCGCAAGTTCGCAGCGATGCGCCTATAGCCCCGCTGGTTTGCGATCCGGGCAAGCTGTGCCGCATCCAGCAGCATGTCTGTGACGCCATCCAGCGCCGAGACAACCACCAGCACACTGTCCCACCGGCCTGACTCCCAAGCGATTATATTCAGAACCTGCGCCAGCGCTGGCGCCGACCCGACAGAAACGCCGCCGAATTTCATCACGAGCGTTGCCATGGCTCCTGGTCTGCGCCTCCATAAATCCGCAAATCTAATTGGTCGAGCCTTAATGCGTAGCGTTTGACCTAAAACCATTCTAGCAACTGCTGTGAGAAGTTGACAATCGGCACGCGCGAATCAGCCACCGTTCATATTGCGTTCGCCTTTAATATCGAGTAGAGTGATAGGCGTTTGAACGATGAAACTAGGCTGGCGCATAGCGAGCGCGTATAGCGTTCTTACTGCGCGAAGGCATCTCTTCTATGGCAGCTCCAGCAATCGAAACAAGCAATCTGGTAGCGGGCGTCAGATTCCAAAAGATCGGCAAACTCTATCATTTCGACTTCAGCGGTCACCCGGAATTGAAGCAGGGCGATTTTGTCATTGTTGACACGCGGCGTGGTCGGCAGATGGGCCAAGTGATGGGTTTCACCGAGCCTGATGAGCACCGCTCTGTCCGCCGGATCCTTCGCCCCGCTACACCTCGCGATCTGGTGCTCAAACAGCATTGGGAAGCGCAGCAGGCTGAGGCGCTCGATACATGTCGGGAGGCGGCGTCTAGTTTGCGGCGCATGTCGGATGTCAAATTTGTGGCGGCGCAATACAATTATGATGGCACTGCCATCACCTTCCTTTTCAGCGCCGAACAAAAAATCGACACCGCCGTTTTGCAAAAGCGTTTGCAGCGTAAATTCGAAGCGCGTGTGGAAATGCGGCAGATCGGCCCGCGCGATGTTGCCAAGTTGTTAGGCGGTTTTGGCGCCTGTGGCATCACGCGCTGCTGCAGCACTTTCCTCACCGATTTCAGTCCGATATCGATCAAGATGGCCAAGGCGCAGGGAATTTCCCTGAATCCGTCAGAAATCACCGGCATGTGCGGGCGCTTGCGCTGTTGCCTGGTATTCGAATACGAACAATACGTAGAAGCCCGGCGTCATTTGCCCAGGCGCAACAAACGCGTCGGCACGCCTTATGGCGAGGGCCGCGTCATGGACCAATTGCCCTTGAAAGACGCGGTACTGGTAGATATCGGTGATGGCGTGAGGAAGGTTGTCGAGCGCGAAGAGATCATCCCGCTGGAAGAATTCCGTAAGCTGGCTGAGAAGGCGCAAGCTCCTTGCGACAAACACGGCGATGGCAGCTGCGACTGCGGTATGCCGGTCGGTCAGCGACAGGCCGACCGAATCAATGCGCAGCTTGACCCGCCGGGCGCGTCGCATGAGATCGCCGGCGCGAAAGCGGAACAGCAATCAAGTCAGCTCCGGTCGCAGCGGAGCCGCAGCAATTCGCCCGATAGTCCGCCTCGCAAGAGTCGCCGGCGTGGCCGACGGCGGGGTGGGCGCCGCTCCAAGCGAAACCCCGATCAAGGTGGCGCCGAAACCAAATCATGAGCGAAACATCCGCCGAATCCAACGGCTCAATTGGAAACGTACTCGGGGTCTTCGCCCATCCCGACGATCCGGAATTCTTCGCCGGAGGCACTTTCGCCAAATGGGCGGCAGATGGCGCGGCTATCACCTTTGTCATCGCGACAAGCGGCGACAAGGGCAGTTCCGACCCGCAAATGACGCACGAGCGCTTGGCGGAAATACGCGAGAGAGAAGAACGGGAAGCCGCCGCCGTGCTCGGTGTGAAAGATGTTGTATTTCTGCGCTACAAGGACGGCGAGCTATACCCGACCTTGGATTTGCGCCGCGACATTACGCGGATTATCCGGATGAAGAAACCAGATATCGTCGTCACGCTTGACCCAACTGTCTTCTGGCGCGGTAGCGGCGGGATCAACCACCCGGACCATCGGGCGATCGGCGCGGCGACGCTGGAAGCCGTATTCCCGACCGCGCGCGACCGCCTCAATTTCATTGAGCATGAACGCGACGAAGGTCTGGAGACGCACAAGGTTGGCACGGTTTATATCGCCGGCGCAGCCGAACCTACGCACACGATAGACGTCACCGACGCGATCGAAGTCCAAATCCAGTCGCTAAAGGCGCACAAGAGCCAGATTTCCGATATGGAGAAAATGGCGGAGCACATTCGCGAGCGCTCGTTGGACCCAAATTCACCACCGGAATATCCCCGGCGGGTCGAAAAGTTCCGTGTCATCACAATGAGGTGAATCATTCATGCCGATAGACTTTCTGGCAGAGGCCGAAGCCCTGCGCGATGAATTGATCGACCGACGGCGGGATTTTCACCGGCATCCGGAGTTGGCATTTCAGGAGCATCGCACGGCGGGGATCGTCGCCGACGAACTCCATCAATTGGGCCTGGAAGTGCAGACGGGCGTCGGCCAGACCGGCGTCGTCGGCATCCTCGAAGGCGCTTCCGCTGGCCCGACTGTGCTATACCGCGCCGACATGGACGCTTTGCCAATCCAGGAGGACAATAACGCCGAATATGCCTCGCAAACGGCAGGCAAGATGCACGCCTGTGGCCACGACGGACATACTACAATCGCTCTGGGTATCGCGAAAGTCTTGTCGAAGCATCGCGCTGACCTCGGCGGCCGAATCAAATTCGTCTTTCAACCGGCGGAAGAAACCGGCGGCGGCGCCGCATCAATGATTACGGACGGAGTCTTGGAAGCGCCCGTTCCCGATTTTACGCTGGGCATACACCTTTGGAACGACCTCGAGGTCGGCAAAGTCAGCGCTGTCGCGGGACCGACAATGTCCGGCGCCGGCGTCTTTGAAATCACTGTCACCGGCAAGGGCGGGCATGGCGCAATGCCGCATCAAACCGCGGATCCGATCGTCTGTGGCGCTCAGTTGATACTGGCCTTGCAGACCATCGTGAGTCGGAACGTCGATCCCCTGGATATGGTGGTGATTTCTGTTGGTACGCTGCAAGGCGGGACGGCGCGCAATATTATTCCGCAGACGGTGTCTCTCAGCGGCTCTTTCCGGCTCTTCCGCGAAGAAACGCGCGATCTCGTCAAGAGACGCATCCGCGAAGTGGCCGAGGGCGTAGCCAGCGCACACAACTGCCGCGCAGATGTCGACTTTCCATTTGGCATCGGCGCCATCATCAATGACGCAACCGTCACCTCCCGCGCGCGCAAAGTCTTTGCGGGTTTCGGCGATCGCGTGACCGTCGTCGACAAGCCCTGGATGGCTTCGGAAGATGTTGGCCTGCTCATGCAGGGCAATCCCAGCGCCTATCTGCTGGTCGGCTCAGCGAATCATGAACGTCAACTCGATTATCCTCACCATCACCCGCGCTTCGACTTTGACGAGGCCGTCTTGCCGCTGAGCGTCGGTTTGATGTCGGCGGTAATTGGCGACTACTTGGGGGCGCAATAGGTTATGCCTGGGAATGCGCCCTTTAGTTGGCACGTGTCTAACGGCTGGATCGTCTTGTCCGGTAGCGTCGATTCCTTAAGCGAGATCCGCGCGCGCGCATTGAGCCGCTGTGATGCCAGCGGCGTCATCGCTTATGTTTCGCTGAAGGCCGATCTCGGGGACGCGCTAATGGACGACATGGCCGAATTGGGCGCTGCAACTGGCTATTTGGTCGATATCGAAGAGGGCGACAACAACGTAATCTACGAACGCTTAAGCAACGCCGCGATGATCGTGGTTGAGGCGGATTGCCCCGGCCAAAAGCTGGAGCGGCTCCTGCGACATACGGCCCTGCATGCCATGAAGGAAGCGCTGAACCGCGGCGCCTTGATCCTTCTCGAAGGCTCCGCCGCCGCCACAGCCGGCGAATTCATCCTGGATTCAACCGGGGGGGTAACTGGCGGCCTCGGCCTTGTGAAGAATGCCTTGATCGCGTCTGACATACTCGGTATCGCCGAGGATAAGCTTTTGCGCTCGGTCCGCATTCAATTGCCGGATAAGACCTTCCTGGGTTTAGCGCCGGGATCGGCACTGGTCTTGGGTCCCGACGGTCGCATCGAAACCTGGGGCGAAGCTCAAGTTTCGATCAGCCTGAGCGATCTCGCAACTAATTCGGTCGATGTCGAACGCGATTGGGCGTTGGAGTAGGCTGAAATGCCAATCACGATTTTGATAGGCGCGCAATGGGGTGATGAAGGCAAAGGGCGTGTGGTGGATTGGCTCGCGTCTTCGGCCGATATCGTCGCGCGTTACGCCGGCGGCGACAATGCCGGACATACCGTAGCCTTGGAAGAGTCGGTCTACAAACTGCATCTGGTGCCTTCAGGCATATTGCACAGTCATGTCGTTTCCGTCATGGGCAATGGCATGGTCATCAATCCGGTTAATCTCGTGCGAGAGATTCAGTCGCTGCGAGAGATGGGCTTGGAGATCACACCCGAGCGGCTGGTGATCAGTTCGCGCGCGCACATCATCACGCCCGCCCATATCGCCCTGGACAGAGCGAAAGAGTCCGCCCTTGGCGATGCCAAAATCGGCACCACCTTGCGCGGCATCGGACCCGCCTACCTGGATAAAACGGGACGCGCCGGCATCCGCACCGGCGATATGCTGCTGGACATCGAGGAATTCACCGAACGGCTGATCGCCGCTGTCGAAGCTGCCAACGAATCGCTCGCTCGCCAAGGCATGGAAACGCTCGACCCGCGTTCGGCCGCCGAAAGCTATATTGATGCCACCGCTGTCTTGCGACCTTTCATCAAAGACACATCAATTTACTTGCACGAGGCCTTGACAGCCGGGAAAAAGGTCGTCTGCGAGGGCGCGCAAGGCACCCTGCTGGATATCGACCACGGCAGCTACCCATTTGTCACCAGCTCTTCACCGACCGCCGGCGGCGCGCTAACAGGATTGGGCGTCGGCCCGCTGTTCGTCGAAAAAGTCCTTGGCGTGGCAAAAGCCTTCAGCACCCGCGTTGGTGGCGGACCAATGCCGACCGAGCTGGATGGTGCCATCGCCCAACGCTTGCGCGGCAGCGGCGACAACTTCTGGGACGAATTCGGCACGACAACCGGCCGACCGCGCCGCTGCGGCTGGCTGGACGTAGTGATGCTGCGTTACGCCGTCAGCGTCAACGGCTTTAGCGAAATGATGTTGACGAAGATGGACATCCTCTCCGGACTGGAAGAATTGAAGCTGGCGGTCGCCTACGAGATCGACGGCCGGCGCTGCGAATATCCTCCCGTCACCAATGAACTGCTGGAGCGGGCAAAGCCCATATACGAAACCTTGCCGGGCTGGCAGGAAGATATCAGCAGTTGTCGCGCGCTTTCGCAGTTGCCCGGCGAAGCGCAGAATTACATCGATCGCGTGGCTTCGCTCTGCGATGTGCCGATAAACTGCGTTAGCGTTGGTCCGGAGCGGGATCAACTTGTGCTGCGCTAGTTGGTTTGACCTGACGCTACCTTGCGTCGCTTGGCACTGACCGGTAAAATTGTGAAGGTTTTGAGCGTTCGAGGAGTGTCCAGATGAAGGCGCTTGGGGTTGTAACACTGGTATTGATTGTGCTGCTCGGTGGCGGCGCAATTACTTCCAATCTGCTTTCTTCGGACCTCGCCATTCAGCAGACAACCGATCCCAGTGGCGATTTCTTAACCGCGACTCCCGACCAAGCCCTTGCCTTTATCCTGGTCACCGGCTTCATCGTCTTTAACGTCCTCGGCGCTGGTTTGACGCTGATGTTGGTCTTCTGGCTTCTCAATCGCCAAGTGACCGCTGCGCGCCAGCAGTCGAACGCCTCCTAGCTGTGCCGGCACTAGCGCGGACTCACCGGCGGCTGCGCGCTCCATGACCGATAAGCCACCCCCCGCTCGAGCCGCCAGTTTTCGCGTCGTCGCTGGAATAGTATTGCTCGCGCTCATCGTTTTTGCCGGGGTCCTCGCCGCAATAATATCCAATTCTCAGCCTGACAGCAGTGAGATTAACGCCGACTCCTACGCTGAAGAAGTCGCTGCCGCCCTCACAAACGCGGATAGCGAAATCGGCGGCGACCTGGTCTATGAGCTGGAATGCAACCTCTGCCACCTGCAAGGGGACGGCAGCTTGTCGCCACTATTCTATGGTCTCGCCGGCGTCGCGTCCGAACGCCGCCCGCCTCTCTCTGCCGAGCAGTACCTTTACGAAGCAACTCTGTATCCCGGCCTGCACCTTGTCGAAGGCTATACCAACGCCATGCCGAACGATTACGACGAGCGGCTCACGCGGCAGGAAGTCGGCCACATCATAGCTTATCTGTTGACGTTTTCGGACGAATAGAGTGGCTAGCAACAGATTGCTCCCAGTCATACGAAATACCGGGATCTCTTCTCTTCATGAGTTTTGACACCTTCACGATCTCCGCGCTGGTAGACGAGCTAGGCGCCACGATTGCCGGCGGCCGCGTACAAGACGTAATAGACGTTGACGCAAATGGCATCGGGCTCGAGATTTACGCTGATCGAGCGCGCCACTACCTGTATCTCAGCGCCGATTCCGCCTTGCCTCGCGCCCATCTAGTCGCGAGAAAACTGCGCCGAGGAATGCCTAAGCCGAGCCAGCTAGGCTTGCTCTTGCGCCGATATGTGAAGGGCGGCAAGGTTGTCAGAGTCAGCCAGCCGCCCTGGGAGCGCCTGCTCGCCATAGAATTTGAAGGTCATGAAGGTGCCATAAGTCTCATCGCCGAACTGATGCCTCGCCGCGCCAATGTATTGCTCGTGCAAGCCGGCGTCATCCTCGATTGCCTCAACCGCGTCGGTCCGGAAGATAACCGCTATCGTCTTAGCCTGCCCAATCATGACTACGTACCGCCACCGCCGCTCAAAGGTCAGCTCGATCCGGCGCGAGTGACGGCGTCTGATTTAGCCGAGTTGCTCGCCGATGCAGAGAAGGACTCGCTGCAAACGCGGCGCTTGTTGCCCGGGAAGGTCCTCGGCATGAGCCCGCTAATGGCGAAGGAGATCGTCTTCCGCGCGGCCGGCGACGCTCTTGCTTCCGTGCGAGATACGGATGCCGAATCGCTATACATCGCCTATCAAGACCTTGTTGCCCCAATGCTGAAGCGAAACTGGCAGCCGGGCATCGGCAGCAGCAATGGCGTCCCGGTTGCGATCAGCGTGTTTCCCCTGCGCCACCTAGAATGGCAAAGCTGCGAGTCCATCAGCGAGGCGATCGACAATTTTGTCGTCTCGGTCGACGGCGCGGACGCCTATAAGGTGGCAAAGCAGCCGGTGCAAGCGGCCATTGATGAAGCCAGGGCGAAGCTTTCCGCCAAGCTGAGTTCACTGCGGCGCAGCCTGCGAGATGACAGCGAACTGGAACGCCTGCGGCAGTCAGGCGAACTTATTCTCGCTTACCAGTATACGATCGGGGGGAACCAGACGGAACTTCGCGCTCAATACGACTCCGACGCGCCGGAGCTTGTCATTGTGCTTGACCCCGACCGCAGCCCGCTGGAAAACGCGCAGAGCTATTTTCGGCGGTATGACAAAGCCAAAGGCGCTTTGGAAGCGGTGCCCGCGCTGATCGTCCAGACACGCACGGAGTTGCAATACATCGAGCAACTGGAAAACGATCTCCTGATTTCCTCCAACTGGCCGGAAATTGACGATGTGATTCAGAGCCTTCAAAGCCGCGGACATTGGCAGGGTGTGCATCTCAAGCGCTTGGGCGGCGGCGGACGTCAGGGACCGCTGCGCGTCGTCAGCCGCGATGGCTACGTCATCTTCGTCGGGCGCAACAGCCGACAAAACGAAGCGGTAACATTCAAGTCGGCGAATCCGCAGGATATCTGGCTGCACGCGCGCGACGTTCCCGGCGCGCATGTCGTCATCCGAAACGACGGCCGACGCATCAAGGACGAACTGATCGCCGAGGCCGCCGCCGTCGCCGCCTACTATAGCAAGCTGCGCGAAGACTCGCGCATCCAAGTCGACTATACTCGTGTGAAATACGTCAAGGCGATCAAGGGTGCTGGGCCGGGCATGGTTACATACCGCAACGAAAGCTCCGTCTTCGTGCGGCCACAGGATGAAAACATCCTCATGTAGTCGGCGCGTCTTCTGCGCCGGTTTCGCTGCTCAGGACACGTCTGGTGGCTTCCAGCACCTGCTCCACGCTGATATCCGCCACGCATGGATGGTGGATCGAGTCGTCATCGCCCCAGTCCAGAATGCGGCAGGGTCGACAGCCGATATTGGAAGTCACCACAGCGTGCCTTCGTGGATCGCCCCAAGGCGCGAACTCACCGGGATCGGCCGGGCCAAACAAGGCGACCGTCGGCGCACGTACCGCTGCCGCCAAGTGCATCGCGCCGCTGTCCGGTCCTAAGACTGCTGTTGACCTTTCGTAGAGCGCTGCCAGTTGACCGACGGTTGTTGCGCCGGCGACGATGGCGGCGTCCACTTTCATGCTGTCCACAATATCATTGATGAGCGGGATTTCCGCCGCTGTGCCCGTGAAAATGATCGCGGCCTGGTATTGCGTCGCGATCGCGTCGGCGGCGGACGCCCACTTGTCCCCGCGCCAGATTTTGCTGTCCCGGCCCGAACCCGGATGGATACAGATGAGCGCTTGCTGCTGCGGCAGGCGCCATTCTCGCAGCTTCCTTTCGAGAAAGTCATGATCGGCCGCTTGCACGGGAAAGCGCAGTTGAATATCGCAGCGACTAATCTCGCCCGTCCAGCTTTCAACCAAACGCATATTCTGTTCGACCGTATGCTCGGCTTTTAGCTGATATACCTCGGTCAGGAAAGGCGCGACATTGCCGACGTCATAACCGACCCGCCGACGGATGCCGGCCAGATAGGTCACCAGTGCGCCCCACCAATGATCCGGCCGCATGATAATTGCGGCGCCGTAGCCGATAGTTCGCAGCAGGCGCGCCGTCTCCATTGCCAGCTGCCACGGACTTTTTGCCGGCCGGTCGCCGCGCTGAAACCCGGGGAAGGGGATGGTCAGCACATGGTCGATTCCCGGGTAGTTCGCCAACACCGGAGCCGACCAATCGCCACAGAGCGCATGTATGCTCGTGCACGGGCTGCTCCGCTTGAGCGCCTCAATCGTGGGCGTGCACAGCAAGACGTCGCCAAGATGATCCGGACGGACGATTAGCAAGCGCTGGCTGCCGCCTCCAGCCGCGCGGACGGGTATTCTCGCCGCCGCTGAAAGCAAGACGTCGCGCAGACGCTGCTTCGCCGTCGGCCGCCGGTAAATCTCGGCCATCCTGGAATTCCGCCGGGCGAGCAACTCCTTATCCACCGCCCAGCCTCTCATAGACTTGCAGCAAAGCAGGCATCAACACCTTCCAGTCGTAGTGAGCCAGAACCTGCTGTCGCGCCAACTCGCCCATGGTCGCTCGTCTTCTGTCGTCCTCCAGCAGCTCAAAAATTGCTTCGGCGAAAGCCGTGGCGTCATCGGCAATCATAATCGCGCCGCGCGTTTCGTCGTTCAAACCCGCCGCGCCAATAGTTGTCGCGACGACCGCGCAGCCGGCCGCCATCGCCTGTAGAATCTTAAGGCGCGTGCCACTGCCCATTCGCAAAGGCACCACATAAACCGCAGCCTGATGCAGGTAAGGCAGCACAGACTCAACCCAACCGATCACCTGGACGCTGTCCTCTCTTACTAACTCTTGCAGCCGCCAGTGCGGATTTCGGCCGACCACCGTGATCTGAATCTCAGGTACGCGCCTCCGCAGCGATGGCAGAACATCGGAACAGAACCACTCGATAGCGTCAACATTCGGCCGGTAATCCATTTTGCCTGTGAATACGAGCTGTCCCCTCGAACGCTCATTGCTGACGGGCGGCAGATAGTCTCGCGTATGGATGCCGTTGGACATCACCGTGATCGGCGCTCCGGCGTATCCGCGCAGTAACGCGCGATCTTCTTCACTGACCGCGATGATCGCATCCACGCGGCGGCAGATTCGCTCTTCAAATCGGGCTAGACGCTTAGTTTGCGCTCTTGAATACAGCGCGGCGGGCAGCCGACGCCGGCTTCCGCTATCGACGCCGGCGATCACTCGCTGCAGATCCGCTTCGGCGTTCAGCGCGTCATAGACCAGCTTCGCCCCGCGCTTCTGCCCCTCTATCACACCCAGATAGCCGCCCAACTCCAAGCCCGAGAATTGTACGATGTCGAATGATCCCTTCCGGAGCAGTTCTTGCAGGGTCGCTTCAAAGTCATTGCTCGCCAGCCTGAATTCCATATCGGCCGAACTGCTCATGACGAATTGGGCTATTCTTGAGGTTCTGCTTCGTCGTGGCAGCGGCACAGTATGGACAGCATGACAGCGCCTAGAGAGCGGCTCGGACCCGACGTCCGGCGCCCGGTCGCTGAAACTCAGAAGCGTAAGCTCATGCCCAGCTTCCGCCAGGCCGCAGATGATACCCCAATTGCGAATGGCAGCGCCCGATTCACTGGGGAAGGGAATATCGGGTGTAAGCAGCAGGACCTTCATTCCGAGCCTAATTCAGGACGGCATCATAACAGTCCAGCACAGCCTGTGCGGTATCGACCCAGCGGAATCCAGCCGCCCGTTCGAGCGCTCTTGCAGATTGTTCTTCGCGCCAATCGCTGTCGGTCAACGCCTGCCTTAGCGCGGCTGATATCGTGGCGGTATCCTGCGGGTCGACTTTTAAGCCGACCTCTCCCACAACCTCCGGCAACGAAGCAACGCGGCTGACGATCGGCACGGTGCCGCAGGCCATCGCCTCCAGCGCCGGCAAACCGAAGCCCTCATAAAATGAGGGTGTGATCAACGCAATGGCGTGGTTGTAAAGGGCGGGCAACTGGCTATCGGTCACCTCGCGCTTGAAGATGATGTCTGCCTTGAGGCCCACGCTGTCCAAATCCGTCATCAACTGTTCATAGTGCCAACCCGGTCGCCCGGCCAGCACCAGCTTTGGCGCATCCGGCAGCTCCAGCTTGAGATCGCGATAAGCCCGCGCCAGCCCGACCAGGTTCTTGCGCGGCTCTAGCGTGCCCACAAACAGGAAGTACGATTCAGGCAAGTCAAGAGATAGAATCGTCTTTTCGCTGCAGCTTCTCTCAAGCGGCATAAACTGCTCATCGACGCCGTGCAATTGCACTGTGATCATGTCGGCGGGCACATTGAGGATATCAACAAGATCGGCTTTCGTCGCCTCGCTAACAGCCAGTATATGGTCCGCGCGACATACTGATGCGGCGATCTGACCATTATAATAGCGGCGGCTGGCGGCGGTTAAGTATTCAGGAAAATGAATAAAGCTGAGATCGTGTACGGTGATGACATGGCGCCTGGCTCCGCGGATCGGCGCAATGAAATCCGGGCTGTGCAGCAAATCAAGGCGATGCCGCCAAAGCTCTACTGACAGCGCCGCTCTTTCCAGCGGGTGGTGCGGTGGCGTCCATACTGCGGCGCGCTCGAAGCAGCCCGACAGCCGTTCGCTCGCTTTCCGGCTCTGCAGCAACATCAATTTGTGAGGCGGTTGCAGTTGTTCAAAGGCACTGATAAGTGCTGTAATATACCGGCTGGTGCCGCCAATACGATAATGAGTGAGCCGGGCGTCCATTCCGATATGTGCCATAAGGCGAGTATAGCGGTATCATTTTTGCCATGCCAGCCGAAACCGCGCCGCCTCCGGCCGGGCAAGAGGAGTGCAGCATGACACGATACGATGTGGTGGCACTGGGCGAATCAATGATGCGCCTGACCCCGCCGGGCGACCTGCGCATCGAGCAGACGCGGTCCTTCGATATCTGGGTGGGTGGCACTGAGTCAAATACCGCTGTCGGTTTGGCGCGGCTTGGCATGGATGTCGCCTGGTTCTCCCGGTTGCCGGCTTCGCCCCTCGGCCGATACATCAGCAATCGCGTCGCGCAATACGGTGTTGACGTCAGCCATGTCTTATGGGCGCAGGACGAACGCCTAGGCATTTACTTCCACGAAAAGGCTCAGCCGCCGCGCGCCAGCGAAATCATTTACGATCGCCGCGGTTCCGCTATGAGTCGTATGCAACCCTCAGACCTGCCCGCTGACTTGTTCAAGACGGATGAAGCGCTGCTTTTTCACACGACTGGCATCACCCTGGCGATCAGCGAAACGGCGCAGGAGACGGTACACGAGGCGATGCGAAAGGCGAAATCAGCGGGCTGGCGCATCAGTTTCGATACCAATTATCGCGGCAAGTTGTGGTCCGGCGCCGATGCCGCGGCCGGCTGCGACTACGCCATGAAGCAGGCCGATCTCGTCTTCTGCCCGCTCGGCGACTACCAGGTGATGTACGGTGACGCTGCGCCGGGCGCGGCTATCGCCGACCTGCAGGCGCGCTATCCCAATACCCTCATCGTCATGACCCTGGGGGTGGACGGCTCACAAGCCATCACGCCGAATGGAGAGATCCTGCGACAGCCGGCGATCCTGGCTGGTGAAGTCGGGCGGATCGGCGGTGGCGACGCTTTCGCCGCCGGCTTCATTTTTGCCTGGTTGCGCCAAGGCGACGTCGCCAACGCTCTGAGATGGGGCGCCGCGCTGTCATCGCTCAAATACACCATCCCCGGCGATCTGCCCTTGGTTGATTATGATGCCGTGGCCGCGCTGGCAGCTGGCGGCAAGGGCGGCGGTCTGATCCGCTAGCCATGCAATATCATGTAGCCGCGAGTATTCTGCACAAGCATCACAGCTTAAAAGCGCTAGCGTCATCAGCAGCAATAGAAAGAAAGATCAGCCACTGAGTACGCCGAGAAAACAGGAGTACACGGAGTATAGCTTTGGGCGACTTTTTAGCAGCGTAAGTTTACGCCTATGGCCAGTGTCAGAAGTAGAGAACATGCCGAAAAAACACCAGAAACTCTGCGTCCTCCTTTTGACTCAGTAGTTCCAAGTTATTCATGCAAAATTCAAGCTACTCCGCAATTCATCGGAAAACCCCACCTCTCTCTGTATGCGGCCGGCTGTGGGGGTTAAAAACGCGGCAGTCCGCATTCTCACTATTTTCTTGGAATTACCTCTGTACCTCCGCGCCGGAAAAACCAAAATCCCAATACCCGAACATTTGGTCTGCCATCCACACCCCGCTTGTGCTACAATGATCTCAACACCCGCCGCTTAACAACCAAATCACCTGCCATTTGCACAGAAATTATATTCCCCGTGCAAATGCAAATCGCGCCTTCAATCCACCCCAACCCCCGCCATCACTGCTCTTGACTCTTTGCACACCGCCCGAATCCCTTTGCGCAATCCGTGCCAATCCGTGCCAATCTCCTTTCAAGAAACTCGACGAACTCTGCGGCAAAAAACTGACGCGACTGCTTCGTCTATGCTGTCTCTCTGTCTGGCAGTCGTGTCCTACTTCCTCTATAATCCTTGGCTTATGTGCAAAATTTTTTGCCGCGCCGAATATGACCGCAACAGCTAATCGTCAACATCCTTTCGTCCGCTTGCTCAACTATGCCACCGCATACAAACGTCGGGTGGCGTTGGCGGCATTTTATTCCGTGCTGGGCAAACTCTTCGATATCATGCCGCCGGTGCTCATCGGCATGGCGGTCGACATCGTCGTCAAGCGCCAAGACTCTTTGCTGGGGCGCTGGGGCGTAACGGACCTGTCACTGCAGCTCATCATACTCGGTTTCATCACCCTCATCGTCTGGATTCTTGAGTCGGTATTCGGCTATCTTCAACGTATCTATTGGCGGAACCTGGCGCAGTCGATGCAGCATGACCTGCGTGTCGACGCCTACGATCACGTGCAGCATCTGGAATTGGCTTACTTCGAAGACCAAAGCACCGGCGGCTTGATGTCGATCCTGAACGACGACATCAATCAGTTGGAGCGCTTTCTCGATATCGGAGCCAACGATGTCGTTCAGATTCTGACGACTGTATTGGCCATCGGGGGAATCTTTGTCGTCATAGCGCCGAGCGTCGCCTGGATGGCCGCTGTGCCGATTCCCTTCATCATCTGGGGTTCCATGAAGTTCCAGAAGCTGCTCACGCCGCTTTACGCCGATGTTCGCGAACAGGTCAGTGTTATCAATCATCATCTCTCCAACAGCTTTAGCGGCATCGCAACCATCAAGAGCTTCACTGCCGAAGACTACGAAGCCGAGCGCCTGCGCATCGAAAGCAATGAATACCTCGAACGCAACCGCCGCGCCATTCGCCTTGGCTCCGCCTTCACGCCGCTGATACGCATAGTTATCGTCACCGGCTTCATCGCTATCACCGTCGCCGGCGGCCACCTCACGCTCAATGGCGTCCTGGAGATTGGGGCCTACAGCGTGCTCATTTTCATGACGCAGCGCCTGCTCTGGCCACTGACCAAACTCGGCGAGACCTTTGATCTGTACCAGCGCGCCATGGCGTCGACCAAGCGCATTCTTGATCTGCTTGGCATCAAGTCCTCCATAATTGATGGCGCTTTGCACCTGCCAAAAGAGGACGTGCGCGGGCATATGTGGCTCGACGAGGTCGAATTCGCCTATAGCGACGGCCGCGAGGTGATCAAGGGACTGTCGTTCAATGTGCCGGCCGGCGATACCATCGCCATAGTCGGGGCGACCGGCGCTGGCAAAAGCACCGTCATCAAGCTCCTGCTGCGTTACTACGATGTCACTGCTGGGCGGGTCATGCTCGATGGCTACGACCTGCGCGAGCTCAAACAGGAAGATATCCGCAACGCCATCGGCTTGGTCAGTCAGGATGTCTTTCTCTTCCATGGCACCGTCCGCGAGAACATCGCCTACGGTGACCCGGACGTACCCGATCACTTAATCATTGAGGCGGCCAAGGTCGCTGAAGCGCATGAGTTTGTCATGCAGTTGCCACAAGGTTACGATACGGTCGTCGGCGAACGCGGCCAGAAGCTCTCCGGCGGTCAGCGGCAGCGCCTGTCCATCGCCCGCGCCGTGCTGACCGATCCGCCCATACTGATCCTCGATGAAGCGACCTCATCGGTGGACAACGAAACCGAAGCCGCCATTCAGCGTTCGCTTGAGCGCATCGTCATCGGCCGCACCACCATCGTGATTGCCCACCGCCTCTCGACCGTGCGCAACGCCGATATGATCTACGTCCTGCAAGATGGCCAGCTTGTCGAATCAGGTCACCACGAGGACCTCTTGCTGCATGACGGGCTCTACGCCTCGCTTTGGCGCGTGCAGACGGGCGAAGGCGTTCTGGCTGGCTTGTCGCCTTAACGCGCCCCTGCCAGGAGCGCGTCGACTACAACCATGTTGTTTACCGCGTCCGCCGGGGGAAATCGCGGCGCCCGCTCATTGATCAGCGCATCAGCAAAGTCTTCGACCATCAGTTGATAATGATCAGTCGCCGGGATGATGTGTTCGGCATAGTCGTCTCCCTGCCAATGTTGAACGACGGTATCGGCGGCTTTATCCGGCACGAAACTTGTCGGCACGGTGATCATCCCGCTGCTGCCTTTCAGCGCATACGAATGCTGCCGATAGGCGCGCAGCCCGCACTCGAAATGCCCGATCACGCCGGAGGGAAACTCCAACGTACCCGCCAATGCTTCATCGACGCCGGTCGTCTTGCCGATAATCCCGCTCGCCGTTACATGCGCCGGTTCCTCACCGGTCATAAAGCGCATCAAGTTGACGCAGTAGCAGCCCACATCCATCAGCGCGCCGCCGGCCAGCGCTTTGCTCAGGCGGATGTTCGCGCCGCTGCCTATCGCAAAAGTAAAGCTGCTGTTGATGAATTGCAGTTCGCCGATGCCGCCTTCTGCGATGATCTCTTTGACCTTGGCATGCTGCGGATGAAAACGGTACATGAAGGCCTCGGCCAGCGGGACGCCGTGCCGCTCAAAGGCATCGACGATGCTCTGCGCTTCAAATGCATCGCTGGCGAAGGGCTTCTCGCACAAAGTCGGAATGCCCGCCTCGGCGCACTTGATGCTCCACTCGGCGTGCATGCTGTTGGGCAGCGGATTGTAAATCGCGTCGACTTGACCGTCGGCCAGCAGTTTCTCATAGCTGCCGTAGACGCGCGGGATTTCCAGTTCCTCAGCGAAGGCTTGCGCCCGTTCCAGCGAGCGACTGCCGACCGCTGCAACCACGCCATTGGTCGAGGCCTGAACCGCCGGGATGACGCGCCGCCCGATATTCGCCGTACTTAGAATGCCCCAGCGTATCCTATCGCTCATGAGAATCTCCCCGTTTGCGCTTTTCTAGAACCACCTGTCGACGATTTTAGCGAGTTCTCCACGCTCTTTCAAAGCGCCTAAAGCGCTGTCGACCAGTTTCCAGGCGTCATCGCGGTTAATCCGCAGGGCGATGGCGTAAAGCTCGCGCGTGACAAACTCCCGCCGATAGTCCCATTCCGCATGCTCCTTGGCGTACAGATGCAGCGTCGAGGCATCAACCAGCGCCGCATCCGTCTGGCCCAATCGCAGGGCATCCAGCGCATGCGTCGGCAGTTCGTACGGCATCCGCGCGAATGACTGCCCTTCTTGCTCCCAAGCGCGAATCTGGCTGTCCGCGCCGCTGGCATATTCGAAGGCGAGCGCCGTGCCCGTTTGAGCAGCACCGTTTAGGGGCACACCAAATGACGCGGTCACCAGAACCAGCCCATTGTCGAAGTAGGGCCGGGTATAGCGCACATCATCCATCCGCGCCGGGTCGACGCGCAGCGCCGCCATAAGCAGGTCTACTTCACCTGTGATCAACGCATCATAAAGACCGTAGAAGCTTAGATTGACGAAGCGGACGGGCAAGCCGATTTCCGCCGCGATCGCGGCTCCCAGCTCAACATCCAGCCCGGCAAGCGCCCCGCCGGCATCGAAGGCATACGGTGGAAAACTGCCATCCACACCGATGACGATTTCGCCAGCGGGGAAGGCCAGGTCTCGGTCCGGTGGCTGATAGTGTCGCCAAAGCGCAGCGAGCAAAACTACAATGGTCGTCGCAAGCAGAATCATCGAGGGCTTCAAAGCATCGCCTTTCACCTTTCTGTCTCCGGCGGCGGCAGCCACAAATCCTCGCTCCGTTCCCAGCCAAGCGCATAGTCTTGTAGCGCGAAGTAGATCGGCTTCTTCACAAAGTCGGCGCTGACCAGCGTGTAACTGTCCGGATAACTCTGCAGGTCGGCCGGGAAGCGGAAAGCCCAAATGCAGAGCTGCTCAGCCCATTCCCAATTCATCTCAGCATACTCAAAGGCTCGGATCGTATAAGCGCTGCGCTGCGACGGACGCACGGCATGCGCCCAGCGCGGATGATCATTCCAGCCGCTCTCGGTGATACTGACCGGTTTTTCCCCGTCGCCATGTTCCAGCATGATCTCGCGCAATAGCTCAGCCCGGCGGAAATTCAGCTTGTCGCTGGCCGGCTGAGCCTCCGGCGGCTCAAGCATGCCATAGCTGTGTATCGCCAGCGCGTCAAAGCTGTCGCTCGCGCCCGCCGCGTACATATCGCGCAGAAAATCCAGGTCGTTCAAGCCGGCGTTGCTACCACGGCCTTCGAGCGTCGGCGCCAGCGCCCCGGCCAGCACCACCGCTTCCGGATTCGTCGCTTTGATTGCCGGATACGCCGCTTGCAGCAGCCGGACATAGCGGGCCGCATCCACCTTCTGATAGCCCCACTCGAAGCTGAGATTGGGCTCGTTCCAGATGATAAGCCGATCGACCAACCCGACGTAGCGCGCGGCGAAGGCAGCGGCGTATTCAGCGAACTTGGAAAACGCCGAATCCGGCAGATAATTCAGCGTCTTGCTCTCATCGTCATTCAGCCAGTCCGGCACCAGCCCCAGCCGCGCGATGACTTCCAGTCCTTGCCGATCAGCGTGCTGCACGATGCGGTCGAACCGGCTCCAACTGAACTGACCCGCCCGCGTTTCGGCGTATGCCCAGGGGAAGAACTGCACAATGCTCGTCGCGCCCAACTCCCGCACAAGTTCAAGCGAACGCAGAATCTTCTTCTCCTCGACCTCATTCTCAAGCAGTGTATGAACGCAGACATGCCCTTTCGTCGTCTCGACCACTTTTTTTTCGGCCGGCAGCCAATCTCTCGGCGCTGGACGCAGCAGAAAGATCAGCGCGAAAACCACCAACAAGCCCAAGATGATGAGGATGCTGTCACGCTGTTTTCGGGCGAAGTCGCGCTCATGCGGCGCAGCGCTACTCTTGGTCGGCATTCGATATGACAAGGCTCTGGCAATCCGGTAAAATGGGCGCGATACTGCAGTTATCCCAATATAGTTGGCGACAAGGCTTTCCGGCAAGGTCGTCAATGCGTGGACAAGAGAGGAATCGTTAGCGTGTCGCAGCGAATCATTGCCATGTGGTCGGGACCGCGCAATATCTCGACAGCGTTGATGCGCTCTTGGGCCAGCCGCGCCGATACCCGCGTCATCGATGAGCCATTCTACGCGCACTACCTGCAGCAGACCGGCTATAATCATCCCGGCGCGCAGGAAATCATCGATCATTACGAAACTGATTGGCGCCAGGTCGTCGATCTCTTGCTGGCCAATGGAACCGGCGAAGCCATCTTCTATCAGAAACACATGACCCAGCACATGCTCGAGCATATCGACCGTACCTGGCTGTTGAAGATTTCCAATTGCTTCTTGATACGCGATCCCGTTCGCATGTTGAAGTCCTTCGCCAAAGTGATTCCTTCTCCGCAACTCGACCAAACCGGCCTGCCGCAACAGCTTGAGCTTTTCAACACTGTGCGACAAGCCAGCGGAACCGTCCCGCCCGTCATCCGCGCGCGTGATGTCTTGCTTAACCCAGAGGCGTCTTTGCGCCATCTTTGCCGGGTCCTGGATGTCCCCTACGACCCGGCGATGTTAAGCTGGAAAGCGGGCGCGCACTCAAGCGATGGCATCTGGGCCAAGCACTGGTACGGCAGCGTCGAGCGCTCAACCGGCTTCGCGCCATATCGGGAAGACGATACGCCGCTGCCAAAGCATCTGCGAGGCTTGCTTGCCGAATGCCAGGCGCTATATGATCAGATGGCGCGCTATTGCGCCTTCGAGGCGGCACGATGAAACAGACCTTCAATCCCAAGAACAAAGACCTCCTGATCAATATCAACGGCGAGCTTTATCACCGCGATGTCGCCGGCGTCAGTCCCTTTGATTCCGCCGTGCAAGGCGGCGACGCCGTCTGGGAAGGGCTGCGCCTTTATGATGGTCGGATCTTCAAGCTCATCCCGCATCTCGATCGCCTGCGGGATTCCGCCAAGGCGATGGCCTTCGCCGAGATACCACCGCATGAAGAGATCATCGCTGAAATCAGCAAAACGCTGGCCGCCAACAATATGACCGATGGCGTGCACATCCGTTTGACCTTGAGCCGCGGCGTCAAATATACTAGCGGCATGGATATGCGCCTGAATACGCAGGGTCCGACGCTTATCGTGCTGGCCGAGCACAAGCCGCCGGTCTACGACAAAAGCGGCATTCGCTTGATCACATCGAGCATAAGGCGCATCCCGCCCGACTGCGTCGACCAGAATATCCATTCTTGCAACCTGATCAATTCCATCCTCGCCAAGATTCAAGCCAACGCTGCCGGCGTCGACGATGCCTTGATGTTGGATTATCAGGGTTACGTTGCCGAGACTAACGCGACTCACGTCTTCATCGTAAAAGACGGCGTCGTATTGACATCCGATACCGGCTCCTGCCCGGAAGGCATCACGCGGGAGACTGTGCTGGAGATCTGCGCGGACGAAGGGATTCCACATCAGGTGAAGAATATCTCCCTGGCTGAGGTCTATCGCGCAGACGAAATGTTCTGCACCGGCACGATGGGCGAGCTTGCGCCGGTGGTCGAGCTTGACGGCCGGCCTATCGGCAGCGGCCGATCGGGCGAAATGACCGCGCGATTGAGCGCGCTCTTCCGCGAGCGCACGCGCAAAGAAGGGGTTCGAGTGGTGAACTTCGCCTCCATCGGTTAAGATTCATTGAGTTATGCGCTAATTGACAGGAGTGACTATATATGTCTGACTTTTCATTTGTAGGTGTGCCAACACCGATGATTGATGGCCCCGCCAAGATCACCGGCAACTTGAAATATACCGGCGATCTCAAGCTGGCCGGCATGCTGCACGCGCGCTTCGTCTTGAGCACATACGCCCATGCCAATATCGGCGGCATAGACCGGGCAGCTGCGCTGGCGGTTCCCGGCGTTCATCGCGTGCTGACCGCTGACGACTTGCCCGATGTGACGCCATCGTCCCGCGCCAAGCTGATGCTCGCCCGCGACCGCGTGATCTTCGTCGGCCAGCCGGTGGCCATGGTGCTCGCCGATACGCCGGCCGCCGCCGCCGATGGCGCCGAGCTGGTCGAGATCGACTATGAGCCGCTGGATGCGGTGACATCGATAGACGCCGCCATGGCCGACAGCGCGCCCGTGATCTGGCCCAACGGCATCCCGACAGGCGCTGAAGACGAAGCCGCGCATGGCGCCGATACCGGCGGAGAATCGGAAGAGGACGAAGGCGAAGTATCCAACATCGCTGGCAAAACTCACCACGCAACCGGCGATACTGAGGCTGCCTTCGCCCAAGCCGATGTCGTCGTCGAGCGCACATTCGAAACGCCCATGGTGCATCAAAGCTCGATTGAGACGCAGGGTTGGGTCGTACAGCCCAATCCTGTAAACGGCGGCGTAACCATGTGGGGCAGTATTCAGTCCCCCTTCGGCGTACGCTTCGATATCGCTGACATTCTCGGCGTGCCTGAGTCCGACGTGACCGTCTATGGCATGCCGGTGGGTGGTGCTTTCGGCGCCAAGTTCGGCTTGTACGAACCCTTGATCGCGCTGGTCTCCGCCACCGTTGGTCGTCCTGTCAGCCTGATCCTGACCCGCGGCGAAGAACTGCTGACGACCAATCCGGCGCCAGCCCTGCGCATTCATGCCAAGCTGGGCTTCAGAGCCGATGGCGCACTGCTGGCGATGCAATCGAATGTTCTCGCCGATACGGGCATTTACCCGGCTGGACTGGGCAGTTTTGCCGCCATGCAATTCGCCAGCTTTTACCGCTGCGACAATCTGCTTCTGGAATCTACTAATGTGATCACGAACAAGCAGTCGGTTGGCGCTTACCGCGCGCCGACTTCGCCGACTGCATTCATGGCGGTGGAGACGCTTTTCGATGAAGCCGCCGGGCAGCTGGGCATCGACCCGGTTGAACTGCGGATCAAGAATGCCGCGCGCGAGGGTGATCCGGCGCCGGATGGCGGCGACTTCCCGGTGATCGGTATGGTCGAGACGCTGGAAGCAGCGCGTGAGCATCCGCTCTGGCTCAAGCGCGACGAAGCGCGCAAGCAGGGGCGCGGCGTCGGCATCGCCATCGGCGGATGGATGGGCGGCCTGGAACCGGGCGCCTCCGTCTGTAAGCTGAACCGCGATGGCGTCCTGCAAGTGCAGATCGGCACTGCGGATCTATCCGGCACGCCGACTTCGTTCACAATGCTGGCGGCGGAAGCCTTTGGCGTCGAACCGGATAAAGTGCGTTTCGTCTACAGTGATACCGACAGCGCCCCCTACGGCGGCGGCGTCGGCGGCAGCAAGACGCTTTATACGCTGGGCGCTGCGGTCGTCAGGGCGGCTGAGGACGCCCGCCGGCAAACGCTTGCCATCGCAGCGGAGGAGTTTGAAGTATCCGCGGAAGACCTGGAGATCGTCGACGGCCGCGTGCAGGTACGCGGCTTCCCCGATCGGTCGATCAGCCTGGGCGAAATCGCCGGCAAGTCGATGACGTTCGGCGGCCAATACGAGCCGGTGCATGGCAACGGCCGGCAGGCGATTACCGACCGCGCCCCCTCCTTCTGCGCGCAGATCGCCGAGGTCGAAGTGGACGAAGAGACCGGCGATGTCAACCTGCGCAACCTGGCGGTGGTGCAAGAAGTCGGCCGGGCGATCAATCCGCTGGCGGTCGAAGGGCAGATGCAAGGCGGCGCCGTCCAAGGGGTCGGCTGGGCTCTACTCGAAGAGATGCGCTACGATGAAGACGGCCAGCTGCTCACCGGATCGTGGATGGACTACGCCATGCCAGATGCTGTCCAAGCGGCCCCAATTGACACGCAGATTGTCGAAGTGCCGTCCGTCAGCGGTCCCTACGGCGCGCGTGGAGTTGGCGAGCCGCCTGTCATACCGACCGTGGCGGCGATTGCCAACGCCGTGGCCCATGCGACCGGCGTGCGGATGACGCAGGCGCCGATGACCGCTCCGCGCGTTCTGGAAGCGCTGGAAAGCCGCTAACCGTCCCGCGGGTGAATTTGTAGGGGCGACTCTGTGAGTTGCCCGTATCCCTTACAAAGACACGTTGTAGGAGCGGCCGGCGGCCTAGTGGGTGTCGGCGGTCAGTGTCTACGCAACCTACCAGGTCGCCCGAACTCGATACTTTATCTACCGCCGTCGATAGACAGCACCTGGCCTGTGATCCAATTGGCGTAGTCGGAAGCGAAGAAGAGGACGCCGTGGGCGATGTCTTCCGCTGTGCCCAGGCGCTTCAAGGCGAAGCGATTGATCAGCGCCCGCTGACCGTCTTCGCCATAGGATTCGAATTGGCGGATGGAGTTGGGGTTGGAGAGGACGAAGCCCGGGGCGATATTGTTGACGGTGATATTCCATTCGCCGAGTTCATGGGCGAGCTGACGGGTCAAACCGATCTGCGCTGCTTTTGCCGACGCATAGGCTTGAATGCCGGTGAGGCTTACGCCGAGTCCCGCGCCGCTTGAGATGTTGATGATGCGGCCGTAACGCTGCGCTTTCATGGACGGGGCGACCGCCTGCGCGAAGTAGAAAGCGCCGCGTGTATTCACCTCGAAGATGCTGTCCCAGTCTTCTTCGCTGATCTCTTCCAGCGGGCGACCGACCTGGCCGAGCACGCCGCCGGCATTGTTGACGAGGACCTGCACGGTCTTGTCTCGCGCCAGTATCTCGTCGACGAAGCCGAAGACGGCGGCCCGATCGCGAACATCGACCACTCTGACTCGGCAGTTGCCGGGCAGGTCCGCGCATATCTGGTCGGTCTCGTCAAGCTCGTCGGCGATCACATCACAAGCCCAAACCGAGGCGCCGCGTGCGGCGAATTCACGGGCGATGGCGCGACCGAAACCATGCGCTGCGCCGGTGACGATGACCGTCACGCTTTCGAATTGGATGTTCATGGAAACTCCGCCGTCAACTCGTCAAGATTGCTTGTGGATTGCTCGCGTTCGCCGGCTTCGACCTGGTGGATCATTTCGATCCAGCGGCGGGTCAAGGGCAGGGCGAAGTCCAACCTTTCCGCTTGCGCCAGAATAGGCTGGTACATGATGGCTTCGGTTTCGCGTTTGCGCACCGCAAGATCGCGCCAGATGCCGCTGTGTGTCTTGGCGGACAGCTTGTTGAAAGCGACGAGTGTATCGAGGGATTTCGTAATGCTGGCCGAATCATCCGCGAGGAAGGCGGCCGGGTCGAAGCCGTTGAAGCCGTATGCTTCGATTCCGAGCATGTCGGCGAGCTGAAGAATTTCCCGGGCGGCGCGGATGTAGAGATGGCGGTAGCGCTGGTCCGAGAGCGCTTCGGCGATGGATTGGTGCGTCAGGGCGGAGACGAACAGCATCGCGCCATAGGCTTCTTTGCCCCAGAGATAACCCCAGATGTTTTCGGTTGTGATAGTATTTTGGTCGAAGTGGCGGAAGAGCGCGGCCAGCCGCTGCAGGCGCGGGCTCATTGCGCCGTCTAGCTCGCCGAGCACGACAGCGCCGCGACCACCGAAGAGGATCTCGCCCGGCCCATGGTAATCAGCGCTGAAGTTGACAAAACAACCGATGGTGCGCTGCTCGCCGGCAATGTCTTGAATGATGAGTTCGTTGAGTCCGTTCTGTACCGAGACGACAAAGCCATCGTCCGCCAGATACGGCGTGAGGCTTTCCGTTGCGGCTTTTGTGTGTTGTGACTTTGTACAGAGCAATACAGTTTGGTATTTGCCGGTCAAGGCGTCGGGTATGCAAGCGGACGCGCGCGCAGTGAATTCGTCAACGGGACCGGTGATCCGCAGTCCGGCCCGATTTATTGCGTCGACATGTTCCTCGACGATGTCGACGAAGAGCACATCCTGTCCGGCGCATATGAGGTAAGCGCCGAGTGTGCCGCCGATGGCGCCGGCGCCCCAGATTACGATGGTCATCAGTTCCAGCCTCCTTCGAGCAGGGCGAGCGTCTCCTCTACGGCGACTTGCCAGATCGCAAGCATGTCTTCGTCCGAGCGTTGGTACAGCCCGCCCATGTTGCCGTCGCCGAGCTGCTCGCGCGTTTGCCCCGGACTGAGAATTGACAGCTTGTTCAAATCGGTAAGCGGCTTTTGCTCCGAGGGCATTTCGACGCCATCGAGGCGGGTCCAGGGAGTATTTTCCATCCAGGAGGCGTGCGAGGCGATTGGGTCAATCTCGACGACCTTTTGCCAGGTAAGGGGCGCGTTGTACCAGTTGTGCCACTTGACCGTGCATTCCGGATTGTCCATCATCCATTCGCGGAGCATGCCTTGAGCGGGCGCGTTGCCGCCGTGGCCATTGATGAGCAGGATGCGGCGGAAACCGGCGCGGCGAATGCTATCGAGCACATCGCGGATGAGGGCGAGATAGGTTTGGATGCGGAGCGTGACGGTGCCGGGGAAGGCGGTCCACTGCTGCGCCAGGCCATAAGGGACGACCGGGTACACGGGTACTTTCGCCAGAGTTCCTACTTCGCGGGCGAGACGCGAGGCGAGGATGGTGTCGACGCTGAGGCTGAGGTAGGCGTGCTGCTCGGTGCTGCCAGTGGGCAGAATGCAGCGGTCATCGTCCAGAAGAAATTGTTCGACCTGCATCCAGTTCATTTCCGAGATCAGCATGTTGCGTCCTTTCGGCAGGTGAACACTGAATACGGCGCTAGATGCCCCATTCGGCGCGCGCTGAGGCCATGTCGCGTGTCACTGTCCCGGCGCTGTAGTGCCCGGGACCGTCGCGTTTCCAGCGCTCATCGACCGGGTCGCCCGCGGGCTGGAAGCGGACATCGCAACTGAGGCGGAAGCGGTTGCTGAGGTTGGTGGTCGAGGCGTGCATGGTGTGCATGCCAAAAATGATCACATCGCCGGCACGATACTCCCCGCCCAGCCATTGACCGCCGAAGCGCTCGACGATTTTCAGCGGGTCAAGCTCGAACCAGCCCTCGATGCGGTCCCGGTCGACATCCATTCTGCCGTAGGTATTGCGGATGCGGGCGAAGCTGTCGAGATTGTGCGAGCCGCGGCAGATGGCCAGCGTGCCCCGAGTGATTTCGATATCGTCCAAAGGAATCCAGACGGTGTAGAGGTTCGGCGAGCCGCGCCCCATATAAACAAAATCGAAGTGGGCGCCGGTATATTCTTCGTTGCCGACTCCACGTAGCCACTTGTAGGAGTAGGTCAGCGCCGGTTCGCCGAAGAGACTTTCGAAGAGGGTGAAAAGGGCAGGATGTTCCACAGTGGCGAGAACGGCCGGATGATGCGCGATGCCTTTGCGGCCCATCATGGGCACGGATTTGCCGCCGCGTGGCATGACGCCTTGGAGCAAAGGCGTATCTGATTGCAAGGCTTGTTGGGCTTGCATGTGCTGCAGGATGACATTGCGAGCGTTTAGCACGGTCTCGCGTTCCAGCAGGCCGCGCAGTAGCATGTAGCCGTCTTCGTCAAAGCGCTGCCAAAGCGCCTTGGCATCGCCGAGCAGGGCGCTGCTATCGCGCAATTGGCCAAGCTGGTCGCTGGGGAATTCAAGTTCTCGGAAGCCGAATCGGATTTGCATGGGCCGAGTCTCAAACAGAATAGCGATTCGATGATAATATACGCTACGGTGCTCAATGCCAAGTTGCTGCTGCTCATGAAAGGCTGGATGATGGCAAGTGAAATCCTGCGATATTCCAAATTGACCGACAACGAAATCCAGTTTTATCGCGGCGCCGGTTATTTGACGCTGCCTGGTTTGATCGGCCAGGACGACGCGGCCGCTCTGGCCGAAGAAGTGTTGCAAGTGATAGAAGGCTTGGGCATCAAACGCGAGGACTTGCGCCGAGCGACGACTTCAAAGGACAAGTTGCGTCAGAGCCGGCAGTATCTGGCGCAATGGACGCTGGCGCGGCTCATTCACAGCGAGGGATTAAGAGCGATTGCGGCACAGCTGATGGGCGGCCCGTCGACTTTATATATGCCATTCACGGCGGTGAAGAGCGGCGGGGGCGGCGGCCGCTTCCATTTTCATCAGGATAATCAGTACACGCGTTTTGATGGGCCGGGCATCAATATTTGGTTCGCGTTGATGGAGATGTCGCCCGAGAATGGCTGTCTGCAGATCGCGCCTGCGACTCATCTGCATGGGACCCTTGATTCTGTCGAGAGTGAAGACAAGGACGGCCATCGCACCGTGGCGGTCGAGCCGCAGGACTTTTTGCCGCTCCGCATGATGCCGGGCGATGCGGTGGCCTTTTCTCGCCTGACGCTGCACGGCTCGGGCGCCAACAGCACCGATCAGCCGCGGCTGGGTTATGCCGTCCAATTTCATCGCGATGATGTGCGGGCGAAGCGGGACGGCGAGGACTTGGGACTGTTGAAAGAGAATCCGCGCTATGTCATCGCGCCGGTGAATGAGATTTCGCCGGGGAATGAATGAGCGAAAACAGAGGAAGGCGACATGATTGAGCGTGCGCAAGTGACGATTGACCCGCGGGCGCTAATCCGCCCGAAGCGCAAGATCGCGGGCATATCCGCGATATTGTTGCCCTTCGAGGACAACTTTGAGATCGACTGGAAGGGGCTGGCGGATCATGTGCGGCGCACCGCGGAAGCCGGTTTGACGCCGGCTGTCAATATGGACACGGGTTACGCCAACCTGATCAGCGAAGAGGAGCGAGAGCGTGTCCTGGCTTTGACGCGGGATGCGCTGGGCGGTGGTGAGTTTGTCGCGGGCGCCTTTGTGGCGGACGAGCCTGGCGCGGCTTTCGACGCCGACGCCTATTTCGGTCAAGTGGAGAGCATCCAGCGTTATGGCGGCACGCCGATCATCTTTCAATCCTATGGGCTGACCCAGCAATCCGGCGAGGCGATCATTGGCGCATATGAGACGATCGCCGAGGTGACCGACCGCTTCATCGCGTTTGAGTTGGGGACGATGTTCGCTCTCTTCGGCGCGATATATGACCTCGAGACATATCGCGGCTTGCTGGACATATCAGCTTGTGAGGGCGCGAAGCATTCATCATTGAGCCGGCAGTTGGAATGGGAGCGGCTGCAGCTGCGGGATTCTGTACGGCCGGACTTCAAAGTCTATACCGGCAATGATCTGGCCGTGGATATGGTGATCTATGGCAGCGACTATTTGCTGGGGCTGAGCACGTTTGCGCCGGATCTCTTCGCCCGGCGCGATGCGATGTGGCTGGCGGGCGACCCCGGCTTTTTCGAGTTGAACGATTTGATTCAGTATCTGGGTTTCCTCGCCTTTCGCCCGCCGGTGCCGGCCTACAAGCATTCGGCGGCGCAGTTCTTGAAGCTGCGGGGCTGGATCGCTTCCGACCAGACGCATCGGGATTCACAGCGGCGCCCGGCCAGCGATATCGAGATATTGCGGGATATCGCCGATCGGCTCGGTGTGCTGGGGGCGGGCTAGGCGATGGCTTACAAGCGGGTCGCTCAACTGCGGACGTATGAGCAGTTTGTAAACTACTGTCAGGCGGTCGGGGCGGATTTGCCGGTAGACCAAACCTTGCTGCGCGGCGCGGAATCGCCATTGGCGGGGACCTACCAATATCGCAACCGTGAACTGGCGAACCGCTTTGCGATTCTGCCGATGGAAGGCTGGGATGGCGGTGCCGCTGGCAAACCGTCGGACTTGACGCGGCGGCGCTGGCGGCGTTTCGGGCGGAGCGGCGCCAAGCTCATCTGGGGCGGAGAGGCGGTAGCCGTCCGCCATGATGGACGCGCCAATGCCCGTCAACTGGTGATCAATGAGGCGACCGCCGAAAGCCTGTCTGATTTGCGCTGTGATTTGCTGGAAGCGCATGCGGAAACGTTCGGCGCGTCGGACGATTTGGTCGTGGGCTTGCAGTTGACGCATTCCGGTCGCTTCTGCCGTCCCAACGGCCCGGCGCTGGAGCCGCTAGTACTCTATCGGCATCCCATCCTCGATGAGAAGTTTCAATTGACCGACGATGGCTGCGTCATGAGCGACGGCGATGTCGAGAGGCTGATCGAGGACTTCGGGCGATCGGCCGTCCTGGCGCAGCAGACGGGCTACGACTTCGTCGATATCAAGCATTGTCATGGCTACCTGGGCCACGAGTTTCTCAGCGCAGTGCATCGCGGCGGCAAGTACGGCGGCAGCTTCGCGAATCGGACGCGCTTCCTCCGCGAGACGGTGCAATTGATTCGATCATCCGCGCCGGGGCTGGACATTGGCCTGCGGCTGAGCGCGGTGGACTGGATCCCCTTTCGGCCGGGCGCTGATCGCATTGGCGAGCCGTCGCCCTTTGATAGCGACGCTTATCCCTATGCCTTCGGCGGCGATGGCACGGGCGTCGGCTGCGACTTGACCGAGCCTATGCAGTTCCTGGAATTGCTGCGTGAGTTGGATATCCAGCTCGTTTGCATCACCGCGGGCAGCCCGTATTACAATTTCCATATTCAGCGGCCGGCGGTCTTCCCGCCGTCGGATGGTTATTTGCTTCCGGAGGACCCGCTGGTTGGCGTGGCGCGTCAGATAAAGATTACTGCGGAATTGAAGGCGGCCTTTCCCGACCTGACGATCGTGGGTTCGGGCTATTCCTATTTGCAGGATTGGCTGCCGAATGTTGCGCAAGCTGCGGTGCGCGAGGGGATGACGGATTTCGTCGGCCTGGGGCGGATGGCGCTGAGTTATCCCGAGCTGCCGGCCGATTTGCTGGCTGGCCGGGCATTAAATCGCAAGCGCGTCTGCCGCACTTTCAGCGATTGCACGACTGCGCCGCGCAATGGCATGGTATCCGGCTGCTATCCGCTTGATGACTACTACAAATCCCGTGATGAACATGCGCGGCTGATGGCGATAAAGAAGTCTGGTTAGGTCTACCCCCCTCGGTCCCCCATAGCAATTGGGGGGGAGGCTGTCGACACATGGACAGCCTATTGACCGCTAGAGCCAGGCGTAGTCGTTTGGCTTGAAGTTGATCATGCCGCCGTGATAGTAAGGCACGGTGGCGCGTTCCGGTTCAGCCAGGGCATCGAGACGGCCATGATCTTCGGCGGTGATCTCGACGTCGGTCGCGCCGATATTGTCGACGAGATGCGCCATGGTGCGCGGTCCGATGATGGGGCTGGTGATGCCGGGCTTGCTGTTGACCCAGGCCAGGGCGACCTGGCTGGCGCTGCAGTCTTTTTCCGCCGCGATTTTCTGGACCAGATCAAGCACATTGAACCCGAGGTCGGTGAAGTGCTGGTCGCGCCGGCGCAGGCTGGCCGCGTCGCCGCCGGCATCGCGACCGAAGCGGCTGTCGTCCGGGATGCCTTCGCCGCGCTTGTATCTGCCGGTGAGGAAGCCGCGCGCCAAAGGCGACCAAGGGATGATGCCGATGCCGTAGGATTGTGCCATGGGGATCATTTCCCGCTCGATGCTGCGGTCGAGCAGGTGATAGGGTGGTTGCTCGCTGACGAAACGGTTGAGACCGAGCTCTTTGGATACCCAGAGCGATTCCAGCACGCGCCAGGAGGGGAAGGAACTGGTGCCGATATAGCGGACCTTGCCGGCGCTGATGAGATCGTCAAGGGCGCGCAGGGTCTCATCGATGGGGATGTCGTGGTTGGGTCGATGCAGTTGGTAGAGGTCGATATAGTCCGTTTGCAGGCGTTTCAGGCTCGCCTCGCATTGCTGGATGATGTGGCGGCGGTTGTTGCCGGCGGAGAGGATGTCGGCATCGTCCATGCGGCCGTGAACTTTGGTGGCGAGCACGATGCGGTCGCGCTTGCCATTGCGCTGGAGGCCTTTGCCGACCACGATCTCGCTGCCGCCTCGCTGGTAGACGTTGGCGGTATCAAAGAAGTTGATGCCCTTGTCGATGGCGTGGTCGATCATGTCGAAGCTGTCGGCTTCGGATGTGGGACCGCCGAAGTTCATGCAGCCGAGGCAGAGCTCGCTGACCATGACGCCGGTGCGTCCGAGTGAGCGGTATTGCATGGCTTACTCCTGTTCTGATGGCTGTTGCCGGTCATTTTAGCTTGTGTTGGCGCGGCTGTTAACCGGAAGCTGGCGCAGCGGCGGACGCTTTGCGCGCTATCGCTGGAAAGCTTGTTCGCTACTGGGTTGCCGGCGCGCAAGATTGCCTGCTGGCTCCGGCCCAATACGTGAACATTTGTTCTCCTATTCCCGATCATTTTCTGCTACGCTTGATAACATGGACACCAAATCGCCAATATCTGTCGACGCCAAGCCAAGTTCATGTCGTGGCGACGAGACTTAGATAAGCATAAGCTGAAAAAAGTATATAAAAGGGTCAACAGAGTATGAAGAGAAGCTATACAGCGGATGGAGTTTCGACGGTAAATCGTACCACGATTGCCGATATCTATCGATACAGTATGGATACACCGGCAATTTTCGGGCCGATTTATGGATTTTGCGCGGTACAGGTTGTGTTTCGGATTGCGCAGGGCATGTGTTCGGATTAGATGATGAAGTGGCGAATCATTTCTGGCTTGTCTTCCCGGATTCTCGAAGCGCGGCAGACGGAACTATGGCAGTCAGTCATCTGCGCGCGGAGGAAAATCGCCAGCGCTCGCCATTGAGTGCCGGACAAGCCTTGGAGAGTGTTTCACCGAAGGCGAAGAATGCGCTAAGATTGGCGGATATTTTCTTGTGAGCGGGAGGTGAATCAAGTGCAACACTATGGAAAGACGGCGGAAGGCAAGTCGGTAGATTTGTATACGCTTTCCAATGCGGCGGGCATGGAAGCCAAGCTGATCACGTACGGCGGCATCTTGACCGAGATTACTGTGCCGGATCGGCGTGGTCGATTCGCCAATGTCGCCTTGGGCTTGGACAGTCTGGCCAAATACGAAGCCGGTCATCCCTATTTCGGCGCGATCACCGGACGCTACGCCAATCGCATCGCCGGAGGCGAGTTCACGCTGGATGGGGTCGAGTACAGCTTGACCAAGAACGACGGCGACTGTTCGCTGCATGGCGGCGGGATTGGCTTCGACAAGCGGATATGGAACGCGCAGGAGATTGAAGGCGGCGTTGAGCTCTCATATACCAGTCCGGATGGAGAGGAAGGTTATCCGGGGGTGCTGGATGTCAGCGTCCGCTACAGCTTGAGCGAAGGCAACGAACTGCGGATTGACTACGCCGCTGTGACCGACGCGCCGACGGTGCTGAATCTGACGAATCACAGCTACTTCAATTTGATGGGCGAGGGCGAGGACACAATCTACGACCATATTCTAACTCTGAATGCAGATCGATACACGCCGACGGACGCCCGGCAGATACCTACGGGCGAGATCGCGCCGGTGGCGGGAACGCCCTTTGATTTTCGCACGCCTAAGGCGATCGGTCCCGGACAGCGTTCCGCCGATCCGCAGATATTGATGGCGCTGGGCTATGATCATAACTTCGTTTTGAATCGCTGGGGCTTGGCGGAGGACGACTTAGGTTTTGCCGCGCGCGTATATGAACCGCGATCAGGACGAATCATGGAGGCATGGACGACGGAACCGGGCATTCAATTCTACGCCGGCAATGTGTTGGACACGACGCTGGTCGGGACTAGCGGACGGCTGTATCGGCAGAGCGATGGCTTGGCGCTGGAGACGCAGCATTTCCCCGATTCGCCCAATCAGCCGCATTTCCCATCGACGGTGCTGCGGCCGGGCGAACGCTTTGAGTCGACGACGGTGTATCGTTTTACGACGGATTCCAGCGCCTAATCAGTGGCGGTGGGGTCGAAGGCATCGCGCAAGCCGTCGCCGAGGACGTAGAGGCAGAGCACGACAACCGTAATCAGCAGGCCGGGGAAGATCATCAGGTGAGGCGCCTTGGTGATGAATTCGCGTGATTTGCTGAGCATGTTGCCCCAGGTGGCGGTGGGCGGCTGAACGCCCAAGCCGAGGAAGCTGAGCGCGGCTTCGATCAGCATGACGATGCCGATGTTGCGGGCGAGCGTGACGATAGTCAGCGAGAAGACGTTGGGCAGGATGTGGACCTGCATGATGCGAAAATGCGAGGCGCCGATGGCGCGGGCGCTGACGATGTATTCACGCGAGCGGATGGACAGCGTTTCGCCGCGAACGAGACGTGTTGTGGCGGTCCAGGTAAGGAAGACGATGACGAGGATAAGCGAATTGGCGTCGGGCTTGAAGACGGCGGAAATCACGATGAGCAGCACAAGGCCCGGGATGGAATTGAGCGTGGTGATTATCCAGTTGACGACATCGTCTATAACGCCGCCGAAATAGCCGGTCAGGATGCCCAGCGTGACACCGATAACGAGGGCGAGGAAGGCGGACATGAAGCCGATAAACAGGGAGACTTGGCCGGCATAGAGCAGGCGCGCCAGGTGATCGCGTCCAAGGTTGTCGGTGCCGAGCAGGTGGCCCTCGCTGAACAGTGGCAGGTATTTTGATTCGGATGCGTCCGTTGTATTCGGATCGACGCCGAGGGCGCCTGTAATGAGCGGAGCCGCGATGGAAGCCAAGGTCAGGAAGAGCAGGATAGCGATGGCGATCATCGAGAGGCGGTCGCGCCACAAGCGGGCGAGGGCGAGGTCGGTCAGCGATTTGCTGCGGAGGACTGCTTCCGCATCAAGCTTTAATTTGAGATCGTCAGCCTGCATAGCGCGCTCCTAATCAAGCCGAATGCGAGGGTCGATGAGCACGTACAGGATATCCGACAGGAGGAAGCCCAGAATCGTGCCGAGTGAAGCAAAGATGACAATACCCATGACGACCGGATAATCTTGCTGGATGGCGGAGGTGAAGGCGATGCGGCCCACGCCGGGCCAGGCGAAAACGGTCTCAATGACGATAGCGCCCGCCCAGACATTAGTGATGATGGGACCGAGCAGCGTGGCGACCGGAATCATGGCGTTGCGCATGGCGTGACGGAAATTGACGACCCGCGGCGACAAGCCTTTGGCGCGCGCGGTGCGGATGTAATCCTGGCTGAGCACCTCAAGCGTCGACGTGCGGATGTAGCGCGAGAAGAGGGCGACGAAGCCGGCGGCGAAAACGATGGTGGGCAGGATCAAGTAATCCATGCGGGCGTAAAATGGCGGGCAAACGCCATAAAGGTTCGGGACGCAGCGGCCGCCGATGGGCACGAGATCTAGCCCGACGGCGAAGATCAATATAAGAATGTAGGCCAAATAAAAGTTTGGCACGGCATCAAAGATGACCGCCATAACGCGCGATGTATTGTCGAAAAGGCGTCCGCGTGTCACCGCGGAGATGACGCCGACGGGAATGCCGATTACAAGGGAGGTCAGAATGGCGGCGATGCCGAGCTCCAGGGTGGCGAGCAGGTTGGCCATGAAAACATCCATCACCGGCTCTTTCTTTACAAAGGAGCGGCCGAAGTCGCCGCGCAAGATGCCATAGTTGTCTCCCGGCGGTTCGGGTATGCCGTCGCCGTCTTCATCTAATGGCGCTAGCAATGTGAAGGATCCGTCAGCTATGCCATCGCCGTCGGAATCCCAACGGAGCCAGTCATCGCCGGCTAGCCAACGGAGGTATTGAATGTGGAAGGGGTCGTCTATGCCCAGTTGCTTTGCCAGGCGGGCGCGCGTTTCAGCTTTGATATTCGGCGCCAAATAGAGGCGTTCTACAACACTGCCCGGCGCCAGCCACAGCAGCAGATAAGACAGCAGCGTGATGCCGAAGAACGTGGGAATCGATTGAACAAGGCGGCGTACGATATATTTGACCATTGGTCGTAATCAGGAATGGCTCTATGTTTGCGGTGAAGCGGAGAACGCGCCGGCCAGTTGCCAGCACGTTCTCCCTTTGTACTAGTGATGCGGACTAGGGCGAGATAGCGATTTCCGCCATATTGGCGTAGCGTGTTTCCGCGTAGGGCATCCAGTTCTGTACCGAATTGGCTTCGGCATACATTGAGAATGGGGCGAAGAGCCACCACCAGGGCACCTCATCGTGCAGGATCTGGCTTATCTCATGATAGAGCGCCTGCCGCTCAGACAAGTCGCAGCCGGGCAGCGAAAGCGCTTGGTCGTAGAGTTCGGTGACGCGGTCGTTGCGATAGGAGACGAAGTTGAAGCCGCCGCCGACCGTATCGCCAACCGGTGTGAAGACGTTGCGCGCATCGGTATCTTGAGCGAGATTGGTGAAACCGATCATGATGGCGTCAAAGTCTTGACCCAGCAGGAAGGTTACAAGCGGACCAAATTCGATCGTCTGGAAATCGACCGCGATGCCGATTTGCCCCAGTTGATCCTGGATGACAGTTCCAGCCGCTTCACGCACAAGATTGCCCGAATTCGTCAGCAATTCAAAAGCGAACTCCGTACCGGGTGCAGCGTAAAGCGCGTCTTCCGTCGCTACGAGCGGTGTGCCGGCGTCATCATCATGGTCGACGAAACCGGCTTCCGCCAGCAGGGCCAGCGCGGCTTCGGGGTTGTATTCCCAAGGCTCGATGCTGGAATCATATCCCCAGAGCGCGGGCGTGCCGAAGCTGTTGACCTGGATGCCTTCACCTTCGGCCGCGCCTTCAATGATGTCGACATAGTTCACAGCTTGGGCGAGGGCCTGGCGCACGCGGATATCGCCGAAGAAATGGTGATTGCCTTGATCGGCGGGATTGCCGTCCTCATCCAGGCCGTTGACCGGGTTGCTGCGGTCTGCCAGGTTGAAGCCGACAAAGGTCAAGCCGTCATCGACATATTCGTAAACCTGGAATTCCCCGGCTTCGGCGCGATCGCGGAACTCTTGCATGCGCACGGCGGGGACCGATGCGGAACCGGCGGTGCCGACCGAATTGACCTCGCCCGCCAGGAACTGCTCGATGCCGACCAACTGGTCCGGCACGTTGCGAAGGATGTACCCTTCCGGCGAGACCGGCATCCAGTGATTGTCGTTGCGAATCATGCTGGTCTGTTCGTCGGCGACCAAGGCGCCGAAGTTGAAGACGCCGGAAGTGACATCTGGGTGTTTGTTGTATTCGAGATTGTCAATTTCGGCGAAGTCGCCAGCGATCAGCGGTTCGATGTGGTGTTTGGGCAGGATGCCGAAGTCATTCAGCTCGTCCAGCGCGCGGCAGGATGCCAGCTTCAAGTTAACGACAAGGGTCGTGTCATCGACAGCCTCGACGTTTTCCACACTTTGCAGCACGCTTCCACGGGGCGAGGACGTTTCGCCACTGGCCAGCGCATCAAAGGTGAACTTGTAATCATGAGCTGTGACGGGCGTACCATCGTTCCAGGTGACATCGTCACGCAATGTGAAGGTGTAGACCAAGCCATCTTCGGAGATTGACCAATCCAGCGCCAAGCCATTGTCCTGGTCGTTGCGCCCGGCTTTCATCGGCGCGCGCGTTTCCGGATCAATGTTGTAGATATTAGGGAAGAGGAATTCGGTCAGCGAGAGATCTACGGTATTGTTGGTGAGCAAGGGGTTGATGGTGGTGGGATCGCCACCGAAGTTTGTACCGATTAAGATGCCTCCTTCTTGCGCGCTCGCCCCCGCCGCGAAAAGCGAGATGAATACCACGAGAAAGAGGACGCGAATGAGTTTCTGCATTTTGCTACTCCTGTCTTGTTAGCTGACGCACGACGTGTTTACAACGTGCCGTGAGCCTCAAGTATATCAGCTACTGCGGCGCCATCGCCATATTTGAATGCAGATTAGATTACCGCGATGGCGACGTCAACCTGTACAGGTTTTCGGAACTAGAACAGTTGGACGGTAGGCGCCCATTCCATATCGGCATCAAAGGGATAGCACGGTCGGCTGATGCGCCTGTAGTTTAGGGCGAGGAGATCCTGGTTAACGGCCCCGGGCGATAGCGCTAGGATGTTCCGTTTTGCCATGGCCTTGAGTTCGGGCACAAGATAGCCGATCTTGATGACGATGATCTGATGGGCTTCGGGGCTGATGTTCAGGTCGAGAAACTGCTGACGCCGCTGGAAGGATGCGCGTCTGGCTGTCAGGATGACACGAATCCCATTTGAGTTCAGAACGACTTGGGGATTGCGCGCATCCGGCTTGATGGTCTCGACTGTGCCGCTTATCGCGAGCGGACGTGAATTCTGGCGGTCCAACTTGCCGCCGATGGCGAGATCGAGCGTCGCGCCCGCGCCGGCGTCGTGGCAGCGTTTGACGGCGGCCGCGTCGGTTATGCTGGCGTAGACCAAATCGGCGGGCTGATGTTGCAGCGCCCGTTCAAGAAATGCGGTGACATCGCCTGCGCCGCCGGCGGTGATGTTGTCGCCGGAATCGCTGATGACGACGGGTTTAACCGGGTCAGCCATTGCGCGCTGGAGGCAGTCGTCGACAGAGAGCGCTTCGACGCCAAAGCGGAAATCGGCGCGGTGTTGCCAATAGCGTTCGGCGAGGCGGTGGGCGGCGGCGGCGGTTGCCGATTTGTCCTGGCCCAAGGCGATGACGCAGGCGGTCATCCGCGGTTCATCCGCCCAAACGTAGCCGACCTGAATGGTGGCGTCCATGACAGCTTCGCCATCGATTTCTGCCGGGATCGCCTCGTATATCGACTTGCCCGGCTCCCATTCTGTGCTGGTCTTCTCGCCGGGAAGGCCGACCGGAATTTTGGCGAAGGCTTTGTGCGGGCGGATATCCTCGCGCAGGCAGCGCAGCAAGAGGGCGACAGCCCGTTCGCGCGTCTCTATGGTGTCAATGTGGGGCGCGGTTCGATAGCCGGTGATGATATCGAGCTTGTCCATGATGCGTTCGGAAACATTGCCGTGAAGATCGTAGCTGGCTGATATGAGGCAATCTGCGCCAACAAGCTGGCGGATAGCGCTGATCCAATCGCCTTCAGCATCCTCCATGCCGCTGACATAGAGCGCGCCGTGCATATCCAGGTAGACGCCATCCAGCGGGAGCAGCGGCTCCAGCCGTTCGAGAAGTTCTGACTTTATTGTGTTGTAGGCGCCGGGATCAACAGGCCCGCCCGGCAGGGCTTTAGCTGTTACAGTGCCAAAAAATTCGGCTTCGGGAAAAGCCGGGAGAAATGGGTAGAGTTCTCCGAATTGCGGGGCGTCTTGGCGATAGATGCGGAAATCTTCCAGAGTGGAGGGCAAGGACGAAAAGGTGCAGCTCTCGTTGGCTATGCCGCCTATGGCGATTCTCATGCGCGCCCTCCCTCATTTTGGTGATGCCAAACCAATGCCGATGCGCCGAGCGCGCCGTCCACAAGCTGAGAAAGCGAGATCGTCGCCGTCTCGTAGTTTATCGGCAGACAGCGCGCGCGCAAAGTTGATAACGTTTGGGGCTTCAGCAAATGCCAGGTCGCGTGGATAAGGCCGCCGCCGAGGATGAGCAGTTTCGGATTAAAAAGGTTTATGCACCAGGCGCAGGCGATGCTGAGGGCTTCGGCGGCTTCCTGCATCACGTGAGTGGCGAGCGGATCATCCTGTTCGGCGGCGCGGATGATGTTGTGGGTTGAGAGATTGTCCTTAGTCAGACAGGTGCTGGCGTAATCGGCGAGATGTTGTCGCGCGTGAGCTAAGATGGCTTTGCCTGAAATTGACATTTCCAGGCAGCCGCGCCCCCCGCATGTGCATTGACGGCCATTGATTGGATCCAGGGATACGTGGCCGATTTCCATTTCCGAAGCCGAGGCGCCGCGCATCAGACGATTGTCGATCATCACTGCGCCGCCTACGCCTGTTCCGATTGTGAGATAGACGAAGTTCGCGATACCTTGTGCGATGCCGTATCGTTGCTCGCCGATGGCGCCGGCGTTGACGTCGTTGGCGATGTAGATCGGCAGTGATTTTGCCAGCCGCGCAGAAATGGCGTCGCGGACGGGGACGCGCTCCCAGCCCAGATTAGCCGCATGCAGGGCGATGCCGCGCTCGGCGTCAACCGGTCCCGGCAGCCCGATGCCAATGCCGCAGATCGTGCCGTAAATGTCCAGATAGCGATTGAGCAGGTCCGCGATGCGATCGGCAGTTTCCGTGAAGGCGTCGCCAGCTGGCGTGGGCAAAGTATCGGAGACGAGGATTGTTCCATCCCGGTCGGCGACGATAAATGCCATCTTCGTTCCGCCGATATCGACGCCAATTGTCAATTCAGAACACACGGTGCAATTCCCTCGCCGAGACCCCGGTGAGGTCAGCGGTTGATAAACCAGGTTGTCAGAGCGACAAGAATGAGCAGAACCGCCCCGACGCAGGCGGAGAGCAGCGTCACGACGTACTCGGCAGAGTCGGGCGGGACGATGAAAAGCAGGGCCAAAGACGCGCCGACGATGAAGACGGCGATCGTGTAGAAGACCTTTAATATGCTAGGCGTCATGCAGCACCAACTCATGCCCGCGTTCCAGCGGGATACAGGCTACTACCGCCTCTGTTTCCGCCACCGGCGGGGGAACAAGCTGCGGGATCGTTTGATCGCATAGGCCCTCAACAAACCACGGGCAGCGCGGATGGAAGGAACAGCCGGGCGGCAATTCCGTCAAGCGCGGGATGTCTTCGCTGCGGAGTTGAATATGTTGTTTGTTGCGGGTCTTTTCCGGATCTGGTTCGGGAATGGCGGACAGCAAAACCTTGGTGTAGGGATGCTGCGGCTTACTGATGATTTCTTGTGTTTTGCCGAGCTCGACCAGGCGACCGAGGTACATAACGCCGATGCGTCCGTGCCAGGCAAAATATTTCGCCAGCGCCAGATCATGGGTGATGAAGACGATGGTCACGCCCAGCCGGTCGCGCAAGTCCATCATCATTTGCAGCAGGCCGATGCGTATAGACACATCCACCATGCTGACGGATTCATCCGCCACGATGAGAGACGGTTCGGTCGTTAGGGCGCGGGCGATGCTCACGCGCTGCCGTTGGCCGCCGCTGAGTTGATGGGGATATTTGTCGATGAAATCTTCGACGGGGCTGAGGTCAACCAGATCGAGCAATTCATGGATGCGCTGTCGAAGGCCCCGGCGTCCGCCACCGAGACCGTGCGTTTGCAAGGGGTAGCTTAGCATTTCAGACACGGTATGCGTCGGATTCAACGAGGCGTAGGGATCTTGATGGATGATCTGTACCGAGCGGCGGAAGTGCCGATAGTCCGCGCCGCGCAGGGCCGCGATATTTACCCCTTCGAACTCAACTGTGCCTGAGCTCGGCGGCAGCAGATCGCAGATGATCTTGCCGGTGGTTGTCTTGCCGCAGCCGCTTTCGCCAACCAGGCAGAGGAATTCCAGATTGTTCACGGCGAAATTGATGTCTTGCAAGACAGGCACGACTTCCCGTCCTCTTTTGAAGCTGCGGTAGACATGTTTGAGTTCCATGATGGGCTGGGGCATTTAGACCGGCTCCTTGCGGCTTTCGAGCAGGCGGTCCTTGTGCCAGCAAGCGGCCGGATGCGTCCCGATGTCGCGCTCCAGTGGGGGACTATCTTTGTGACAGGCGTCGGTGGCAAAGGCGCAGCGGGGGTGGAATTTGCAGCCGTTGGGGGGATTGATGAGATTGGGCGGTGAGCCGGGTATGCTCTGCAAGTGATCTTGCAGGTGTTCCAGAGTCGGCACAGAAGTGAGCAAGCCATAAGTGTAGGGGTGCAAGGAACGATAGAAGATGTCGTTAACCGGTCCGATTTCCACGATTTCGCCCGCGTAGACAGTAGCGACTGTATCCGCCATCTCGGCAGCCAGGGATAGATCATGGCTGATGAAGATGATGCTGAAGCGCAATTGACGTTGCATGTCGTTCAGCACGTCGATAATGGCGCGCTGGGTGAGGATGTCAAGCGCGGTGGTCGGCTCGTCGAGGATCACAATCTGTGGATTAAGCAAGACGCCCAGCGCCAGCAGCGTGCGTTGTTTCATGCCGCCGCTGAGTTCATGCGGATAGGAATCGTATACGCGTTCCGGGTCAAGGCGGACAAGCTTGAGCAGGTTCAGCGCGCGCTCGCGGATGGCGGCTTTATCGGTCCAGCCATGGGATTGGGCGGTATCTTCAAATTGCCGGCGGATCTTGAGTACGGGATTGAAGGCGTTTTGCGCGCCTTGGAAGACCATGGCGCAGTCCTTCCAGCGGAACTCACGCAGTTGGCGGTTGCTCAGTTTGAGCAGGTCCTGGACGCTGCCGTCCCGTTGGTAGTGGATATTCCCGCTGGTGATGACGGCGTTCTTGGGCAGTTTGCGGATAAGCGCCAGGCTGATCGTCGTCTTGCCGCTGCCGCTTTCCCCGATCAGCGCCAGCGCTTCGCCGGGATATAAATCAAATGAGACATTGCTGGTCGCCTTGACATCGCCGCGTTTGCTGCGATAGACGATCGAAAGATCCTCGACCCGAAGCACTGCGTCACGCTGCTGCTGAGACATTGGAGACACCTCTACACCGCAGCCCGCAGGCGGGGATCAAATACTTCTTCGAGGGCGCGGGCGAACAGCACCAGGCAGACCTGGAAAAAGGCGATGGCGAGGACTGGCGAAAGCGCCATGCTTGCTCCGTCTACGTTGTAGAGTGTGCCGCGGGAGCGACCAAAATAGAGCATGACGCCCCAAGTATAGTCATCTATAGGCGCCAAGCCCAGGACCAGCAATCCAATCTGCTCATACATGGCGAAGGTGATGGAAAAGATGAAATTGATCATGACGTAACTTGCCATGTTCGGCAGGATTTCGCGGAACATAATATGATTTGTGCTCAAACCCAGCGAACGAGCCGCTTCGACAAAATCGCGTTCGCGCAGGCTCAGCACTTGGGCGCGGATGGCGCGCATAAGCGGGGGCCAACCAAGTAGCCCGATCAGTACGCCGAGAAAGAGCATGTTGTCGAAGCGGATTAAACCCGCCAGGACGACGAGCAGTGGAAAGCGCGGAATCGCCAAGACGAGGTTGGTCAGGGCGGTTAGGGCGCTATCGAGAGCCCCGCCAACGAGAGCGGAAAGCGAACCGAAGACCAGCGCGATCAGCGTCGCAATAACACCGCCGATAAATGCGGTCAGAATCAAGATCCGGCCCCCGTGTACGATATGCGTCGCGATATCGCGTCCTTGTGTATCTGTGCCCAGCAGATGCGGCGGACCAAGCTCGGGATTCGAGATGATAATATGCTCGGCGAGCAGAGCTTGCAGTTCAGGGTCATCAGAATCAGCGGCGATCTCTTCAACTGTTTTAGAGAAAATTAACATGGCGTCGATCTCTTTATTCGCGAGATCGACCAAGGCGGCGCGGATGCCGGGGCCCGCGCGACGGCTGGTCCAGCGGTATTTCTCGATGTTGATGCTATCGGCATAAGGGGCGATCAAGCTGGGTCCCCCGGTTTGATCAACCACACCGACGGTCAAGCCAGCCAAGTCTTCGAAGGTCCGCAATTCGGCCTTGTCGACGCGCACAGCCAATTGAATGCGCGAGCCAACCGGCCCGGCGATTTCGTCGAGATTGACTTCGCTATCGAAGGGTATGTAGTTAGGCATAATGAAGGTCAAGACGAAATAAGCCAGCAAGCCAAGGAAGCCTATGAAGCCGGCGCGATTTGCCCGCAAGCGGTTTAGAAACCTGAACGTTCCGCCAGCAACCCCCAGAGGCAGGGTCAATATTGTGTAAAGGAGATTTTGTGCTGACTCCGCCTTCATGCTCACTTCTCCCCCGAGATGCGCACGCGCGGATCCAGCAGGCCATAGGTCAAATCGGCGAAGAGGTTGGAAAGCACTATTGCTGTAGTCAAGACCAACACGGCGCCTTGGATAGCCGTGTAATCGCGCACGACTATGGAGGCGAAGAGATAGTGGCCAAAGCCCCAGTAAACAAAGATTTCTTCAATGACGACGCCACTGCCGAGGACAAAGCCAACGCTGATGCTCAGTTGCGTGAACAATGGGAGCGCGGCGTTGCGGCCGACATAGGATGTGATTATGCGCCTGTCTTTTAGGCCGCGCGCTTCAGCGACGTTGACGTAGTCGTCGTTGAGCACGCTGGTCGTGCTGCTTTTCATGCTCAACATCCAGCCGCCAAGCGTGGCCAGGACATAAGTGATTATCGGGAGCAGAGCGTGTTCGAAGACGCTGATGATGAATGCGGCGTTCAACCCGGGTGTCAAGCCGGGGTCGAATGTGCCGCGGGCCGCCCCGACATCGAACCATCTCCAAGAAATACCCGGTCCGATAATGATTAGCAGACCCCAAATGTAGTTGGGCACGCCGGTGAAGAAAGAAGAGATCAACGAGAGCGTATGGTCCAGAACCGAATCGCGATAATAGGCCATCATCATGCCGAGCACGATGCCCAGGACAAAGCTGATCAGCAGGCCCGAGCCAACAGCGAAAAGCGTCCAGGGCAAGAAACGGGCGATTTCGTCCACAACCCTGGTGCCTGGCGATGTGATTGATGTGCCTAAATCCAGGCGCAGCAGATCGGCGAACCAGTCCAGGTATTGGTCCAGCATAGAGGCATTGGGGTTGATATTGAAGCTGGCGGCGACGCGGTCGTACGCTTCCTGATATGAGATGCCTTCTTGAGTGAGTATCTGTTCAATGAGTATGTCGACCGGATTGCCAGGCATAAAGCGGACGAGGACGAAGGTGAAGCTCATAATCGCCCAGATGGTCAGAATCGCTTGGACAAAGACGCGGAAATTGTAATTTTTATGGATGGGATATTTTGTCAGGAGCCGTTGCACGGCGTCAACCGGACCGGTAGCACCGCTGGTGTCCAGTTGGATGTCTCCGCTGTGGCTCGTCATTCTTCAGTTCCAGAGCTGGCGCGGTTAACGGAAAGTAAGGCGAACGGGGTGAGCGGATAGCCCACCCCTTTGATATGCAGGCTCAACAAGCCCTGCTTGCGAAGGCCGACCTACATGTCGGTCGGCGCCGTGACGCCGGTCAGGATCAGGGTGGTCATCCAGTTGTCGGCGCCGCCGCCGAAGTTGGCGAAGACCGAATCGCTGGAATCCGGCACCATGATGAAGTTGCGGTTCAGCGCGTTGTTGGTGTAGCGTTCCCAGAGCGGAATCGCCGGCAGCAATTCGTTGTAGGAAACCGCCAACTGTGTGACCAGTTCAGCTTGCGCGGACTTGTCGACGCCCTGCGAGCTTTGGTTGGACAGGTCGAAGACGTTGACCATGCCGCCGCTGTAATCGACATTATTGTCGAAGTTCATGCCCGCGCCGGCGCCTTCGCCTGCCATTTGGCCTTGGCCGTTATAGCGATTGTAGGCCTGCAAGTAGCTGCGCCCGGGAATCGGATCGCCCAAGCCCCAGTTGCGAATCGCCATCTCGAAGTTGCTGGCGTAGATGTCCTGCGGATGCTGCTGGAACTGAACGCCGCGGGCCGAGATGTCGAAGCCGAAGTCGTTGAGTTGCGAGACAGCATTTTCAGCCGCGGCGGACCAGTCGGCAAATTCCTGCGGGAAGGTCAACTCGAAGGACAGGGTATCGCCGTTGTCGTCCACCCAGATGCCGTCATCGTTACGGCTGAAGCCGACGCTCATCAGCAACTCTTCCGCCTTCATCAAGTCGTGCTCATAATAGTTGAGCGAGTCGAGCGTCTCGTCGCTCAGCCAGGCTTCCGACAAGCCATCGCTCATGCCGGTCATGTATTCGACCGCGACGCCGGATTCACCCAGGCTGACGACGCCGTTTTGGATACGGTCAACGGCGTAGGCAATCGCCTGGCGCACCTCAACCAGATTCAGCGGATACATGGCGTGGTTGACATAGATGCCCGGTCCATTGTTCATGCCCGAACGGACGATATCGATGCCGCGGTTGGCGAAATCCATCTCTGTTGTGGGCGGAATGCCATGGGTGATGTAGTGCAGTTCCTGATTGGCGACCAACGGCGTCACCACTTCGGTCTCGCCATTCCACATGCGCACCATGTCATAATTCTGAATATCGCCGGCGAAACCGCCAGGATTCAGTTCCAGCATCAGGTTGGCTTCGGAGATGGTATCGGGGAGGATCGTGTAGGGACCGCCGGAAACAGGCGTTTCTGGGCGGAACTCGGTTAGCTCTTGCAGGAGCGCGTCCCAGCCGTCGCCGCCAGCATCCATCATGGCAGCGCGATCGGCGATGTCGCCGAAGACGCTGGCCGGGCGTAGGTTGGTCGTCAAGATGATCCGCTCAGCCAGGCTTGAAGGCGAATCCATGATAAATTTGACCGTGTAGTCGTCAACCTTTTCGATGCCGCTCATATTCGCCCAGACCGCATCGCCGCGCAGGCGGAAGATATTGAAGGTCGCCATGAGGTCGTCGGCGCTCATGGCGCTGCCGTCGCTCCAGCTTTTGCCCTCGACCATCTTGATGACATAGTTGCCGTCGTCATCCCAGCCAAATTCTTCCGCGACCATGCCTTGATAATCGCCCGTCGCCCACATCAGCACAGCTATGGGCGGCTCGTGCAGATCCATGTATTGTCCCAAAGTAATGCCGCCAGAAGCGAAGGTATTGAAGTGCCCCGTTGGCGGAACCTGATAGGGCCAGGCAACATTGAGCGTATTGTCCTGCGCTTGCAGCGGCGCGAATGCCAGCAGGCTCAGCCCGAGAACGAGGAGTAGGCAAAGTGTACGTCTTGACATTGGTAAGTCCTCCGTGAAATTAGTCGACTCGACCGAACAAATCGCTGCTTCGTTGATCTTTTCGTATGGCCCCTCCTCACACTCATTTTGCCGCAAACTAGACTGGTATGTCAGCGCCGTCGCTAAAGACCGAGATTGAGCGACGGTTCGACAAGAATGATGTCAAACACTCTCGCCACAGCGCCCAACAACGCCGCATCTGGCTGCAAGCGGGAAATGCGGAGATCAATCCTGCAGGGCGGCATCACCACCAGATGGCGCTCCAGTTCCGCGCGCGCCTCGCCAAGAAAAGGACCAAATTCCCGGCCCAGCTCGCCTCCGAGAACGAAGACAGGAATATCGAAGGCATTGTAGAGGCTGGCAAGACCGAACCCAAGATTTCGGCTCAATTCCGACATGGCGGCGCGCGGCGCTTCGTCGTCAGCATGCAGGGCCTCAAGCAATCGGCTGAAGTTTAAGCCCTGTGAGTCGAGAACTGTCTGCGGGTTTGTTTCGAAGCGTTGCTTTGTGATCTGTATGAATCTGGGAATGTTGACCATCGACTGCCAGTTTCGCGTTTTGGCGTGGCCGGTCCCGTTTTCCTCCAGGTAATTCATATAACCGACTTCTCCCGCAAAGCCGTATTTGCCCTGATACAGTTGACTGTTGATGACAATCCCGGCGCCAACGCCATACCCGATTTCAATGTACATGAAGTGGCTGTCTTCCGCGGCGGGTCCATAGTGATTCTCGCCAAGAGCGGCAAGGCTGACGAGATTGTCGACGCTCACCGGCACAGCAAATTCATCTTCCCATTCAGCGCGAAAATTGACGTGGCGCCAATCCATAAACTTGGAATAGATTACCTCGCCGTCTTCGCCGATAAGGCCCGGTGAAGCGACGCCGATGCCGAGCAGCGGTCTCCCGCCGCCGTTGATCTGAAGAGCGGATCGGATTAGCTGACGGCAGATACCCAGCACGTATGATTCTTCCGTCGAACCGATTGGCACCAGTTTGTACCAGTCTATTTCTCCAGCGAGATTGGCGAGCGCGCACTGTACGGAAGAGGCGTTGAATTTGATGGCGATCACGCCGGCGCCTTGGGGATTGAGTTCGAGCAGGATACCGCGGCGCCCGCCGGTAGACTCTTCGTAGCCCACCTCGTGTATCATATCGTTTTGGATGAGTTCATCAGTGAGATTGGAGATAGCGCTGCGTGTTAGCCCCGTGCGGGAAGACAGTTTCGCCCGGGTCTGGGAGGGGTTTTCGCGCAGGCTGCTCAAGACGAGCGCGCGATTGATCTCGTGCATCACTTCGTGGTTGACAGCTGATCGCCGACGCGACATAGGTGGATTGCTCACCGAACCTGTAATGTGGATTAAGTTTCCCTACTTTGTAAAAATATTATAATAAGTGTATACTAATGCGATAGCTTTGTCAAATTAAAGAATTATCTTCATTAATGGAGGTAAGTATATGACTCCGATTGAAACCATCGTCGTAGGGGCGGGCGGACGCGGCAATGCTTATGGCAACTTTGCGCTGGAGCATCCGCAGGAGATGCGGGTTGTCGGCCTTGCCGAGCCGGATCCGGTGCGGCGAGAGCGCTTTATCCGGCTACACGATATCGCGCCGGATATGGTGTTTCAGGATTGGCAATCTCTCCTGGCATCGGGAGAGAAGAAAGCCGCCGCGGTCATCAACTGCACGATGGATCGCGTTCACTTCGAGTCTACGATGCAGATGCTCGAGCTCGGTTACGATGTCCTGCTCGAAAAGCCAATGTCACCGGTACCCGAAGAGAATGTGCGTCTGGTGCAAAGGGCCGAGGAGCTGGGGCAGGTGCTGCAGATATGTCATGTACTGCGCTACACGCCGTTTTGGCAGGTGCTGCGCGAGGTCGTCCAGTCGGGCAAGCTCGGACGGGTAATCAGCGTAACGCATCGCGAGAACTTGACCTATTACCACATGGCGCACAGTTTCGTGCGAGGCAATTGGCGCAAGGAGGCTACATCGGGACCGATGATCTTGTGCAAGTGCTGCCACGACTTTGACGTCTTGCTCTGGATATTGCGGAAGAAGGTTGTACATCTGAATTCTTTTGGTTCGCTGATCCACTTTAGACCGGAGAATGCGCCGGAGGGCGCGACTTTGCGCTGCACTGACGGCTGCCCGGCGGCAGATTCCTGCAAGTATGAGGCGACCAAGCTGTACGTCCGCGACGGAACTGGCTGGCCTATGAACGCTGTGTCGTGGATAGCGATGAAGGAGGCGCGGCTTGAAGCGCTGAAGACGGACTGGTATGGACGCTGCGTCTATCAATGCGACAACGATGTGGTCGATCATCAGAGCGTCAATATGGAACTGGAAGATGGTACGACGGTAACCTTGGTGATGAATGGCCAGGGCGACGAAGAATGCCGCACAACGCGCTGGGACGGCACGAAAGCGACGCTATACGGCAAGTTCTCATCGCGCGGCGATGAGATACGCGTGCACCATCATTTGACGGGCGAAACAGAAGATGTGCCGGTGACCGCGCGCGACAGCAGCGGGCATGGCGGCGGTGACTACGGCATCGTGCGCAGCTTCGTGAATACGATGCACGGCAATCCAGATGACAGCGTCACGACAGCGCGAGAGTCCTTGGAGAGCCATCTTTTGGCCTTTGCGGCCGAGGAAGCGCGCCTGAATAAGACAGTTATCAACATGGATGAATTCAGGGCGCGCTTGGAGAATACTGCGCGTAACTGATCTGAAAGTCGGTCGATGGCTCGCGCTGGACAAGCGTGACTCGATAAGCACCCCCGACAGGATTCGAACCTGTGCGCCTGGTTCCGGAAACCAATGCTCTATCCCCTGAGCTACGGGGGCAAGTGCCAATTATCTTAGCAGAAGGCGCTGGGCGCCACAAGTCCTGGGAGAACCAGGAAGACGCGTTTTACTGCCTATGTAGTCCTTGATAATCGCCGAAAAGACGCTTCTGCTGATATAATCTCGCCTGGCCGTCTTGGTCAGCTAGCGCGGGATCGGCACGAGTGAAAACGCTTTGGCGCAAAACCAACATAGGTGGATTGTTCGGCCTGACGGGCCTGCTACTGATGACGGGCTGCCAGGCTTTAGGCGGCGGGGATTCGGTCGCGACCATTGGCGCGGACCTGACGGAGTACGCGGTGGAAGGCGGGGCGATACTCGCCGCAGCAACGGCGGAGCGAAACATGGCCGTAGAAACGATAGTCGCTGCGAGCACGCGGGTTGCGGAGTTGTCGGAAGTAAATGCCGCCTTGGGCGCCACGCTGCGGGCGAACTATACGAGTACGCCTGAGGTGCAAGTCGTCGTGGTCAGCGCTGAAGACATGGGCAGTTCTTTGGGCGACGACATGATGGATGATTCGGCGGGAACCGCCGTCGCCGCCGGCGATATGCAGGTTTCCAATCTGGCGACGGCGGCCGCTATAGACGAAAACAGCGGCTGTTCAAGCGGCCTGGTAAGCGACTTCAGTTCGGCGGCTGAGCGCATATATGTTACGGCTCACGTTACAAGCTTGCAATCAGGAACGGAGTTTAGAGTAGATTGGTTGCGGCAGGGCGAACTTTTGTATGACATAAGCTGGGAAGCCGATTACTCAAAATCATTTGAGTGTATCTGGTTTTATGTGGCTCCGGCGGATTTCGCCTTTGCGCCTGGCGATTACTCGGCAAGGCTCCTTGTCGATGGCTTGGAAACGGGCAGCGCCCCCTTTTCCATATTCGGCGGCTGACGGGAGGCGCCTGTGCCAGGATCTCAAAGCCCCGCAGGTGTTGTCATGGCTTTTCTGGCGGCGCTTATGGCTGCAATGGCCGTGTTGGGTCAGAGTCCGCCGCAGCCCGGTAAAGGCGCGCCCGCAACCCTTGAACCGGCGGACGCTGAGATGGTGCTGCAGTTGACAGCAACAGCAATCGCCCAGGTTGAGCCGGCCGAGCATAACATTCTGCACCGACCAATTGAATTGTCGGATGAATACTCGCACTGGGTCGATCGCACATATGCCTATGGCAGTACACAATGGCAGCAGCGCGCGGTTCACTTGGGCGTGGAGTTTGTCAATCCGCTGAATACGCCGGTGTATGCGGCCAAGGCCGGCGTCGTGGTTTTCGCCGGCGACGACGCTACGACTCACCTGGGACCGCAGAACAACTATTATGGCAATGTGGTGGTCTTGGCGCACAGCGAATATTCTCTGGCGGGACGGCAGGTATTCACGTTGTACGGCCATCTCGAGTCGATAGACGTAGAGGCGGGTCAGCAGGTTGATGATCTGGATCAACTGGGGCGAATCGGCGCGACCGGCGTGGCGATAGGCCCGCATTTGCATTTCGAAGTGCGAGTGGATGACCCCTATGATCATCGGATGACGCGCAATCCGGAACTTTGGCTGCAGCATTATATCGACCGGGGCATGATCGTCGGCGCGCTGCGTGATGAAGCCGGGCAGTACATCTACGGCAAACGCATTTCAGTGCGATCGGATGATACAGACCGGGACGTCTTCAGCTATGGCAGCGATGCTGTCAATTCCGATCCGGTTTGGCAAGAGAACTTCACCGTTGGCGACTTGCCGGCAGGCGATTACAAACTGGTTGTCCTGAGCGATTCCGGCGCGATCGCCTGGGCTGAAACCGTTACTGTTGAGGCGTATCGAACGACAGTTGTCGAGATAGTATTGTCTGAAGAATAGGATAGTGGCGTTCTAGCGGTATATCCGATACTCGACTGTGAGCGAGCCGTTGCGCGTCACATCTGTAAAGCGCATTACGCCGCGGTGCCCGTCAGCTGTGACGATGCCTATCGTCGCGTTCTGCAATTGGTCGGCGTTCAGCGTTGCGATGTTCGCTTGCGAGACGGCAATGGCATCATAATGCGCGTCATGTAGCGAGGAAAATTGATTCATCAAGAGCATGGCGGCATTGCCCTGCGTGATCACCTCGTTTCCTGTCCAGGAGAATTCCGACAGGGCATCGCCATCCAGATCGAATGAGCCCGGAGCGATCCGCCAGTTTCCACTGGTGAGCACAGGTCGATCAGCGATGTAGTTATACGCAAAAGCCTGGTTGTTCGCTTCGCCTGCCGGACCTTCGGCGACTTCCTGATTGAGGTCAACCACAATAATCACGGATTGCGGACCGGAGGCGCCGTTAAGCGTCGGGCGAAGCTGGAGAACAGTTTGCTGGCCGGCGGCGAGTCCAGGGTGGTTGATGCCGACATAGTGACCGCCCGGTTCAAATGTGCCGGCGATAGCGAAGTTGCCGGCCGGGCTTAGTCCCCGATTCTGCACTGACACATTGACCAAGGTTGCCTGCCCGAGCGTTATACGCGCCGGATTGGCGGACAGCACGAGCAGATCGGGCTCGCGAGATGGGACCGCGGTAGCGGCGGGCGCTGGAGTGGAAGTTGCGGGAGGCTCAATGATGGGAACCAAGTTGCGGTTTCCGATTGTCTCGACCAAGTAAGCGGCCATCCAGCCCCATTGCCCGCGGTAATCGATTACCAGCCATTTGTAATCGGCGGTGGCGCCCAATACACGCAGTTGCGCCCCTTGCAGCGCTTGGCCGATGATCTCGTAATCAAGCCCGGGCCCGCTGCGGACGTTCTGAAACTCGCTCTGGATGATCAAGTGATAACCGGTCGGCGTCAGCGTAGGAAATGGCGTATTGGTTGGATGTGGTGTCGCTGTGGCGCGCGACACGTTTTCGGATTGGACGGTGGCGCCTCCCTGGCTCGGGTAGCGCGCGACCACATTCGCCGCGCCGTACTCATTGAGACGGGTCACGACAACGTTATTGCTGATTTCGCCGATCGCCAAAGTCGCGGGATTCAACTGACCCTGGACACCGCGGAAAGCTTGAATGGCGGCGAGATCATTAGCGAGGGCGCCGCTGCCGGAACCGGCCTCGGCAACCAGCCGGACTGAATCGTAGCCGGCGGCGCTAAGGGCATCCGGCAGGATGCCAAACGCCCGCGCGTAGGCAAGGACGAATTCTTGGCTGGCGGTGTCGTCCAGCGAATAGGACCAGGTTGACATACTGATGATCCCCGACAGGGCGGTGGCTGGCACCAACTGGACAAAGGCTGGATCAGTGGCTTGAGCGTAAACCACTTCGCCCAAATATCCGGCCGTTTGCATTGCGTTGAAGGCCCTGGCGGCCAGGCTGGGCGGGCCGAATACTGCGGCGACATCGGGCGCCGACTGCGCAATCGAGGCGGCGATCTGATCCAGGTTCAACCGCGCTTCGTCGTAACGCAGATTCGTCGGTCGTATGCCGTGGGCCACAAGAGCGTTAGCCAGAGTTATCAGATTGGCGGTGCTGGCGCTGTCAAGCTGTATAGTCTGTATCGAGTCGATGTCGAGAGAATCGACGAGATAATCTACCAATCCATTGATTTGCAGGCGGTCTGGCGCTCGGCTGCGGAAGATGCGACCGCTGGCGTCGCTCAGCAGCACGGTATCGCCGGTGGCTGGCGTGAGCACAGGCACATCAAGCGCTTGCAGACGGGCGATATTGCGCGCCACAGCCTGGTTCGTCTCGGGCCCAATGACAGCAATCACACTTGCCTGACGCATATTTGCGATGGCGATATCCATGTGCTCGGGCGGGGTATCAACGACTGAGAGTTGGAAAACGGTGCCATCCGCGCCAATGATCCCGCCGGCCTCATTGACATGATCGGCGGCGAGCCTGGTGCCGGCGAGTAGCGCTCCGTCAGGCCGGTCAATCACGCCTATCCGCAGCGTGATTTGTGCGTTCAGCCGGAAGCTGACGCTCATCAACAATATCGCTGCCAGGGGCAGCAATCCTAACTGGCGAAAATGACCGGCAAGCATATTCAGACGTCACCATTTAGTTCTTGTAGCTAAAGTTAGTATACAGAATCAGTCTTAACGGGCAACACTTGAGCGACGTCCCCACTTGAATTTAGACCCGGCGCAACCTATACTCGCGCGACAGATTGACTTGGTTCCAGTCGAAGTGATCAACCGTCCCAATGCAGCGTGAGCGCATCACGGATCACATTTTTGTTTTCCGCAGCAGTCTGTACGCGCAAGTTACTGCCGGCGTCGTATTGACGGGCGACGGCGCTGTACTGATTGACACGCTGCTCTATCCGGAAGAGTCGCTGCGCATACGCCGCTTTGTCGAAGTCGGCTTAGGCTCGAAAGTGAGCTACGTTATCATCACGCACTTCCATGCCGACCATACAACGGGAACTTGCTTCTTCCCTGACGCGCAGGTGATCTCGCACAGGCTTTGTGCCGAGACTCTAGCGACGCGTGGACGTGAAAGCTTGCTGCGAATGAAGGCAAGTGGGCCGGAGTTCGAAGCGGTGGAATTGGTGCTGCCGAACATTACATTTGAAGACGAAATCAAACTGGAATTCGGCGAGACCGGGTTCCGGCTGCGCGAAAGCCCGGGGCATAGTCCTGACTCAATAATCTGCCTCGTGGAGGGCGAAGAAATACTTTTTGCTGCCGATACTGTGATGCCGATCCCCTACTTTGTTGATGGCGACTCCAGCGCGTTGGAGCGATCACTGGCGCGATTGCTTGACCGGGAATACGAGAACATCGTGCAAGGGCATGGCGATATCATATTGCGTGGCGAAGTGTCCGAAAAGATTAACAGCGATCTCAAGTACTTGCACCGCTTGAAAGAGGCGGTTGCCCAAGCCTTGGACGCGGGTCATGAGCAAATTGAAGACGTGATCTCACTGGAAGAATGTGGCAAGAGCCAGGTCTTGCTGAATGGCCTTGTCAAGCAATTGCATCAGCTTAACATCCGCGCCTTGGTCAATGAGTTTCGGGCTCCCGAGCTTGAGCAAGACGACGACGTAGTCGAGGGTGATGAAGGAAGAGGCGAATGGCTGCAGAAGAAACTTATCTGACCAGGGAAGGCGAAGATGAGCTGCGGCGCGAACTCAAGCGTTTGGTCGAGACGCGTCGGCCGGCGCTGGCGCAGAAGCTCAAGGATGCGGCCGCCCAAGGCGATCTCAAGGAGAATGCCGATTATCACGATGCAAAGGAGCAACTGGGTTTCATCGAAGGCCGCGTGCAGCATATCGAGGCGATTCTGCGCCGGGCGATCATCGTCGACGACGCCGGCCCCGCTGATGAAGTGCGAATCGGTTCGACGGTGATCATTGAAGAAATCGGCAGTGGTGAAGAAGAGGAATACAAGATAGTCGGCAGCGCCGAGGCGAATCCCCGCGAGCGCAAGATATCGCAGAAAAGTCCGATCGGGGCGGCGCTTCTGGGTGAGAAAGTCGGCGCGAAAGTCACTGTCGCGACGCCGGACGGCAAGGTGCGATTCAGAATCATTGACATTCGCTGAGGACTGGTCGTCAGACGCCCTTCAGCAAGTTGCAGCGCTCAATGGTGAAAGCAAAAGCCCCGCTTTGTCCGCGGGGCCTGTTGTTTCTAGGAGTAGGGCATGAAGTTGCCCGTGCCGCCGAAGGGATCGTCTTCGTCGTCTTCCGGGCGCTTCGGCGCGAGCGGAGTACTGGAAGGCCGGGGCGCGCTCAACCCGCCTGCGCCCGGTGGCGGCGTCGGCGAAGTCGTTTCCGAAGGCGAGCCAAATTGCAGATCGGCGTATTCGTTGAATGGCGACGCTGCGGGCGCGGGATATCCGCTCGCCGGCACGCCGGACTGAACGCTCTGCTTGTGCCAAGCGAGCAGCTCAATCTGCAAGGTTTCTATTGCGCTGTTTGGCGTTCCCCCGCCGTAATTGCAGATGACCGTCTTGATGATCGCCTGAATGTGGATCGCGCCGCTATCCAGTATCAGCGCCGCTCCGGGTTCAGCAGCGATAATATCGGCAGTCGGGTCTTTGACGCGGCTGGCCACCGTCGCCTGAAGTGCGTGGTCGCTGAGGGCAGCCGGCGCGGCGAAGACCTTCGTAAGTGTCTCCTGCGACGCCATATCGAAGCCCCAGAACTCCACAGACTGCAATTCATTGCCAACATGCGTTGCGGAGGAAACGCCGCATTCGCCGAGGAATTGACCGCCCGATTCCGCTCCTAACTCTATCGCAAATGAGTCGTCAAAGTTGCGCCCTTTGACGTAGGTGGATAGCGCGTGCAGAACCGGTACGCCGTACTGCGGGTGGATGGTGTTGCTCCTGTCCGTTTCATCTTCGGCCCAAGGGTCTGCAGCGGGCGCCTCCGCGAAGGCTTGAGCCTGTTGAACAGCCTGGTTGGAAGTGGATGATGCTTGCACCTGGCTGGTCGGGGAGGGGCGCGCGGCGCGATACCGCTTTGGTTCGTCCGAACCACGACCGGGGTAAACCGTGCGGCCGGCGATGACCAGGATAGGCACGCCAAGAGCTACCGCAATCAGAGACAAGATGACCTGCAGGCTGCTGCCGACGATTCCTGGATCTTGCGGCGCCAATGCGCCAGCTAGGTCGGCAAAGCCCGGGATATCGGTCAATGCATCTAGCGCTGCCCGCTCCGCTGCGGGGATACTGACGCTGTTTGCCAAGCCCCGGACGACGCCCTGTGGGTTGGGGATCTGCCGCAACACGATTAAGGCGTTGGCGTCATCGTAGTGAATGTCCTCCGAATGGCCGACCGCGACCATGCGCACCCACTGCTGGATCGCCTGCTGGCTCATGTGCCGCGGCGACGCTCCTGTGAACTCCGTCGGTATGATGAGGTACGCCGTTACCAGCCCAATAACCATCCCGAGCAGGACCAGCATGACGGTCGCACGTTGCGGCGCCGAGGCCAATAGCCCTTGCACGCGCGGACTTGAAGAAGCGCTCGCCAAGCCAGAGAATCGGCCTATCGAGCCGGCCTGTCTACCGGCAGCATCAGCCGGTTCGGCCGCCTGCGCTTGATCTGAATTATGGCTTTGAAGACTCATGAGCAGCGCCCTTTCGCGTCTGCAAAATGCACACTTACCGAGAAGTATACGATAGGTAATTCAACGCCACAAACGCATAGCGCGGCAACTTAGACTTGAAAATGCGCTGTATTTCCCTGGCGAAACTGCGCTTAACCGTCGGCTCAGATGGTGGAAGGTACCTTGTCGGTTTCGCCTGTCGGCTGAGGAGCTACCCGTTCCAGATTCCGCGGCAGTCTCCAGGTAGTAAAGTCGCAATCGGGATAGCGATCGCAGCCGAAGAAAGCGCGGCCCTTGCGCGAGCGTCGCTCGACAATTTCGCCGCGGTGCTCATCGCCGCATTGAGGGCAGAGGTAGCCCTTTCGTTCAAGAAAGCGCTCGGTATGTTTGCATTCCGGATAATTGGAACAGCCGATGAACTTGCCGTAGCGTGAATGCTTGATGACAAGTTCGCCATCGCCGCATTTCGGGCAGTCGCGTCCGACTTTTTCGATGACGTTTCGGCGGGGCATGTTCTCGCGCGCATTCTCAAGCCGCCGCTCGAAGGGATGATAGAATTCGTCCAGCATGGGGCGCCAATCCAGCGCGCCTCTGGAGACTTCGTCGAGTTGGTCTTCCATTTTGGCGGTGAAGGCGTAATCCATCTCTTCAGTGAAGTACTCCGTCAACAACTCACAGACGACAATGCCAGTCTTGGTGGGTTTGAGGCGACGGTCTTCCTGCGTGACGTATTCGCGCGTCTGTATGACGGTGACGGTGGGGGCGTAAGTGCTTGGCCGACCAATGCCTCGTTCCTCCAATTGCCGAATCAGGTTGGCTTCGGTATAGCGCGGCGGCGGCTGAGTGAAGTGCTGCTCGGGTATGATCTTCCTTCTGTCGAGTACTTCTCCGGGTGCAAGGTCAGGGAAATCCCGCAGTGCGCCGCCGGCGCCGTTTTCCCGTTTGGCGTTCAGGATCAGGTGGCCGGGGAATTTGAGTTTGCTGCCTGAGGCGCGGAAGCGATAAGGCATATCCGAATTGGTCAAGCCGGCCTTGATTTCGATGCTCAGAGTGTCGTATATCGCCGGAGCCATCTGGCTGGCGACGAAACGATTCCAAATCAAGGTATAGAGTTGAAGTTGGCTTCGGTTCAGATAGTTCGCAAGCGACTGCGGTGTTCGCATGACACTGGTGGGGCGGATAGCTTCATGAGCTTCTTGCGCCGTCCTCGAGCGTGTCTTATACCTTGGCGAAGTCTTGGGAAGGTACGACGATCCATGTTTGGCTTGGACGTATTGTCGGGCTTCCGCTTGTGCGTCCTTCGACACCTGTACGCTATCGGTCCGCATATAGGTAATCAGCCCGACCGGACTGCCATTGCCGAGGTCAATGCCTTCGTAAAGTTGTTGGGCGATGCGCATAGTGCGGCTGGCGCTGCTGGAGGCGGCTTGCTGCAAGGTGCTGGTGGTGAATGGCGCTGAGGGCTTGCTCTGGCGTGTGCCTCGCTTCACGCTGTCCACGACGAATGCGCTTCGGTTCAGCGCATCCAAATGCGGCTTCACGGTCGCTTCGCAGTCAAGGAATGGCGGCGCGCTCCCTTTGGGATCAAAGGTCACTCTCTCGTCATGGATTCGCACCAGACGTGCGCTGAAGGGCGGGGGCGGGGTCGCTTCGCGCTTGGACAACTCGGCATCCACCGTCCAGTATTCCACCGGCTTGAACGCCTCGATCTCCTTCTCCCGTTCCACCACGAGGCGCAGGGCAATGCTCTGCACGCGACCGGCGGAGAGGCCGCTGCGCACCTTGGACCAAAGCAGCTGCGAAACCTGGTAGCCGACCAAGCGATCGAGTATACGGCGCGCCTGCTGCGCATTGACCAGATCGACATTGATCTGCCGCGGATGGGCGAAGGCTTCCGCAACCGCGTTATCCGTGATTTCATGGAAGACAACCCGGCGCACATTGGACGGTGGCATTTCGGCCGCCGCGACCAGGTGCCAAGCGATCGCTTCGCCTTCACGATCCGGATCGGTGGCGAGGAAGATCTCCTCCGCGCCTTCGGCCGCCGCTTTCAACTCCTTGACGACCTCGCGTTTGTCATTCGGCACTCGATATTCCGGCTCGAAATTGTTCTCGATGTCAACGGAGAGACGGCTCTTCAAGAGATCCCGCACATGCCCAACCGACGACATTACGGTGTATCCATCCCCCAGGAAGCCGCCGATGCTGCGCGCTTTGGCCGGTGACTCAACTATGACGAGCCGGCCGATGTTCCTGCGCGTGGCGCTGCGCCGTCCGTTGGACTTTGCCGATGACTTGCCACGCTTCTTTTTTCGCTTTGGTTTGGCTTTTGTTTTCTTACGGGCGGGACGCTCGATCTTGTCCGGTTTTGGGATGCCTTCATGCGACGGCGTGGCGCCCATTCGAAAAAGCTTCGTTCCACATTCAGTGCACTGTCCACGAGTGCCCGGCGTACCGGTTTTAGTGTAGACCGCTACAGAATCACTTAGATCGCGCTTGGTACGGCACTTTACGCAATACGCCTGCAAGGTCGTTGTTTCGGTTTCAGTCACATCTCATCCTTGTCAACGCGCGGCTTCATTAGAGATATTCCTCGTTTCCGTTTTCGCGCAGGTAATCTACAACCTGTTTGACATCCTGCGTACGATCTTTGTGGCAGACCAGCAAGACATCGTCGGTATCCACGACGACGAGACCTTCGACGCCGATTGCAACAGTGAGCCGGTCACTGAACACCAAGGTGTCGCGCGTATCGAGGATGACCCGGATGTCACTGGAATCGCCCTTGATGCAATTGCCGAAACTGTCCTGCGGCAGGACATCGTAGAGCGATGCCCAGCTGCCGACATCACTCCAGCCGAGTTCTATAGGGATCACAGCGATGTTGTCCGCCTTTTCCATGACACCGAAGTCAATGGAAAGATTTGGCATCGTCTCCCAAATGTCGTTCAATTTGTCCTCGTAGTCGGGCGAATCATGGGCTGTTTGCAGGTAGCTGCACATCGCGTAGATGGCCGGTTGGAAGCGCTCAAGGTCACGCATGGCGCGCTCCACCCGCCAGATGAACATGCCCGAGTTCCAGCTGTATTGGCCCGATGCCAAGAACTGCGTCGCGCGGACGATATCCGGTTTCTCGGTGAATCGCCTGGACTGATAGACTTTGAACCCATTGTAGTCGCCGATGTAGGAACCCTGCTGAATGTAGCCGTAGCCGGTGGCGGGGTAGGACGGAGCGATGCCAAGTGTGACGATTTGGCCTTCCTGCGCCACTTGCCAGGCCGCCTCCAGCACTTCACAGAATGTCTCCCGCTCGGCGATGTAGTGGTCGGCGGTCAAGATGGCGATGGTCGCTTCCGGATCGCGCTTTTGAATCACAGCGAGGGCAAGCGCCAGAGCCGGCGCCGTGTTTTTGGCGTAGGGTTCAATGATGAAGTTGCTCGCCGGTATCTGAGGAACTTCGGACTGAAGGTCTTCGGCGAGTTCGCGACCGGTAACGACGAAGATATCTTCCGGCGGGAAAATCGATTGAATGCGCGCCACGCTGGTTCTGAACATCGAGTCGTCATCGATCAGCGGGAGCATCTGCTTGGGCAGCTTGGCGCGGCTCATGGGCCAAAGCCTGGTGCCATGTCCGCCGGCGGCTATAAGCGCGTAATAATGTTCCATAGCTGAGATGTTTACTCCACAGAAAATCGCGCACGGCAGTATTGCATAGGTCCGGCGCTCTCGGCAAGCCCCTTTAATTCGAGCATAGTCAAGGTGCTGATGACGGTAGCAGTCGGCAACTTTGTCTGCCGCACGATGAGATCGACATGAATCGGGTCCGTGCTCAATTGTTGGTAGACAACGCCTTCCACTTCGTTTTCCGGCTGGATGTCCCGGACTTGAATACCTGTCTGGACGTTGCGATGCGTCACGTCCAGTTCGTCGAGAATATCATCGACGGCAAGGACCATTTTCGCGCCCTCTTGTATAAGCTGGTTGCAGCCTTTGCCCGTCGGGCTGTATATGTTGTGCGGAACGGCGAATACATCGCGGCCCTGATCAATCGCGTGCGAAACCGTATTCAGAGCGCCGCTCTGCAAAGGGGCTTCCGTAACCAGCAAGGCCAATGACATGCCGCTGATAAGCCGGTTGCGCTGTGGGAAGTTCTTCCCTAGCGGCGCTGTACCGAGCGGCATCTCGCTGACGATGGCCCCGTCGGCGATGATCTCCTCGGCCAGGTCGCTGTTTTCCTTCGGGTACACTATGTCGATTCCGTTGCCAACAACCGCAATCGTGCGTCCGCCGGCCGTCAGCGCGCCACGATGCGCCGCCGCGTCAATGCCTTGCGCCAAACCGGAAACGATGATGATGCCATGCTGCGCCAGTTGCTGCGCAAGCTGGTTGCTTGCATCCCAGCCGTATCGACTGGCCTTCCGCGTGCCAACAATGGCGAGGCATTTCTCGTCGGCCCCTGATAATTTGCCGCGGGTATAGAGAACCGGCGGGCGATCAGGCAACGAACGCAATAACTCAGGGTATGCCTTGTCATCAAGCGTGACCAGCGTAGCCCCCGACCGCGCCACCCGCTCCACTTCCCGTGATAAATCGATATCGCGGCGGCCGGCGCAGAACTGGCGCAGCAGCGGGCGCGGCAGATCCAGCCGCAGCAGATCCGCGTCGGATTCACGCCATAGCGCCTCGGCCGAATCAAAGTGGGCGAGCAAGCGGTTGAGCTTGCCAATGCCAAACCTCGGGATGAGGTGCAATCCCAGCCAATACTGTTGATTATTGTTCGGCTGCATAGGGGTCCGTTAATGAAGCGTGAACAGGAACAGCATATCAGCAACGGAATTTTCTTGTCAAGTCTGCCGCCCTAGCCTCGCTCCGAGATCAAACCGTCGGGCAGAGTCATCGTAACAATTTGAGCCTCAAAGTCGATGCCGACGATTGTTTCCTCATGCGCCGGGATCAGCAGCTCGCCGTGAGCGTCGCCGTCGACAATGTAAACATCGTTGGCGCCGGTCTGTATGACTTCCTTTATGCGGCCGATTTCCGCGCCGTCAGCGACAACCCGCAAGCCAATCAACTGAAATAGGTAATACTGGCCGTCTTCAAGAGGCGTCGCCTGCTCCATGTCAATCAGGACGAGTTTGTCACGCAACTGCTCGGCGGCATCGCGAGTGGTGACGTTTGCGAATCGCAAAAGCGCGAAGGATTTGTTGAAGCGTACGCCGCTCAGTTCAAGTCTGCGTTTGCGCGCCTCAGAAGGCGAGTCCGCCAGGTAGACGTATTCAAGCTGTGGAAGTCGCTCGCGATCCTCCGTGAGCACGCGCATGCGAACTTCGCCGCGCACGCCATGAGGGCGGAGTACTTCACCGATTAGCAGATGCGCAGGTCTGTTCTCTTGCGGTCCCACTGACGGGTCATTCAATTTCCAGGATTACGCGGCGGCGGCGCTCTTGCCCGAATTCCTCCGACGGGGTGGCGGCCCGCAGCAAAGCGCGGATGGAATTCGCTACTCGGCCGCTGCGTCCAATGACCCGGCCCATGTCATCGGAAGCCACCGATAGCTCGAGGACGATGTTTCGGCCGCTGTCCTTGCGCCTGACGCGGACGTCTTCCGGCGAGTTGACCAGATTCTCGGCGATATATTGAAGCAGTTCTTCTTCTGCCATTTGCCAGCGCCCTAGCTTTCGGTCTCTGCTGATCGTTCGGCGGCCAACCTGGCTGCTTCACGCGCTTTGATTTTGCTCTCGCCATCGCCAGGCGCGGGATAATTGGTCTTGGGGCTGGGCAGTTCGCCGCGGTTGGCTTCGGCTTCTTTGACGAGGTCTTCCATGTTTTCGCCGGCGCGCAGACGCTCGAAGCGTTCCCAAGTGCCAGTGTGCTCCAGAAGGCGTCGTACCGCGTCGCTGGGTTGGGCGCCCACGCTAAGCCAATACAGCGCGCGATCTTCCTGAATGATTTCAGTGGCGGGGCGAGTGCGTGGATTGTAATGACCGATGTTTTCCAGATAGCTGCCATTGCGCGCCTTGCGTTTATCGGTGACGACAACGCGATAGCTGGGCTGGCGTTTCAAACCTTGACGGCGCAAACGAATACGGACCATGTAGTTTCTCCTGTTCTCCCACAAACCCTCGTGCCCATGCAAGGCGGAGGTGTCTTTTCTTTACAAGTGCGGCAGACCATTTCGCCGATTACGCGCTGAGCGCCGACTTAAGCGGTTAAGCCGGGGATATCGGGCAACTTCCCTCTGCTGATTTGATTCATGAGTCGGCTCATCTGCCGGAATTGCTTGAGCAAGTCGTTAACATCTCTGACTTCGACGCCGCTCCCCAGGGCGATGCGGCGCTTGCGGCTGGCTTTGAGAATGCGCGGGTGGCGCCGCTCCTGTGGCGTCATTGAATTGATGATCGCCTCGACTTTCTTGATGCGCTTCTCGATGTCTTCGTCGTTGAAGTCGCTTTGCATTTGCAGCTTCGACATGCCTGGAATCATGCCGAGCACCTTGCCCAGCGGTCCCATGCGGCGGATCTTCTGCAATTGGTCGAGAAAGTCCTGCAGAGTAAAGTCATTCTGCATGATCTTGCTTTGCAGGCGCAAGGCTTCTTCTTCCTCGTAGAGCGACTCAGTCTTTTCGATCAGCGACATGATGTCGCCCATGCCGAGGATGCGCTGGGCGATGCGATCCGGATGGAACAGCTCCAGCGTATCGGCGCTGACCTTTTCGCCCGTGCCCATGAATTTGATCGGGACGCCGGTCACAGCCCGCATCGAAAGCGCCGCGCCGCCGCGCGCATCGCCATCAACTCTTGTGAGCACCAAACCGGTAATGCCCAAGCTCTCATTGAAGCCGCGGGCGATGTTTATCGCTTCCTGACCGGTCATCGCATCGGCGACCAGGAGAATCTCGGCCGGTGAGGAAACCCGCTTGATCTCCTCCAATTCGCTCATTCGCGTGTCGTCAATTTGCAGGCGGCCAGCGGTATCGATCAAGACGATATCAATGTCGAGTTCTTTCGCGCGTTTTAGGCCTCGCTTAACGATGGCTGGCGGCGTATCAGAGACGCCTTCTTCGTAATACGGGATATTGATCTGCTTCGCCAGCGTGACGAGCTGGTCAACCGCGGCCGGACGATAGGTATCGGCGGCGATCATCAATGGCTTCTTGCCTTCGGCGCGTAAGTGCAGCGCCAGCTTCGCCGTGTTGGTGGTTTTGCCTGTACCCTGCAACCCCACCATCATGATCACATGCGGCTTGCTGCTGCCGCTGTAGTTCAAGCGCCCGGCCTCGCCAAGCATCTCCACCATCTCGTCGTGGATGATCTTGACGACCTGCTCGCTCGGTTTCAGCGCCTTGTGAACTTCCTCGCCGAGCGCGCGCTCGCGCACATCCTTGATGAAGTCCTTGACGATGGGCAGGGCCACATCGGCTTCGAGAAGCGCCATACGCACTTCACGCATGACAGCCTTGACATCGGCCTCCTTGACGCGGCCACCCTTGCGCAAGCCTTCAAAGGCGGTATCGAGCCTTTGCGATAGCGTTTCGAACATCTAAACCCCTGTTGACAAGATCGCCGAACAATTTTATGGCAGCGACCTCCGATAGTCAAGATGAGGCTTTACACGGCTAGCCCTCTGCTTGATTTCCGGCCTCTAAGGCTTGCTCCCTCCCCCAACCGCGAAAGAATCCTTGTAGGGGCGAACGGCGGGCTCTGTCTACGCGCCTCTCTATGCCTCTGTGGTGAATCCCCCATCACATCCGATGCGGCTTGTAGACGATCCCGTTCGCCTCCTGCAACTCCCGAATGTAACGGATGATCAGCGTCACATCCTCGCGCGAAACTTGCGACTGCGCCGGCATGTCCCCATACGGCCAATGATGCTGCCGCACGCCAATCGCCGCCGCCACATAGAACGCCTCGTCCGAGTGATGCCCCGGGTTGTAGATGTCATGGATCAGCGGCGGTCCCAGCTTCGTACCCGAAGCGCTCGGTCCGTGACAAGCCTGGCAATTGGCCTTGAATATGGCTCCGCCTTTCTCCGCCTCAGCGGATAGTTCGGCCGGCATAATGACCTCAACCGTGACCCCCTCGCTGCCGTCATCTGACATGGCAAAGTAAGCCAACAGCGCCACCACCAGCAGCGCGCCGAACCCAACGGCGAGCAGCCCCAGCGTCTGTTTCCGTTTCTTCATCATACGCCGCTGCTTGCGCTGCTTCATGTGCCGCTCCCTTCACATGGTTGCGCGCTGCAATCCCCACTTGTCCATATATCGTATGCCTACAAATTACAAATTCCTTACACGCCCGCCCAGCGACCGCCTCTATGCTGCTTGTCTGTGTCTGCGCCCCGCATTTTCCTCGGTGCCCTCGGTGGTGAAATCCCCCCCTCTGTAGCGAAAAAAGCCCCCTCTCCAATGCTTTGGGGAGGGGGTTTGGGGGAGGGGTAGACACACCCGAACATTTGCTCTAGCATCACCCACAACTCCATGATAAAATACTCTCGTCCGCACATTAACAACCGCATAGCCCCAGCCAACCGCCTATCCGGAATTGGAATTTTATTGGACAAAAAATATTTCGCCCTCCAACAAAAACTCTCCAAAACTCCAATAAGGCAGCCGGCCCCCCACCCACATTGGCGGAAAAAACCTTTTCCCCCGCCAATGCCAATCCTACGCCATTTCCGCCGCAATCCCCTGCCACTACTCGCCTGCAGCATTGGCAGAATCGCCAAGACCATTGGCGCAAATCCGGCCAATCCGCGCCAATCTACCCCGATTCCCTCTGCGGTGACGCTCAGGATGCGCTTTGCCCGCCGGACGGAACCAAGCGATACATGATGGCGAAGGCGACGAGACCGAGACTTCCGGCGATAAGCCCAATGACAAGAAAGTTGCCCTCGCTCAGTTTGTATATCAGCCCACCGAACGCCGCGCCCGATACGCGCCCGAGCGAATGCGCGCCCATATTGGCGCTCATCATAACGGCGCGGGACTTCGGCATGATCTCGGTGAAGAGCGGCAAGGCGGATACGATCGCCGCTTCAATGCAGATGAACATGACGAAGATGCCAAACATCGCCAGCGGCAAACTGAAACTGAGGTGAGGAATGATGAAGAAGCAGAGGGCGGCCACGAGCATGCCAACCATCGAAGTCTGCTTGGTGCCGGCTCGGTCGGCGATGGTGATGACGATGAACTCGCCGATGACTTCGGCAACGGCGATCACAATTGTAATGACGCCCAGCGCGGTGAGAAGCAGACCGAAAGCGTCCTCCATCCATAAGCCGTAGTTGATGAAGAAGATCTCATGCGAAAGCGTCAGGCACAGTGAATACAGCAGGGCCGCCACCGCCGGTCGATGAGCGCTGACGGCGCGCATGGCCACGAGCGGATTGATAACCCGGATGCGCTGGTCCGGCTGCCGGTCTGATTCGACCAGGAGCCACACCGCCAGCGCTCCCAAGCCCAGCATAATCGCCAGGAACAGAAACACCGCCTGGAGTGAGTTGGCGTCGAGCAGGAAGCCGGCAACGGGCGCGGCGATGAGCAGGGAAAGCGCCCAGCTTAGCTCGGCAAAGCCCATGACGCGGGCGCGGCGGGTGAAATGGATGGTATCGCCGAAATATGCTTGAATGGTCGGGGCGTAGATGATCTTGCCAACGCCGAGGGCAAACATAACCACGACGAAGAGGCCATAGTTGGAAAAGAGGGCGCTGAGCAGGCTCATGCCAGCCATCATGAGCAGGACGCCGACCATCACCGCTTTTCGGCCGAAGTGGGCGAAGATCGTGCCGAGAATGGGGCTCAGCAAGCCGGCGCCGTTTGTCAAGGCGATGACGTTTTGAATGCTGTCGACCGACACGCTGAAGGTCGCGCCGATGGCGGAAACAAAGGGATAAGGAAAGCGCCTGGAGATGTTGATGACCAGACGGCCAAATACGATAGCTAGAATCGACCAAACAAGTCTCTTATTCACGCGCGCTTGCCAGCTAAGTGGGTTAGGCCTGACCGAAGAACATTCTATCACAGGCGGGGACGAAGTCGGTGAGGCTGCTGTAGCCCTCCGCGAACTCGGCTGCCCGCTCGCCGATGACGACAGTTGGCACATCATTAAGCGTGTGGCGGCGGGTGCCCAGGTCTTCCATATTGCCGTGGTCGCTGGTGATGATGACTAAGCCGTCCGCGTCATCCCATTTCTCCAGTACCCCGCGCAAGACGGCGTCGAAGCGCTCGAGGATATCAATGCCGCGCTGTAGCGTGCCGCGATGCCCGATCCGGTCCGTCAGCCAATGGGAGTGGAAGCTGAAGTCATATTGCAGCGCCAGTTTCGCCAGCAGCCGCCCGGCTTCACGCGGTGGATAGTTTGGCAGGTTGTCTAACTTCAGATACCTGCGCCAGCTATTCGTCGTCCATTCCGCCGTCAGTGCGCGCCGGTGGATAACATCGTCAAGGGTGAAGTGCGGCAGGCCGGAGGCAAAGGCGGCTTGCTGAACGCTGGAGCGGAGCGTCTTGCCGCGCTCGAAGTCCGAAAGCAGCCGCGGCGGATAAGCGGTCAGCAGACGAGCGGACTTGCCGCGCATAGTCAGGCGGCGGAAGGTGCTGTGCTCAGCGATGAGCGAGCGCGTTTCCGCGTCAGGTTTCGGTCCATAATGGCGGCCGATCAGCTGTGACGCATTCAAGCCGGTCAAGAGGCTGGCTTGCCCCGTGCCGCTTTGGGGGCGCCCGGTCACGCCCAGCCGCGCATCGGTAGGCAGGAAGATGGCGCGCTCGCTTTCCTGGCGGCCTGTATCCGCCAGCCAGCGCCTTCCGTTGCTGAACTCCAGCATGGTTGGCGTATCGGCCGCGGCGAAGGGATTGATTTCGGGATTGTCATCACCCAGGCCGATGCCGTCCAGAAAGAGCGTGAGGATGCGCATTAGGCCGGGGCGCCTGGGTTAGGGCTGGCCGCCGTAGGAGAGCAGGAAGAGGTTGGTATGTCTTTCCCGCCCGATGGTGGTGGCGCCCATGTGCCCGGGCAAAACGCGCACATCGTCGTCCAGCGTCATCAGCTTATCGACGATGGATCGCATGAGCAGAGCGTGATCGCCGCCGGGCAAGTCGGTCCGGCCGATGCTGCCGGCGAACAGGCTGTCGCCGCTGAAGAGTATCTTCTGCGCGGGCATATAGAAGCTGAGATGGCCGGGCGCGTGGCCGGGCGTGTAGAGGCTGTGCAGGCGAATCTCGTCCAGTTCAATGATCTGAGATTCCGACGTCAAAAGGCGATCGGGCTTGGCGGGAGCGGGCAACTCGCCCAAGCCGAAGAACAGCCCTTGAAGCGGAATTTCGTCAAGCAGAGTCTCGCATTCTTCATGGATGTAGAAAGGTATCTGCAGCGCCCGCTTGATTTCAGCGCTGGCCAGGACATGGTCGAGATGGGCATGAGTCGCGAGCATCAGTTTGATGCTCCAACTCTCGGAGGCGGCAGCTTCGAGTATAAGGGATGCGTCGTCAACCGGATCGATCAGAATGGCATTTTTCGTCTCGCTATCGGCGACCAAATAGGCGTTGCTCGCGAATGGTCCAAGCGTCAGCGACTTTATCTTCACGGGCATGGTTCACCTCAGGTCCTTGGGCGACGAACGATGATTTGCCAAAGCTGCGCCAACTCTTCCATTCTTAGAAGGAGCGCGACCAAGAGAAAGGCCGCCAGCCCAACACAACCTTCAACGGCCAGTCTCACGATTGTAACGGAGAGCCCGCGTTGGGGCATGAGAAGCTCCCAGAGTGTGTCTGTGGCGACGATCGCAGCCGCCATTATGAGCGACGCGACAAGCGTCTTGAGCAGACACTGCGCAAGGGCGCGCTCGTGAATGCCGCGCCAGCGGCGGCGCAAGATGATCAGTAATGATAGCACTTCGAACATGACGCCGAGGGAATTCGCCAGCGCGAGGCCGCTAACACTGCCGACATCCGGCTGTAGCGCCAGGCTTGGCATGGAGCGCGCTATCGAATTACGCAAGCTGTTGGCGGCGACGGTCTCCACGTCGCTGAGGATGAAAGCTAGGACGAAATTGATAAGCGCGCCGCCCAGCGCGGCAAAAAGGGGCGTCAAGGTGTCTTTGTCGGCGTAGAAGCTGCGAGCGATGACTTCCAGCGTGGAATGGACGATGAGGCCGAGCGTGAACATCGTCAAAGTGCTGTAGACCAGGGCCGAGGCGGAGGCGTCAAAAGCGCCGCGCTCAAGCAGGCTGATAAGAGGGCGGCCAAGCACGATCAATCCGATAGCGGCGGGAACGCTGCTGACCAGGATGAAGCGCAGGGCGCCAGTCATAGCGCCGCGTTTCCCGTCGAGATCGTCCATCTCGCTTAAGGCTGCCAGAGTGGGGAAGATCACGATGCCCATGGCTGTGCCGATCAGGGTCTGCGGGATTTGCATGAGCCGCCAGCCCCAATCCAGCGCGCTGACCGAGCCCACGCCGAGCCGCGATGCGATGTTGTTCATCACAAGAAAGTTGAGGCTGAAGACGCCCAAGCCACCGATACGCGGCAGCATCAGGCGAATGACGCGCCAAAACTGCGGATCCCGCAAGCCCAATTCGAGCCGCCAGCGCATCTTGTATCGAATCAAGCCGGGGACCTGTATCCCGAAGTGAAGCGCGGCGCCGAAAACCGCGCCAATGGCGATACCGCGCACGCCCAAAACCGGAAGGAGAAAGATGACGCCGAAGAGGATGCCGATATCGAACATGATCGGCGCCAGGGCCGGCAGCAGAAAATGCTGATGCGAGTTCAGGATGCCGCTGAATATCCCGCTGACGGCGAAAATGATCGTGCTCAAGAGCAGGATGCGCATCATGTCGACGGTGTTTTGCGCGGTGAGCTCGTCGAAGCCGGGCGCGACTACATTGGCGACCAGCCAGGGCGCAAGTACAAATACGACTGCGCTGATGATCAGCGCCAGCGAGAATATCGTGTTGATGATGTGGCTGGAAAGCTGCCAGGCGGAATCGTATTCTCCTTTGGCCAGGAAGCCGCTGAATATCGGAATGAAGGCATGGGTCAAGGCGCCGCCGGAGATCAGAATGACGATCAGTTCGGGAATGCGGTTGGCCGCGACATAGGCGTCGAGATCGCGCCCGACGCCAAAGGCCTGCGCGATTATGAGTGTCTGCAGGAGGCTGATGACCTTGGCCGCCGCGAAGGCGAGCATGACTATTATTGTAGAGCGGGCGATGTGACGCGCATGCTGCCGCTGAGATGCGCCTTTGCGATTATCGGTCGCCATCGAGGGCCCTAATTCAAGCTCGCCAAGGCGTCGCGAGCGGCGTCGAAATTGGGGTTGTAGGCTAGGGCGTGGCGATACAGCGATTCGGCTTGCTGGTTCTTGCCTTGCGCTTGGCGGACGCGGCCTTGCCAGTAGTAGCTCTCTTCAAGTTCAGACGAGTTGTTCAGGTTGATCCTGGCCAGGCTCAGTACGTCGTCGTAGCGCCCGACCTCAAAGTAGGCTTCAAAGATGCCGAACTGGTACCAGAAGACTCGCCAGGGCAGTTTGCCGGTGCGATTCGCCTGGTCGAAGGCGACGGCCGCCTCAGGGTGTCGACCCAAGGCGACCAGGGACGTGCCCATATTCAACCAGGCGAAGGCATCTTGTGGTTGACGGCGGGCTTCGTCTTGAGCGGTATCGAAGGCGAATTGCGCCGCATCCCGCACGTCCCAGTGGGTATCCAGCAGGGCGCGCAGCAATGACTCGCGCTGCGGCTCGTAGACGACGATGAATGTGCGATTGAAGGCCCTCCAGTCTCTATCGACCTGGGCATAACTGATCGCGACGCCTTGGGCGGCGTCGCCGACGCCGAGGAAGCTGTCAAAAAAATAGAAGAGCTGCAAGTTGTCATCATAGGCGACTGGCACGCGATAATGGCCGATCCAGTCATAGGCTTCGAACATTTCCCCCGTTTCGATGACGACTGGGAAGCCGTTGGCTACCAATAGTTTCAGCAAGTCTAGCGTGCCGCCCATGCGCACGATCGCTTCCACGAAAGTTTCTTCTTCGACGAATCCCGCTAATTCATGCGGGCTGACGTTCTTGTCTTCGCGGTTAGGTTTGAGCCGGGCGCCGGCGTAGGCTTGGTCGCGCTGCCAGCCGTAATAACTCAGCGCCATAGTAATTGTTGCTGGTCCACAGTTGTTCCAGGTCTGCTGCTGATGGCGCACGCCCGATATCCGGGCTTCACTCGGCAGGGTATTGAGCGGGGCTGTGGCGGCGGTGGGGGATGTGGCCTCGGGCGATGAGACGGGCTCGGGTTCCTGTTGGTTTTGGGCTGTCGGCGCCACATCCTGGACGATTGTCGGCGAGGGCGTGGCAGTGGGCGGAATCCGCGTTGGCGGCGCGGTCGATTCTGTCGCGGCTGCCGAGGGTTCCGCAGTGGAGGTCGCGGCGAAGTCCAGCGGCATGTCGAGCAGAGAGAGGGCGCTATCAGAGTCAGCAGGAGCGACGAGAGTGGGGAAGACGCCACCTATGGGCGTGGGACGACGCAGGATGCTCATGAAGGGTAGTTGGTCGATTATGCGCTGCTGTTGGGCCGGCTGCAAGACTTCGCGAAAGCCAAAGATTATGCCGGCGATACCTAGCAACACCAGAACGAAGATTATGATCAGGCCCCAAAAGAGAAACCGTGGCGGCGCCGACAGTCCCTGGTCCCGGCGCTGAAAGTGATGAATTCGGCTCGGCTGAGTATCGTGTAAATCGCGCACGGCTGCAATCTCGTTGTCGACATTAAGCGTCTAGCAGGCACAGCCCCGGCGACTTACCAGCAGGTAGGCCGGCTCAGACTGCGCCAACTACTAGTATAGTCGGCTAAGCGCATGTGCCAATGTCCTGCGGGGGAAACGTAGCGGAACCGCAGCTTAAGGCATCCAGATAGGATTGCAGGATGACTCTGGCGGCGAGGTCGTCAATGTGTTCACGCGCTGCGCGCTTCTGCGTTGCCGCCAGGCTGCGCGCCTCTTCGGTGGTCAAGTATTCACTGACCTCGACGACTGGTAGGGCGATGATCTTTCTCATTTCTGCTATCCATAGGCGAACTTGGTCCGCCTGGGTTGAGATGCCGGCGGGCGCATTGGGGTTTATGGGGACGCCTACGACGATTCCAACAGCGCTTTCTCGCGAAGCAATGGAGCTTATGCGGGCGAAGTCTTTGGCGGGACCGCGCGACTGAACGATCTCGAGCTCACGCGCGCTTATGCCCAGCGCATCGCTTACGGCAAGGCCGATGCGTTTTTCGCCGGGGTCAACACCAAGGAGTCGGCCGATCATGCCCGCTCTCTCACGCGCACATTGATGCGGACAGCCAACTGCGGCATTCGCTGTAGATTCCGCGGGAAGAGTTCAATCTGGGGCGGGTCAGTGGATGAGATCTCTGACTTTTGGGCAAGCAGCTGCTTCGTCTGGTCCAGCGTCGCGCCGGCCAACTGGTCGCGCAGTTGGTTGCCGTCGAGTTTCGCGATGACGGTTGCGCTGCCCGCTACAGTGAAGCTGATCTGGCCGTCCCTCCTAGTTTGGGAGAACGGTCCCCGTTGGTAGGCGACTGAGTCCAGCAACAATTCCTTTTGCTCGGGCACGGCCGCCTTCAGCCGGGCGAGCAATAGCTGCCGTCCGTATCGATCATCAATGGCCAGGGCGGTGACCACAGCGCGCATAGAGAGAGAAAGTTCACTTGTCATCGTGCCTACATCAGCGGAGAAGTCAGTCCATTCTTTGCGTTCATCTTCGATCTTGATTGATTCGATGACAATGACATGGTTATCGGAGAGATCGGCGCGGATCTGCTCGTAGGCCAAGGACTGAAGCTGAATTCGCAGCAAGTCAAGCAACTTGTCTTGGTCGGCGACCGCGACAGATTTCACGCTGCGGTTGCCGCCGCCGGCCGCGGATGTCAGGTTTATGACCGATACGCTATCAGCCAAAGCGCCCAAGACCGAATTGATCATGCCTGGACCGACGTTGCCGATGCTGCCGCGGTAGCTCTCCATCGCAACGACGGCCCCGTCGACATGCCGCCCGGCGCCGCCCGGCACGACGACATCGGCCACTGTTTCGAATAGGATTGGCTCGCCGGCGCTGGTACCAAGGATCGTACCGCGCGGAATTTCGACACGGTCCGCGCCGAGATTGGTGAACGTGACGGCCGCGACAGCCGAAACACTATCGAGGCGGACGCTGCCGCTTGTGGGAATCGATGCTGTCGCTTCTGCGGTTGCGCGTATGGTATGAGCCGGGATGATCCCTTTCTCGGCATCTACCGTTTTCAACTTGCGATCAGCGACGATATCGAAAACCAGGCTGATGTTTTCTTCATGCAGGCTGACCGTTACTTCGGCGCCGGGCAGGATTGTGTAGAGCGCAGCGCCGATGGCGACAAACAGCAGCGTAAGGGCTATCAGACGCTCGAAGAACGTTCGCCAGGGCGAATGTCGCGAACGCCGGGCGCGCATAAACTCCAGGTCTGCCGCCTGAAGATCAGCCTTGGGTTTGTGATAGCGGGGAAGAAACATTTTCTGCCGGCCGCGTTTCCAGCGCTCCCGTCGGCTAACTTCGATCGACGGGAAGCAACTGATGTTAAGCCCGGCGGCGTAAAACTGGAGACTCGAATCTTGAGAGACGATGGCGAGCTGAATAGCGCGTCGATAGGCATCGCGCTGTATCAGGACGAGATCCAGCTTGCGCCGCAGGCTATTGCCGTCTTCGGGCCAGATCAACAGTACGCGCTTGCCACGGAGACCGGACAGGCGGTCGCGAACGGTGACGACCGTGTCGGTCGCCTCAAGATAGACGCGTTCGAATTCAACTGACATCAGTTAGAAGTATACGACGATTTGCGGAAGCGCGACGGCGGCGAATGGATGCTATGCTTTTGCGATCAAGTCACGGGCGGTTTGCAAGGCTTCGGCGATTTTGCTGCTGTCCCTGCCACCGGCTTGCGCCATCTGCGGCCGGCCGCCACCGCCGCCGCCAACGACCTTAGCAATAGGTTTGATCAGATCGCCGGCGCGAAGTCCAGTCTTGACCAAGGCATCAGAAACCGCGACGACAATTTGCGGACGCCCGTTGATATCGCTGGCGAGGACCATGACGCCTTTGTCGACGCGGTTGCGGAACCAGTCGGTCATTTCGCGCATTGTCTCGACAGGTGTGTTATCGAGTTCGGCGAGCAGAGCATGCTTGCCATTCAGGCTCTCGAGATCACGGTCGATCATCGCGTCGAAATCGTATTTTGCCTGCCGGCGCCTCAGGTTGTCGATTTCTCGGCGAGCACGAGCGAGGTCGCTCTGTAAAAGAGAAATCCGGTCCAGCGCTTGAGCTGGACTGGCGCCCAACTGCCGCGAAATTTCGTCCAGGGTAGCTAGATAGTGGCTGAGACGGGCGTTGGCGGCCTGGCCGGTGAGGGCTTCCACACGGCGTATCCCGGCGCTGACGCTGCCTTCGCTCGTGAAGACAAAGCTGCCGATTTCGGCAGTTGAGCCAACGTGCAGGCCGCCGCAGAGTTCGTAGCTGACGCGCTGGTCGGCAGGGCCGATGGTCACGGTCCGCACGGTCTCGCCATATTTCTCGCCGAAAAGGGCTATCGCGCCTTCGCGCCGGGCTTGCGCCAATGATTTGTTCTCGTCAAGAACGGCATAATTGGACAGAATGGCGCTGTTCACCTCGGCGGCAATCTGAGAGAGTTCTTGCGGCGAAACCTTCTCGGGATGCGAGAAATCAAAGCGCAGCCGGTCGGGCGCGACCAATGAGCCTTTCTGCTGGACATGGTCGCCGAGTTTGTTGCGGAGGGCGGCGTGGAGCAGGTGGGTGGCGCTGTGGTTGCGCGTGATATCTTTGCGCCTGGCTTGCTCCACTTGCGTCAGCGCGCGGTCCCCGGCGGCGGGATTGCCCTCGACGACCTCGCCGATGTGCACGATCATGCCGGCGAGAGGCTGTTTCATCGCTTCAACTTCAATGACCCAGCCGTCGCCGCTGATGGCGCCGGTGTCGCTCACCTGGCCGCCCGCTTCGACGTAGAAATTCGTTGCTGCCAGGACGACCTCGACTTTGTCGCCGACGATGGGGTTTTCCAAACGCGCGCCATTCTGAGCAAGGGCCAATACAGTTGTCTGCACAGGTTCCGCAGTGTATGGGTTGTAGTCGACGCCATCCAAGAGCGCGCCGTTTGATTGCAAATGGGCGAGGAGCCCGCGATAGAAGTCGGCGCTTTCGATTTCGCCCATGACCTGGCCGCCGCCGCTGATGCGCGAGTGTTCCGCCTCCGCTTCAATGAATGCCGCCTCGTCGACGGCATAGCCGCGTTCTTCGACGATATCTTTCGTGACTTGAAAGGGCAGGCCGAGCGTCGCCTTGAGATAGAATGCCTTGTCTCCGCTGAGGGTGCCGCCAGCGGACAGCGGCTCCAGCATCAGGTCCAAATCGTTGAGTCCGCGTTCCAATGTGCGATGGAAACGGTCCTCTTCCAGGGTGATGACGCGCTTGATGTTGTCGGCCTGGTCGACCAGGTCGGTGTAATGCGCGCCCATGATGTCGATGACGGCGTCGGCTATACGAGCGAGGAAGGGACCCGTGAAGCCGATCTCCCGGCCGAAGCGGGCGGCGCGACGGATGACGATACGCGGGATGGCGGCGCGGCCCTTGGCGCCGGGCAAAACACCGTCGCTGATGAGAAAGACAGCGGCGCGGATATGATCGGCGATGACGCGATAGGACACAATGTCCTCGTCGCGCTCGGCATCGCTGTGGCCCGACAATTCCTGCGTGCGCTGGATGATAGGCGTGAAGAGGTCAGTGTCGTAGTTGGCTTCGACGCCTTGCAGAATCGTCAAGATTCGTTCGAAGCCCATGCCGGTATCGACGCCGGGCGCCGGGAGGGGATCGTCCCATTTGCCGCTATGGTCGGGGTCGGCTTGCGTTCGATTGAATTGCATAAAGACGAGATTCCAGATTTCCAGGAAGCGGTCATCTTCCGCCTGCAGCAAAGCGATGACATCGGCGTCACCCTGTTCGGGAAACTTGTCCCAGTGAATCTCGGTGTTGGGACCGCAGGGGCCGGTATCCGCCATTTGCCAGAAGTTGGTGGACGGCCCCATGCGCGCGACGCGTTTTGGACTGATGCCGATTTCCTGGACCCAGCAGTCGTAGGATTCGTCATCGTTTTCATAAACGGTGATGGCGAGTCGGTCAGCCGGAAGACCATAAACCTTTGTCAAGAGCTCGAAGGCATAGTGAATGGCATCGCGCTTGAAGTAGTCGCCGAAGCTGAAATTGCCGAGCATTTCGAAGAAGGTGTGATGTCGAGGCGACGGCCCGACGTTTTCCAGGTCGTTGTGTTTCCCGCTCACGCGCATGCACTTCTGTGATGTGGCGGCGCGTCTGTAGTCACGCTTGTCCAGCCCGAGGAAAACATCTTTGAATTGCACCATGCCGGAGTTTGCGAAGAGCAGCGTCGGGTCATTCGCCGGCACGAGCGAAGAAGAGGCAACCGCTCGGTGTCCCATTTCCTCAAAGAAATCAAGAAAAGCCTGGCGTACTTCGGCGCTGCTCATTGTCTTCATAAAGTCGTCCCGTTTGCTTTGTGATTGGCGGCCGGAAATTCGCCTGTGTTCAGCGGCGAATCGGCGTGGATTATAGCGAGAGCGGCCATACCTGAACAGGGGCTTATCCCTATGGTATACTGGCGGCGAGAAGAGCGGAGCAGTCCAAACAGGGAGGCGAAATGGCGACGATTGACGAACAAGTCGAAGTGTTGATGTCCGGCGCCGCATACGGCGACCCTGACACGCGTGAGAATATGGCAAAGGACTTGCGCGAGCGTTTGCGTGAATGCGAACGGGAAGGACGGCCGCTGCGCGTCTACTGCGGATACGACCCGCGGACGTCCGACTTGCACTTAGGTCACACGATCACAATGCGCAAGCTGCGCCAGTTTCAAGATTTCGGGCATGACGTGACCTTTCTGGTCGGCACTTTCACTAGCTTGATCGGCGATCCGTCGGACAAGGAAAGCGCTCGCGACCAGTTGACTATGCGCAACGTGGAGGACAATGCGCGGACGTATGCCGAGCAGGCCTTCAAGATTTTGGACGAAGAACGGACGCGCGTCCGCCGCAACGATGAGTGGCTGGCGCCGCTCGATTTCGCCGACATAATCCGTCTGGCGAGCCACTTTACCGTGCAGCAGTTTTTGGCGCGGGAGAATTTCGCCAAGCGCATCGATGATGGCAAAGCGATATTCTTGCACGAGTTCTTTTATGCGCTGATGCAGGCTTATGACGCGGTGGCGCAGGAAGCCGATGTG
>JAPOYU010000054.1:218336-232683 GCA_026706395.1 Chloroflexota bacterium
TTATGCGCTGATGCAGGCTTATGACGCGGTGGCGCAGGAAGCCGATGTGCAGGTTGGCGGTCAAGATCAGCTTTTCAATATTCTGGTGGCGGGGCGAAAGCTGCAAACCGGACTGGGACAGAAGCCGCAGATCGCGATTATCATGGGTGAGAGCCTGCCCGGCACCGATGGCGAAATCAAGATGTCGAAAAGCCTAGGCAATCATATACCGCTGCTGTCCGAGCCTTGGGATATGTTCGGCAAGATCATGAGTTTGCCGGACAAAGCGATGGGCATTTATCACAAGCTGATAATGGGCTGGACGCAGGCGCAAGTTGAGGACTTGGAAGCGAGACTTCGCGCGGGAGAATTGCATCCCAAGGACACCAAGATGAAGCTTGCTCATGAAATCGTCAGCATCTTTCACAGCCTATCGGAAGCTGACGCGGCGCAATCGCGCTGGAATGAAGTCTTTCGCGGTGGTGGCGGTATCCCCGACGATATTCAGGAGGCGGAATTGCAGGCTGAGGCCGAGATCCGCGATATTTTGCTGCGCCTGAAGATGGTGAACAGTCGCGGCGAAGCCAGGCGCTTGATCCAGCAGAACGGCGTGCGGTTGAACGAGAAGAAGGTCGAAAGCCTGCAAGCGACGGTGACGCTGGAGATGCTGCCCGCGGTCTTGCAAGTGGGGAAGCGGCAATTTATCAGGCTGGTAAAGTCAAACGGCGGGGGCGAGTAGCGCCTTGTCCGCCAGGCCAAGCTACACAATTGATGAGTTGATAAGCGTCTGCATCTCGCGGCAGGTGCGGGATGGGGATGTCTGGGCGCAAGGCATCAATACGCCGCTCGTTTCCGCCGGCTTGATCCTCGGCAAGATCCGCCATGCGCCGGGCGCCAGGTTTACATCAGCAATTGGTCAGGCCTTGGTGCAAGACTGGGGAGCGCTGGGCATCACCGATATTGAGGATTTATGGGTGGGAAAGGGATTGATCCACTTAGGATTTGCGGCGGGCGCCGCCGAGATATTGCCCAAGTTCCGGCCCAAGGAGTTCTTCCGTCCGGCGCAGGTCGACCAGAAAGGCAACACAAATAATATCGCTTTTGGCAAGGACTACCAGCAGCCGCGGATGCGTTTGCCGGGCAGCGGCGGCATCCCCGATGTGACTCCTCATTACGATCATGCTTATCTCTATGTGCCGCGTCACTCCCGCCTTACATTTGCCAAAGAGCTTGACTTCATAAGTGGCATGGGGCATGTGCCGCAGCGTAAATCCGGCGGCGGGCCGCAATACCTGATTTCTGATTTGGGCCAGTTTGACTGGAACGATGGGCGGATGCGTCTCACAAGCGTACACCCGGGTCTAGCTGTCGAGCGTGTGCGGCGCAAGACCGGATTCGAGCTATTAGTCGCCGATGACGTCAGCGAGACCATGCCGCCCGATGAAGAGGATTTGCGGCTGCTGCGCGAAGAGATCGATCCCTTGGGCACGCGCAAGTTGGAAACCTTGGGTGGCGCGGCGCGTAAGAATTTGTTGCGCGAAATCCTACAAAAGGAGCGGGAGCCTTAGCTTGTAGTGGTCGAATATCGCCAATCTTGAATCCCGCGGAAGCGGTCCGCTGGGCTGACCATATAGCCGAGCTGAATGCCTTCAATTGAGTCCCGCACGACGAATGTATAGATCGGATAGTAGAGCGGGATAGCGATTGCCTGCTCGGCGAACAGCTCTTGAAACTCCTGAAAAAGCAGGGCGCGGCGCGTGGGGAATATCTCGCCTCGGGCATTCTCGATGATCTCGGCAAGCTGGTTGTCCGCTGCTGCGCCATAGTTGCCGCCGCCGGACTCGGCCGGATGCCAGAAGCGAAACAGGTCAGGATCGGCGCCGATACGCTGGGTGATGATTGCGGTATCGAAGCGGCCGGTCTCAAGACGGTTTCTCAAGCTGGCCGGGTCGAGCGGCTCGACGAGGAAGTCCAGTCCGAGGAGTTGCCATTGCGAAACGATTTCATTCGCCATGGCGCGCAGGCTGGCGCTATCTTCTATTACAAGCGAATATGGCTGCACCGGCTCAATAGTTGAGTCGTCTTTATCAGCGGCGGCGTCATTTGTCTCCGACTCGCTCGGTTTCGCTTCGTTGAGCAGCTCTTGCGCGCTTGCCAGGTCGTACGTCTGCCAGAAAAAATCCGGTTTGTAGGCTGAGGAGCCAGGCACGTAAGGACTGTCTGCGTAGGTGGCTGACGTAGCGAAGTGCGTCTGGACTAGCTGCGGAACATCCAGGCTCAAGGACAGTGCCCGGCGCAGACGACGTTCTTCAAATGGCGCGTTTCTCCAGTTGAAAATCAAAATGCCGAGCGTCGAATCAACTTGCCGATAATGTCGGCTTTGTGGCAATGAATCAAGGGCAGCCGGCGGCGTTATTTCCGCAAGCCCGTCTGTCTCACCCGAACGGTAGGCATCCAGGGCAGCGGCAGAATCGGCGTAGAAGTTGAAACGCAACTCGTGCAGGAGGTAACCCGTCTGCGCCTCTTGGCGTTGACGATAAGTCGGCGCTAAGGCCAGGTTCACAGCGGTGATGCCTTGACCATCGGCGGCGCCCAGGTCGACGAGTTGATAGGCGCCGGTGCCAATGGGAGCTAGGTTGAAGGGGTGATGGGCCAGATGATCGATTGTCGTGCCGCGCAAAGCATGTTCCGGAAGGATGCCGAAAGTGAGCAGGTTGGGAAAGCTGCTGTAAGGCTGCGCCAAACGGAAACGGATGAGGTCCTGGCTCAGCTTTTGAGTTTCTACCGATTGCCAGAAGGCGCCGGCCGGCGAGATCTCGGCATAATGCGGATCGCTCATTAGGGATGCTGTATAGATGACATCATCGGCGTTGAAGGGAATTCCATTCTGCCAGTGAATGTCGTTGCGCAATCGGACAACGTAATCCAGGCGGTCGCTCGAAACAACTAGTTCGGCTGCCAAGCGCGGCACGGTCTCGCCGTATTCATTGAAGTCGAAGAGCCCCTCGAAAATCAAACTTGTGATGTCACGATCGGCCGGGTTCAAATGCGCGAATAGGGGATTCAGGCGTTGGATAGAGCCGACGATGCCCTCGCGGTAGCGATTGCGGCCGGATTGAGGCGGAGTATCGCTCGCCTGCGCGACTACAGTCGTTGGAGCGTTGGCGGGTGTGGCTGTGACCGTGGGGGAAGCAGTGGCTTCTGGTGCCGGCTGGGGACCGGATTGTCGACTGAGGCGGAACAGGCCGGCAGCGAAAAACAGCGCGAGAGCGAGCAAGAATGCGACCAGTTGCCAGCGGAAGCCACGAAGCATATCACGCCCTGTCACAAGCAAAGCAGCGCTTTGTCATAACAGCAAAACGCCGCCGCAGTGTCTGTCATTGTTTAATCCGCGAATTTCCTGCGCGGCCTCTAGCCCTGAGTTGAAACGGCGAAGAGGGCGATGCCGAGAAACGCAATAGACAGGAATATGGTGATGCGAAAGAGCGTCTTCTCCAGGCCCCGTCGCGTTCGCGCGATGCCACCGCCAGCATCGCCGCCGAGCAAGCTGCCCAAGGCGCCACCCTTGACCTGAAGCAGAATCAAGACAATCAGCACGATCGAAATGACGATTGACGATATTTGCAGGACAACGCCCATAACTGAATTCCCGACACAACTTCCAGTTCAAAACCAAGACACTATAGCATCGGCTGACGAATTTGAATAGCGTCAGATGCCGCAAAATCAGAGACCTCAGTAGCTATTACGCAAAACGATGTCGTTAGTCGCGCGGCGGTTCAAGAAAAGCGAGCGCCGCCCGTAGCTGTTCGTCGTTCGCTTCTTCTTCATCAGTCTCCGGATTCCATTCGACGATGATGTTTGGCGTGATCCCCTGTTTATGAATCCAATGGCCCTTAGGGGTGAGCCAGCGACGGACGGTGATGCGCAGACCACCGCCGTTGGAGAGGGGAGGGATGTTCTGTACGGTGCCTTTGCCGAAGGTGGTTTCGCCCAGGATGGTCGCCACGCCATAGTCTTGCATCGCGCCGGCGAGCACTTCTGATGCGCTGGCGCTGGTTTCGTCTACCAGGACGACGATCGGTACGTTGATATCGGCATAGCCGCCACTCGTTCGGGTTACTTCCTCGCTTTGGTCTCGCGCGACCTGCCGCAGCAAGACACCCTCTTCAATGAATGCGCTGCCGATTTCTATCGCGCTCGCCAGGGTGCCGCCCGGATTGCCTCGAATGTCAAAGATGAGACCGTTTTTTTCGTTGATATCGACTGCTTCAAGGGCCTCATCCAGTTGGGAACGCGATTGGTCATTGAAGTCGAGCATCTTTATATGGACGACATTATCCCCAACCAGCTCGTAGGACACATTGGGCAGCGGAAAGGTATCGCGCACGATTTCAAATGTAATGAACTCACGATCGCGCTTGAATGTGATGATCACAGTGGTGCCGGGCGGTCCGGGAACAAGCGCCGACAGTTCGGCTTGCGAGAGACCGGTGACGCGTTGACCATCGACTTCGAAGAATATATCTCCCGGCATGACCCCGACGTTTTCGGCCGGCGAATCCGCTATGACCGTCACGACTTCAATTTCGCCGGTTTCCTCATCGGTTTCGATAAAGACGCCGATGCCGGTGAACTCACCGGAAAAATCGATGCTGCGTTTGTACAATTCCGGACGGATATAGCCGCTGTGTTCGTCGCCGAGAGCGTCTACCATGCCGTCGATGGCGCCGTCCACCAAAACCTCAACTTCGACCTGGTCCACATAGCGTGATTCAATTAATGAGAACGCGTCCCAGAATGGTTCAAATGCCTGGTCCGTGTCGGTTAGGGCTGCGGTAGGACTGTTCGAAACAGTTCCGGCGGCGAACCCGAGCGCAAATACGACCAATGTCATGAGGATAGAGCCGGGCAATGCTTGGGCCCTCTGGCGCGGCCGAGTCATGGTCATCAGGCGACTCCAGACTGGTGTCAAGGTTTCCAAGGGCTTACAGTATAGGCTATCATTATTGCGCTTCAAAACAGTTAAATCGCCTGGATTCGCTAAGATTCCGCGCGCGTGGCGTGGTCCGCTTCAAGGCTTGACTGAATTATGATGATGACGCCTGGACAATATGTGTCAATGGAAGAGGCCGCCGGTACCGTCTTCGATGGCGCTACTTTGGCGCTGGGCGGGATGACGCTATATCGGCGTCCGTTGGCATTCGTTAAGGCATTGCTGCGGCGCAAGCGTCGGCCTAAGGATTTAACGCTGCTGAGTTTTACTGGCGGCATGGAGTCCGACTTGCTCATTGGAGCGGGATGTGTAAAGGCTGTGCGTTCGGCCTATTTTGGGCTGGAAGCATTTGGCCTGGCGCCGATGTTCACACAGTTCGTCCAGCAGCAGCGCGTACAAGTCATTGAGGAGACCGAGGCGAGCATCGTGATGGGGATTAGAGCACAGATAGCCGGTGTTGGATTCTTGCCATCGCGGGCCTGGCTGGGCACGGACATTCCCTGCATTCGTCCCGATGTGAAAACCGTATATGATCCATACAGCGGCGATGAACTTCTGGCGTTTCCAGCGATTCCATGTGATGTGGCTGTGATACATGGACTTGCGGGCGACCGTCAGGGAAATGTGTTAATCAACAATAACCTGGGTATCGACTTGGAACTGGTATATTTGGCCGACATCGTAATTGCAACAGTTGAAGAGGTCGTCGACGAATTGGCGCGAACGACCGATGGAGTAATCATTCCCTTTCCCGGTTGCGACATGCTGGTTGAAGCGCGTTTGGGCGCGGCGCCTACCAGCTGCTACCCGCAGTATCCCTTGGATGGGGAGGCTATCCTGCGATACACCGAAGCATGCAATGCTGGGCGGATTGACGATTTTGTAAAGGACTTTAGCAAATCTTAATGACATTTCATTGTCGCATTTTGTGCTGCGTAGTATAATCTCTACTGACTATATGTCGTGACTTGGGGAGCTCGCGGGAGCGGGCTGAGAGGGCGTGCGGCGCATGCCGACCCATATACCTGATCCAGGTAATGCTGGCGTAGGGATGTCTGCAACACCCTTGTTTCGGCCACCCCTGTACACACCCCGACAGGGGTGGTTTTTCCTCAGCGCTTGTATGCTCGCCGAGTCCCGTCTAGTGATAGAAGGGAGTTTCATTATGTATAGGCGAGTTGTTGCGGCTATTCTGCTGCCGCTAATTGTCATCGGCATGGCCTTTGCTCAGGAGGCCAAGACGGTTGTCGTTTTGACCCACGACAGTTTTGCGATTACGGAGTTGGTCTTGGAGGCGTTTGAGGAATACAGCGGACACAAGGTGGAAATCTTGCGATCCGGCGACGCGGGGCAAATGGTTAACCAAGCGATTTTGAGCAAGAGCAATCCGCTCGGCGATGTCTTGTATGGCGTTGACAATACTTTCCTGAGCCGCGCGCTGGATGCCGAGATCTTTGCGCCGTATGAATCACCGCAGTTGGAAAATGTGCCCGAAGATTTCATCCCGGATGCTACCTATCGGGTGACGCCGATTGACTTCGGCGATGTCTGCCTCAACTATGACATTGCCTATTTTGAAGAGAATGAACTTGCGCTGCCGGAAAGCTTGGGTGACTTGACCGAGCCGGAATACGCCGGCTTGCTTGTGGCGGAGAACCCGGCAACATCGTCGCCGGGCCTGGCGTTTCTGCTGGCGACCATAGCCGAATTCGGCGACGAGGGTGAGACGACCTATTTGGATTATTGGCGGGCGTTGGCGGATAATGGACTGCTGGTCGTTGATGGCTGGACGGACGCATATTACGGCGAGTTCACCGTTGGCAGCCGGGGCGTGGGCGCGCGTCCGCTTGTCGTAAGTTATGCGAGCAGCCCGCCGGCCGAAGTAGTCTACGGCGAAGACCCGGAGGCAGGCGCGGTAACGGGAGCGATCACAGGCGACAATATGTGCTACCGGCAGATCGAATATGCGGGGGTCCTGGCTGGCTCAGCCAATCCAGGCGGCGCGAAACAGTTTATCGATTTCATGCTCAGCCCAGCATTCCAGGAAGAGATGCCCTTGAATATGTTTGTCTTCCCGGTCGTGGAAGGCATAGCGTTGCCGGAGGAATTTACGGAATTCGCTGAGATTCCTGAGAATCCAGCGTCGCTGGCCCCGACCTTGATCGAAGAGAAGCGGGAAGAGTGGATTCAAGCTTGGGCGGAGGTCATGTTGCGTTGACGGCAAGTTTTCGCTACGTGGCGAAACTCCTATATCTCGCTCCGCTCGCCTTTCTCGCCGTCTTTTTCTTGTATCCGTTGCTGGCGCTATTCGATCTTAGTCTACGACCGGATGGCGCGCTGGACTTGTCGGCGTTTGTCCGACTCATGTCCAGCGATTACTACATTGGCACCTTGGTATTCACTGTGTACCAGGCGCTGATATCGACAGGTGCGACGGTGGCGCTGGCGTTGCCTTGCGCATTTGTATTCGCCCGATTTCGATTCCCGGGCAAGTCGCTGCTTCTCTCCTTGGCGACGCTGCCATTCGTTTTGCCCACGGTGGTCGTGGCGCTGGCCTTCGCCGTTATGCTGGGCGATGGCGGCTTGCTTAATGATCTGCTGCGTACGCTGTTCTCGCTTGACTACAGCGCGATTCAACTCGAGCGCACGTTGACGCTGATAATCATCGTTCACGTTTTTTACAACTTTGCGATCGCTCTGCGGATTATCACAAGCTATTGGTCATCAGTTGGGTTCAATACTGAAGAAGCGGCGCGAGCGCTGGGCGCGAACGAGCTTTCCCTTTGGCGCGATATTCGTTTGCCGTTGATCCGCCCGGCGCTGCTTTCGTCCGCGGTATTGATCTTCATCTTTTGCTTCACCAGTTTCGGCGTGGTTCTGATCCTGGGCGGCATACGTTTTGCCACGCTGGAAGTGCAGATTTACTATCAGGCGGTCAGCATATTCAATCTGCCGCTGGCGGCCGCACTGTCCCTGGTGCAGATCTTATCAATGCTCGTGATGCTGGTCATTTACACATCGACTCAACGTCGGCTGCAAGTCGGTCTGGCCAGTAGCGCTGTCATTGCTCGCCGCCCACGCACAACCATGCACCGACTGGCGGTGGCAGCCTGTGTCCTGCTGATCAGCCTGCTGCTCTTCACGCCATTGCTGGCATTGTTATGGCGTTCACTTTTTGTCACCGGTCAGCTTGACTTTAGCGGTTACACCGGCTTGGCACAGAGATCGCGCGCGTCACTGCTCTTCATAGCGCCACTGGAAGCGGTCTTCAACTCCTTGCGTTTTGCGCTGATTGCTATGATGGCGGCTCTCGCGCTGGGTTTGATCGCGTCGCATATGATCAATCGGCGCGGCCGCTGGTCTCGATTCAGCGATCCGCTCTTTATGCTTCCGCTAGCTACAAGTGCGGTTACGCTTGGCTTCGGCTTCATCATTGCGCTGGACGAGCCGCCGCTGAATCTACGTTCATCCTGGCTCATCATTCCGATTTCGCACACCTTGGTGGCGCTGCCATTTGTAATCCGAAGCGTCTTGCCGAGTTTGCGCGCGATTCCGTCATCGCTGGGCGAGGCGGCGCGGGTACTCGGCGCCCGTCCCCTGGAGAAGCTTGTAACCATCGACGCGCCCTTGGTCGGCCGCGGGATCGTCGTTGGAGCGACATTCGCGTTTACGGTGAGCATGGGCGAGTTTGGCGCGTCGCTTTTTGTGGCGCAGCGCGAATCCGTGACGATTCCGGTGGTCATCTACCGCTTGATCGGCGACCCGGGCTTATCGTCCTACCGCCAGGCATTGGCAATGAGCGTGATATTGATGGTGGTCTGCGCCGGAGGTTTCCTCATTATTGAGAGACTTCGCGCCGCCGGGGTCGCGGAGTTCTGATGCTGTCAATCGAGAATGTATCACACGCTTATGAAGACCACGTCTCTCTGCGCAAGGTCAATCTGCAAGTAGAGCCGGGGGAAATCGTCTGCCTTCTTGGTCCCAGCGGCTGCGGCAAGACGACCCTGCTGCGTATCATCGCCGGGTTGGAAACAGCGCTAGGTGGCCAAGTCAGTTTCGACGGGGTCGATATCAGCGATACGCCGGTACATCGCCGAGAATTCGGCCTGATGTTCCAGGACTTCGCGCTGTTTCCACATATGAATGTGGCGGACAATGTCGCCTACGGCTTGAAGCGGCGCGGTCAACCGAGGCGGCTCATATCCGGAGTAGTCGAGTCGCTGCTGGATCGGGTCGGACTGGCGGAGCTGGGGGGGCGGGATATCGCGTCGCTTTCCGGTGGACAGAAGCAGCGTGTCGCATTAGCGCGCAGCCTTGCGCCGAGGCCCCGCCTGTTGATGTTGGATGAGCCGCTGGGCTCGTTGGATGCGCAGCTGCGTGACCAATTGGCGCTCGAATTGCGTCAGATCATCAAAGATGAAGGCATTCGCGCGATTTACGTTACGCACGACCATCGCGAAGCATACGCCGTTGCGGACCGAATCGCCGTTATGAATATCGGCAGCATAGAGCAGGTGGATACGCCGGAGCGCTTGTATCATTGGCCCGGGAGTTCTTTTGTCGCCTCATTTCTCGGCATGCGCAACATCTTTGACACCAGGCGCAATAACTTTGCCCGCCGTATCTGTTCGGAAACGCTGCCGGACGGCGGCGCCGCGTCGACCGCGTTGATTCATCCGGCGGGCATCCGCATCGGCAGGTCGAAGGCGAGCACATCCTTGCTCTTTGACGCGGTGCTCAAGACCGCGGTCTTTCGTGGCGACTATTTTGACGTTAGCGTGTCGCTTGACGATGGCACGGTCCTGTACTTTGTGATTTCCACGCTGCCGGTGGCGATCGGCGGAAACTTGACCATTAGCATCGCGCCGGACGCTGTCATTGCGCTTGACGCATGAGACGTCATCTATTCCCTATACCGCGCTGGCTGAGTCAACTATAATCTCATCATAATTGTTGGGGTCGACGGGACACGAGGACAAAATATGCCCAGGGCATTGTTCAGCGTTTCAAACAAGCGCGGCTTGCTCGGCTTTGCCAAGGAACTGGTCGGCTTGGGCTGGGAGATCGTCGCTAGTGGCGGTACGGCGCAGACCTTGACCGATGCCGGAATACAAGTGACGAGTGTAGAGCGGGTCACGCGGCAGCCGGAAATGCTGGGTGGACGCGTGAAAACCCTGCATCCCGCCATACACAGTGGCATCTTGGCACGTGACGCCGCCACGGATATGCAGGAACTGGCGGACCACGGATTTGCGCCTATCACGATGGTCGTGTGCAACCTCTATCCCTTCAGGGAGACGATCAGCCAGCCGAAAGTCAGCCTCGACGACGCGATAGAACAGATCGACATTGGTGGCGTGACCTTGCTGCGCGGCGCCGCCAAGAACTTTGCCCGGGTGACTGTGCTTTGCGATCCGCTAGATTATTCTGATGTCTTGATATCTTTGAAAACCAACGGGACAACGAGTCTGGAGCAGCGGCGCGAATTGGCAGTCAAGGCATTCGGCCACTGTCGCAATTACGATACTACAATCTACGCGTATCTGAGCGAATCCGAGATAGCTGAGCCAGCTGACGCCGATGTGCCGGACAGTGTAGCCTTCGGCGTTCAGCGCAGCCACGACCTCCGTTACGGGGAGAATCCACATCAGTCGGCCGCCTATTACGCGCGGGGAGAGAAGGGCTCGCCCTTGGGCGCGGATCAGCTGTCGGGCAGGCAGCTTTCCTTCAACAACATTCTGGATGTCGACAGCGCCTGGCGCGCGGTAAGCGGCTTTGATGAGCCAACGGTTGTTATCGTCAAGCATCTGAATCCGACCGGGATAGCCAGCGCGGATTCGGTTGCGGAGGCATTCCCACAGGCGCTCGAATCCGACCGGGTCTCGGCGTTTGGCGGGATCATCGCCGCGAATCGAGAAGTAGATGAAGATTTCCTGGAGGCGCTTGGGACGCTGTTTGTGGAAGCCGTTGTTGCGCCGTCCTTCAGTGAAGCGGCCGTTGCGCACTTGCAGAGTGGAAGACGGAATTGTCGGGTCTTGCGAATAAAGGAACGTTTCCGTGGGCGCGGTTACGAATTCCGCAGTGTGATGAATGGGTTGCTTTTGCAACGATATGACATGGGCGATCCCGTTGGCGCCACGATGACGACCGTGACCAAACGCGTACCCATAGCCGAGGAGATGGCGTCACTGATATTCGCATGGAAAGCGGTACAGCACGTAAAATCAAATGCTATCGTCTTGGCGCGGGACAAACGGACCGTTGGAATCGGCGGCGGGCTGCCCAGCCGAGTGGACGCGGCCGAACTGGCCATCAGCAAGGCGGGTGGCGAGACCACTAATGCGGCGATGGCGTCGGATGCTTTTTTCCCGTTTCCGGACAGCATTGAGCGGGCAGCGCGCGCCGGCGTGACTTGCATCGTCCAACCTGGTGGGTCAATACGCGACAGCCAGGTAATCGAAGCGGCTGACTACTATGACATGGCGATGATCTTCACGGGGAGTCGACACTTCCGCCATTGATTGGACGATATGTCAGGCGGTCTCCGGTTCCAATTCTTCTGCTTGCCAGCCACGCCCAACCAAAGGCAGCTCGCCTTTTTCCCAAGCGACGAGAAGCGGCACGGCAGTGAAGATCGATGAGTAGGTGCCGGAAAGCAAGCCGATGAAAAGAATGGCGATGAATTGCTTGACGGTCTCGCCGCCGAAAAGCAGAATCGCGATCATGATGAAGAAGGCGTTGAGTTGCGTCGCCAGCGATCGATGAATAGTCTCCCAGATGCTCCGATTCACAATCGTCTCGTATGGTTCGCCCAGGTGCTTCGGTATGTTTTCTCTGATGCGATCGAAGACCACGATCGAGTCCTGCACCGAGAATCCGACTACCGTCAGCACGGCGGTCAAAAAAAGCGCGTCAATCTCCCAGCCCAGCAGCAAGCCAAATAGCGACATCACACCCATAACCAGCAGGATATCGTGGATCATGGCCGCGATGGCGCAGACACCGTAGCGTATGGCGTTGGGCACCTGCCGAAAAGCGATTACGATAAAGCCCGTGATGACCAGAGCGCCCACGGCGACGGCCGCCAGGGCCGAGCGCGTGACTTCCTGTCCGATGGTCGCTGATACGGTCTCGACGCGGAAACTATCACGATCGATGGGCGAGAGTTCGCCAAGTCGCGCAAGGATATCGTTGGTCACGCTGACATCATGGAAGCTGGCTCGAACAGACCAGCGATTTGCATCGGCGCTTCCGATCTGCTGGATGATTACGCCTTCATCGCCCACCGAAGTAAACACGCGGCGGATGCCTACTTCGGTCGCGCCCGCTTGGTTGAATTTCAGTTCATAGATACTGCCGCCCAGGAAATCAATGCTCAAGCGGAAGGGAGCGCCGGTTGAGACGGTCGAGAATATCATTATCGCAAGACCGGGCACGATGACTATGGCGGACAGCAGGAAGAACCAGCGGCGTTTCTGTACGATGTTGAACATGGCTCTCCGTCCCTAAGCGCCGAGGATCGCGCGATTGTTCGTTACCGCGCTGCGGAATAGGCCGACAAGAATGTACAGGAAGGTGCGCGTTACGATCACCGCTGTGAATAGATTGAGCACCAAGCCGATGGCCAGTGTGACCGCAAAGCCGGCGACAATGCTGGCGCCCGGCGTTTGCCCAAACATAAAGAGAATGCCGCAGATGATTATTGTGGACAGGTTGGAATCGCGAATGGACGTCCAGGCGCGGTCGAAACCGGCTTTCAACGCCGCGTCCAGGGGCAAGCCGGCGCGAAGTTCCTCTTTGATCCGCTCAAAAATCAGAATGTTACCGTCAACTGCCGTGCCGATGGAAATCAAGAAGCCGGTGATTGCCGGCAGAGTTAAGGTAACCGGCAGCAGCTTAAAAACGGCGATGTTCAGGAAGATGAAGACAACAAGCGCCAGATCGGCCGCGACACCCGGGAGCCGGTAATAGATGAGCATGAAAGCAAGCACGACAATAACGCCGACCACACCGGCTTGCACACTCAGTCGGACGGATTCTTGCCCAAGCGTCGCGCCAACTTCTTGTGTACTTTCGATGCGCAGCGGAATGGGTAATGCGCCGGAACGCAGTTGCAGCGCCAGCGTATTCGCTTCGTCTTCCGTGAATTGTCCAGTGATAACGCCGCCAGTAGAAAGCTGGGCCTGAATAGTCGGCGCAGAGAGGACTTCGCCGTCCAGTACAATCGCCATCGGCTCGCCGATTCTGCTCCCGGTGAAGCTGCCGAATACGTCCTGAAACTCTTCCTTGATCTCGAAGTTGATCATCCATTCCGGGCTGCCCGTGCCCTGCGGCGGCGAAAGAACGGCGCTTGCCGCTTGTAGTCCGGCGCCGGTCATTACCGTACGGAAAGGCAAGCCGCTGACCGGATGCGCGCGGCGATCTGCAAGTGGGTCCGCTTCACCTTCAGCGAGCACGGTATTTTTCCGCAACTCGACTTGCTCGCTGGTGACAATCTCGGCGCCGACGAAGTTCCGCACTTGATTGGACAAGCCGCCGAAATCGACGAATTCGAGCAGGGCAGTCTGCTGAATCGTGGCGATAGCTTGGGCCGGATCGCGCACACCTGGCAACTCGACGAGGATGCGATCACGCCCTTGCACTTGTACAGTTGCCTCTGTGAGGCCAAGTGCATTGACGCGGCGCGATACATTGTTGGCCGTCTCGTTTAAGTCTTCCGGCGTAAAGTTCTCCGCCGAGATATCGGCCTGTAGCAAGACGCGCAAACCGCCAACCAGGTCCAGGCCGAGGCTCTGAGTGATATTCAGCACAAATTTACTTGTGCCGTCGCCGTTGACGTCGATCTCCAGGTTTTCCGAGCATTTGAGATCGGGGGATTCCAGGCCGTCCAGGGCGGCGCAGGCTTCCGTCTGCACACCTTTGAACTCGGGCGGCGTAGCGACCCAAATGCAGAATGCGCTCAATAAAATGATAAAGATGAGCCATCGAGCATGGCTGCTCATCCGAGGCTTCCTTCCTTGACACTACTCATCTTCACGATGATGATTGCTCGGCTTGCGGCTTTTCGATACCGATGCCGGCGTCGTAAGCGAATTTTTCCGGATCATAGAGCTGCTGCAAAGCCGCGGTGAGCAGCCTGATACGAACGCCGTCCGCGATCTCGACCTGGGCGACTCCGCCTTCCGCGTCGATATCGATGATTTTGCCGACGATGCCTCCGTATGTCACTATCTCGTCGCCGACATGCAGTGACCGTACGATCTTCTGCTTGTGTTGGTAGGCGCGCTGCTTGGGAAAGACGACAAGCGCCCAATAGCCGCCCAAAACGAGCGCAAGGACTGCGAATACCAGCACAAATTCCGACATCTGTCT
>JAPOYU010000113.1 GCA_026706395.1 Chloroflexota bacterium
TCGCCGGGCTTATTGCCGGTTTGACAATCGCGGTTTCAATGTACACTTTCGTGTGCAATGTTATCATTTTAGCGTTGTTCGTTTGCGGTTTGGCTGTTTCACGCTGGCGCGACAGAGTATTTTGGCGTCACGTTTTTCTATTGCTGGCGGTAATCTCGCTGTCTTGCGCGTGGCGGTTGGTCCCCATGTTGCAGAACGCTGAGCAGCTTGACCGGGCAAGCGGGTACACCGATTCCCGAGTCGACTTGTTGTCCTTTATAGTTAATATCAAAAATCCTGTTCTGGGCCCCTTCGCAGAAGATCTTCTTCACATTCCTGAAAAACCAAATATCAGAGATTCCAGCTATATTGGGATCGTGCCGATCGCGCTGATATGTTTCGGGCTATTCACGAAAAGAAAGCGGCGCCAGTTCTTGCCTTGGCTGGGCCTGTTGCTGGTGTTTTTTGGTCTTGAGCCTCGGTTCAACACTTAGTATCAACGGGACGGAATTTGAGGACATCAAGCTTCCAAAACACTTTCTCAATCAATTGCTGCCTCCTGTTTTCGCAGCGTTCTATTCTCCACATTTTTTTATGACCGGCGCCTGGCTGCCACTCGCGGTTTTGTCCTGCTTAGGACTACACGCACTGTTGGATCGGGTTCCCATTAAATTGCGATCGAGGTTTGTCCTGGCGTTTATATTGATTGTTGCATTTGAATACTACAGCCCTATACCAGTGTCTGACGATCCACGTTTGGCTGCCGCAGTTACCAAAGAACGCCTCGCCTTTCTCGATTGGCTTGAGAAGGAAGAGCAAAGCATTAGTCTGATCAATCTGCCCTTTGGCAAACATAATTCCTGGCGCTATTCCTGGTTCCAGTCACTCAGCGGATACCCCCAAGTTGAAGGCTTCATGAGCCGTACACCGGGTAGCGCTTACGGCTACATCAGAGCGAACTTCCTGCTGAGTGCTTGGCAGAGTCACCGTCCGATCCACTGCGAAATGACAGAAAAAGAGACCTTTCTCTCAGGGCTGGCGCAACTCGAGGAAGACGGATTCAGCCACGTCGTATATCATCGCGACCTTCACAGCGCGCACGCGGTAAGCGAGAGTTTCCGAAATATCTCGCCGGCCTACCATGACCAGTTCGTGTCGATTTACAGACTGAGCGATCTGCGTGATGGTTGTCCGGAAGGATTGAGCACTCGCCATCTCTTCACACGCGTCTACACCGACGCCTTAAAGAATAGTCCGATCCCCGATGAACGTCACGAAACCCTTGTCCTTTTTCCGCCAACGCCCCAAGCAAGCGACCATTTAATGCGCTACCTTCGCCACTTCGATCCTACCGACAAGAATGTCGTAGCCATCGCCGGCGAGGCGCAGGGACAGGTCGACGTCTGGTCTACTGCGTCGATTGACCTGGGACGCCAAAATGCGGTATGGGTTTTGAAGGACCGGCTGGGACTTGCTCCAGAACGGACCAATGCGAATTACGCCTGGTTTCTGCAGCGATTCAAGTACTGTGAGCAAGTCTATATGGACAGGACTATTGCTGTCGACTTGTATGTAAAGTTGGACATCCCCTGCACTGCCCTGGACAGCAGTAGCGCTCTCGAAATTCGCTACTTGGATGGCGTTCGCCTGCACAATGCCTCCGTGGAAGTGAGTTCGGACAAGGTTCGCTTCTATTTCGCTTGGACCAACAGAACGACAAATCACTATTCATTTTCGATTCAATTCTTTGGCGCGGACGGGCAAAGGGCCTTGCAACACGACAGTGTGATCCAGCGTGAGTTGCTGACGAGCGTCGAGATTGGAACAGCGCAGCTTCCGGAAGGCTTGTACGTTGTAAAGCTGATCGTATACGATTTCGCTACAGGAAAGAGCCAGTCCGGTACGTTACATGCTACGATGGACCGATTTGATCGCGAGTTTGACCTGGCAAAGATTGAGCTTTAATGCCAATAAGCAATGGACTGCCGAGATCAAATCTGTCCGACTAAGTTGATCGAAGCAAATTAGAACCCCGTTTGCCAAAACACTCGGTAGCGAAAACCCTTCTCTGAATTCTCCGCGATATGTCAGTTGCATCGTCCCGATCATCGGCGGTGATGGATCAAAAGAGACAGCTTACGATTCGGCGGCGCCATTTCGAGCGGGTTTAGGCAGCAATTTTGCGTGCTTGCGGCGTTATGAGCCATATAATGTGATATTATATCGAAACGCTCATACCTATCGCATACAGAGCGATTACATCAATGCTCGTCATAATGCGCGTAAAATTACGGCAACACCTGCATTTCTTTATTGTCATCACCGTCTTAACGGTGCTGATGACTTGGCCAACGATCGTCTACGCCTTCAGGACGGATGTCAACTGGTTGCCGGAAGCCACACATCCAGATGTGTATCTGGAGCTCTGGAAAAACTGGTATGGAGGAAAGGTGCTTATTGGACAAGCAGATCGTTTTCATACCGACTTGATCTTTTATCCTGATGGTGTGCCGCTGTCTTATACCCAATTGAATTTCCCTTACATCGCTATGAGCAACGCCTTGCTCCCCTTTATGACAGCTTTCAACGCCTACAGTATTAGCTATCTCCTGATTACCGTTACGGCAGCTCTGGCTGCGTACGCTTACCTCCTGTGGTTGTTCAAGGACAAGAGGCTCGCGCTCTTTGGCGCAGTTCTCTTTGCGTTTTGTCCACAAATTGTCGGCCTTCCTGTAAGGCCTGGCATAGCTTTTCTCGCGCCGACGCCGCTGGTGTTGTATTGGGTGCATCGAGGCCTAACCGAAAGGCGCGCAAGCCTAATCATCCTCGGGGGCGCAGTCGCCGGCTTAACAACCGCTGTCGTGATGTACCAGTTTGTATGCGTCCTAATCGCGTTGGGATTGTTGGTCTGCGGCCTGGCAGTTTCAAGGTGGCGGAACATGGTATTCTGGCGTCAGGTGGTTCTGCTGGTGTCCGCCATCGCGATCTCTTGCGCCTGGCGGGTGATCCCTATGCTGCAGGATCAAGGGCAACTGGACCGGGCAATAGATTTTGCTAGCGACAGTTCGCAAAGCGGCGACCTTATTTCCTTCTTTATCAATCGCAAGAATCCAATACTAGGTCCTTTCGCTGAAAGCCTCGTTGATCAGATGCCCGGTAACAGCAAACCTCTCAAAAGGAGCTATCTCGGTTTTGTACCGCTCATGTTAGTTGGCATCGGACTGCTGAACAAGCATACGCGGCGAAGGATGCTGCCCTGGCTGGGGCTACTGCTAGTATTTCTTGTGCTGTCTCTCGGCTCAGTGCTCAAAATCAATGGGATTGTTTATGAAGACATCCTTCTTCCAAAGCATTATTTGGATCAATTGCTGCCTGTCGCTTTCGCCGCCTTCCGTCATCCAGACCATTTGAGTTTTTTCTTGATAGGGGCCTGGCTGCCGCTGGCGATCCTTGCTTGCTTTGGCTTAATGGCGCTGCGAGAGCGCTTTCCTTTCGCCGCGGGGCATGTTTTCATCTTGCTGCTTATCTCGATCAGCGCCCTTGAACGATATATTCCCGTGTACCATCCGCCTAAACCCTGGTGGGTTGAAAGCGTCAGCGAAGAACGTCTGGCCTACCTCAACTGGCTGAAGCAGGAAGAGGAAGAAAACATCGCGCTTGTCAATGTTCCATTTGGTTGGACATCTGAAGCCTTCTATGTCTACGCTCAAACTTTAAGCGGCTTTCCGATATCGGCGGGAGCGACCAACAGAACGCTGGCCAGCGCGTATAATTACATCAAAGCCAATTACATTCTTAATGCTTGGTACAGTCTGCGTCCGATCCGCTGTGAAGCGGCAGACCCAGAATCTTATCTTTCGGCAGTGGCCGCGCTGGAGGCGGACGGATTTAGCCACATCGTATTTCATCGTGCATTCCCCGGGCACGCGCAAATCGGGGAGAGCTTCGACGGCATTCCCGCAGCTTACAGCGACGGCTACGTATCGATATATCGGCTTAGCGAGCTGAGCGATAGCTGCCCGAAAGAATTGAGCGCTCAACATCACTTTGCGGATGCTTATGGGGAAGCTTTGGGCAAGGGCGCAATTCTCGATGAACGGCATGGCGTCGCGGTCGTTTTGCCGCCAACGGCACAAATTGCCGAGCACTTCATGCGCTATCTTCGCCACGCTGGCTGGAGGGACCCGACCATCGCTGCCATTTCCAGCGATGAGCAAGGCAAGGTCGAAGTACTGAGTACGGAGACGGTCGATCTCGATCAGGAGAATGCGATTTGGCTGTTCAAAGATCGGCTGGAATTCGATCCGGAGCGAGCAGCGCCCAATCACGATTGGCTTTTGGCGCGATTCAGATCCTGCGAGCGCTTTTATGAGGACGAAGGCACGACCATCGACTTGTATCTGAAACTGGATATTCCCTGCGCTGCCATGGATGAAAGCGGCGCGATTGGGGTTCGCTATGACGATGGCGTACGTCTACATAATGCTTATTACGAGGTCGCTTCGGATGAGGTCCGCTTCTACTTGGCTTGGACCAGTGATACTGAAAAGCGTTATGCGTTTTCTCTTCAATTCTTCGACTCGGGAAACCATAAGGCCCTTCAGTACGATCATCCGATCTGGCGTGAATTGCTGGGAGTGCATGAGATTGACACGACGCCGCTTCCGGCCGGCGCCTACACGGTGAAGCTAATCGTATACGATTTCGAGACTCAAATCAGCCAGGGCGGTACGCTGACTGATACGGGCGAGCGCTTTGAACGTGAGTTGATCTTGGCTACGCTCGAGCTATAATCCCGGTTTCAGTCTCGTTCCCTATAAGCAATCGGCTTTCTCTTGGGTTAGATACTTACGAACTGTCTGCTTGGCAATGTCTTCTAAAGCAGCCATCGCCAGATCGTTTCTGCGCTATACTTGAACAATGAATTGACCTCTGATCGAGAGGACGCTGCTGGATGAAAGTGGTATCAATCGGTGGTGGATTGGGCGCTGTGCAGGTCATGCATGGCATGCAGCGTCATACCAGCAGCCTCACCGGCATCATCGCCGTCACTGATACCGGGCGCAGCACCGGCATCGTCCGCGAATTCGCGCAGATCCCCGCGCCGGGCGACATTCGCAACGCGCTGGCCACGCTCGCGCTGGATGACGATTCCCTGCTGACCCGCGTCATGCAGCATCGAATCGCCGCCCCGAGCGACCCTAAACTCGATGGCATGGCCTTCGGCAATCTCTTCATCGCCGCTCTGACGCAGATGTCCGGCAGCTTCGTGACGGCGATCGAGCAGATCAGCGAATTCCTCAATGTACAGGCGAATATCTACCCGGTTACCGAAGAAGATACCCATATCTGCGCTGAACTTGTGGATGGCACCATCGTCGAGCAGGAGTTCAACGTGCGGCAACTGGACAAAGCCGCGATCAAACGCATTTTCGTGCAGAATCCCGATGCGACCGCTTACGGTCCCTGCCTCGATGCGCTGCGCGACGCCGACCTCATCACCATCGGTCCCGGCAGCCTTTTCACGACCGTCATCGCCTGTCTCGCGTTCAAAGAGATCACCCAGGCGATACGCGATTCCGGCGCGCTGAAAGTGTACATCTGCAATACCACCACCCAGCCGGGCCAGACCGACGGCTATACGCTGTCCGATCATGTCCAGCAGGTGATTTCTTATCTCGGCATCGGCGTACTCCATTACGTGGTGCTGAACTCATCGGAGCCCAGCCCGGAGCTGATGGAGCTCTACGCGCGCGAGCGGGTTGATGTGCTGCTGCCCACGCCGCATGAAGTTCACAATATCTTGACGATGAACGTGACGCCGGTCATGGCCGATGTCGCCGATACCAGATCGGGCAAGCGGGCGCTCTGGCAAAAGCAGGACACGATACGCCATAAGCCGGGCTTGATCGCTGATACATTGATGGAGTTGATGGCTGAGCGTGCGGCTGTCGTGAAGTAGGTGGATTAGGTCGAATCTGCCGGAAGCTGAGGAAGCTGGAGATCCTCCCAGGCTTGCATGCTGTTGCCTTCGAGTATGTTATCAATCTTGTCAAACTTGCGGTCCAACTGATTGGATCGCGCGCCTGTCAGTTCGCGGAATTTTCGTTCCAAGGTGGAGAAGTTCTTTTCCATGCCATCCATATATTCGGTGTATTTTGCCCATTCGGCTCTGATGTCGGTGAGCACGGCGAATACCTCCCTGGACTTACGCTCGAAGGCGAGGCTTTGCGCCGCTTGATGTATGACCGCCAAAACCGGATATAGATTTAATGGCGAACATAAGATGACCTTGCTCCGCAGCGCCGCGTCCATGATCGTATAATCCTGCTCGTGGATGAAACGGTAAACGGGCTCGTTGGGAATTAGAAGAAGCACGCAATCCACCGTCTGTTCATTGATGTACTCCTTACTGGCAACGTCGTTTACTACGTTCTTCACGTTCCGTAGAAAAGCCTTGGCATATTTCTCGCGATTCTGCTGACTGTCCGCGTTGTGGTACGAGTCATAATTGTCAAAGGAATACTTGACGTCCATATTGACATAAAGGCCGTTGGGCAGGCATATCGTAAAGTCGGGGCGTTCCCCGGACGCTTGCGTCATCTGCTTGTAATAGTTCCTGCCTTCGACGAATCCCAACAGCTGCAGCAAGTCTTCAGCTATCCGTTCCCCCCATTGCCCGCGCGCCCGATTATCAGCCAGCGCTCGGTGCAGTGCCGATGTTGTTTGCGTCAGATTTTTCAGTTGGTCGTCCAGAGCGCCAAGCTTGCTTTCCCGCGCCTTCTCAAACTCTTGAATCAACTCTTCGACTTTGCCGAGCTTGTCTTTCATTTCGCCGAGCGTCCGGTTAATTTGCACTTCCTTATTCTCAAGGTTTGTGAAATGTTCTTTCGTCTGCGCTGCCGCTTTGTCCGATAGCCGATTCAAGTAATTCTGGTTGGATTCCTTGAGTTGCTCGGCTGATTTTCCAATCACCTCGCTGACGTTTTTCTCGTTCTTCTCCAAGCTGCTTGGCACTGTGTTCAAAGTGTTGGTCATCGACTTAGACATCGACTGCAATTGTTGGTCAATGAGCTCCTTCTTGCCTTCCAGCGTATTGATGTGCTGTTTTTCCTGATCCTCGAATCGGTTGCTTGCCAATTCAAGGAATTCCCTTTGATTTCTTAGCAGCGCTTCATTGGATAAACTTTCAAAAGAGGACTTCATTTCTCTCGTGGCAGTTTCGTAAGCGTTTCTGTTCTCGCTCAGCGCTTTTTCAAATGCTGACTTCTGCTCAGTCATCGCCCGGTCAAAAGAGCGCTTCATGCTGAAGCGGCTGAATAAGAGCAGCATGACCCCGCCAAGGAGACCAACAGCCGCGCCAATGAAGAGACTGAGTCCATCTAAAGTCGTGATAAGTTCACCGATACTCATTTGCTATCCTCCTGCGAGAATCCGATTAGAGCTTACTCGGATTCGTCAAGCTGTCAACGGGCGCATGTTGGCTTGCCCTTTCGCGGAATTGCGCCCGTGCTATAATAGCGGCGTTGCGCCAACCGTAACGGATTCAACATGGAAGCGCTGAATTAGCGTGAGGAAGGTTGCCGGTGACGTCTCTGGTTCTGACCGTTAGAGAAACATTGCGTTACCGCGGCGCAATCGGCCAGTGGAGTTGGGTCTTGCACCGGCTCACCGGCGTCGGCGTCGTGCTTTTCCTCGCCCTCCACGTCATCGATACCTCATGGGCGGTCTTCTATCCCGGTCTTTACGTCAAAGCCATCGCCGCCTACCAATCGCCAATCTTTACCATTGGCGAATTCGGCTTGGTCTTCGCGGTGGTCTACCACGCTTTCAATGGCATTCGCATCGTCATCTTTGACTACAAACCTGAACTCTGGCGCCATCAAGCGCAGGCTGCCCTCGCGGTTCTCCTGCTGACACTGCTGGTGCTGGCGCCGGTATTCCTTGGCATGGCATCGCACGTCGTCGACTTCTACTTCACCGAGCAAGCCATCGCCGGGGGCAAGGTCATGGATGTGGTGGTCTTCTCGATCATCGAGCAGCTTCCTTTCATCGCCGGTTTCGTTGGCGTGCTGGCCGCCGCAATTGTACTGGCCGCCGTTTATAGTCTGGCGCGTGGCGAAGCGCCCCAGCGCGGCCGCTACCCGCAAGCCAGCCCGGTTGAGCGCTTCTGGTGGGCTTTCATGCGCCTCAGCGGCATCTTGATTGTTCCGCTCGTCTTCGGCCACCTGGCGCTGATGCACGTCGTGCAGGGCGTATTCGATATCACCGCCGCGCAAGAAGTTGCCGGCACGCTGGCGACCAACGGGACGATCGGCGCTGTGCCTAGCGCGGTCGAGTTTGTCTTCCACCGCTGGTCTTATGCGGCGGGCGGCGTCTTTGTCTGGCGCGTTTACGATCTTTTCCTCCTGGTGCTGGTGACGCTGCACGGCTTCAATGGCTTGCGCTACGTCTTGACCGATTACACCAGCTTCAACGATTTCGCCCGCCGGACGTCGGTCGCGCTCTGCACCGTGATTGCGGCGGTCTTGCTGGCGGTCGGCGCGGCTGCCTTGTTCGTGCCGCTGGAAAAGGACATCATCAGCGAAGCTATGGCGGCCACGGCCGAGATCTATGAATTGCGCGGCGAGGAAGTCCCGGCGGCATTGGAAGCTTGGCTGAACGGCGAGGTCGAGCCACAGAGCGAATAATCTCATTTCACCCGGATTGCTTTCATAGTCGCAAGCGCAGGAGCGGGGAGTACATGCAAGTTCACAAACACGATGCGATTATCATTGGCGCCGGCGGGGCTGGATTGATGGCGGCGCTCTATGCCAGCAAAGGCGGCGCGGATGTCGCGGTCGTCAGCAAGCTCTACCCGACTCGCAGCCATACCGGCACAGCGCAGGGCGGCATCGGCGCGGCTCTGGGCAACCTCGACGAAGACAAGCCGATCTATCATACCTATGACACGGTCAAGGGCGGCGACTACCTGACCGATCAAGCGGCGGCGAAAATCCTGGCGGAAAACGCTGTCGACGCCGTGATCGAACTTGAGCACATGGGCTTGCCCTTCGACCGCACTTCGGAAAAACGCATCAGTCAGCGCCGCTTCGGCGGGCACACGCGCAACTTCGGCGAGGAGCTTGTTCGCCGCGCTTGTCATGCCGCCGACCGCACCGGGCACATGATCTTGCAGACGCTCTATCAGCAATGCATCAAAAATGAGGTGTCATTCTTCGATGAGTTTCAAGTGGTCGACATGATCGTCGTTGATGGCGCCTGCGCCGGCGTCGTCGCTATCGAACTGGGCACGGGCGAGTTTCACATCTTCCACGGCAAAGCCAGTTTCTTCGCCACTGGCGGCTGGGGGCGCTGCTGGTCGGTCACAAGCAATGCCCATGCGCTCACGGGCGATGGCGCGGCGGTCGCATTGCGCCGGGGCATACCCCTGGAAGACATGGAGTTCTTTCAATTTCATCCCACCGGCATCTACCGCATGGGCATCCTCATCACCGAAGGCGTGCGGGGCGAAGGCGGCGTGCTCATCAACAGTCAGGGCGAGCGCTTCATGGAGCGTTATGCGCCCAGCGCCAAAGATCTGGCCAGCCGCGATGTCGTCAGCCGCGCCATCTATCTCGAGACCCGCGCCGGCCGCAGCATCAAGAACCGCGGCTACGTGCACCTGGATGTGCGTCCGCAGACCGTCAACCGTTATTTCGCGGAAGAAGGTCGCGACCGGGGCGAATTCATTGACGACGTGACAATCGAGCGGAAGCTGCCCGATATCCTGGATTTCTGCCGCACCTACCTGGGCGTCGATCCGGTGCTGGAGCCGATGCCGGTACAGCCGACCGCGCATTACGCCATGGGTGGCATCCCGACCAATGTGGATGCGGAAGTGATCATCGACGCGGCCGGTACCGTCATGCCCGGCGCATACGCCGCCGGCGAAACCGCGTGCGTCAGCGTACACGGCGCCAATCGATTGGGGACCAACTCGCTAGTGGATCTCGTCGTCTTCGGGCGGCGCGGCGGCATGAAAATGGCAGAATATGTCAAGCAGGCCGATTGGATCGCATTGCCCAGCGATGCCGGCGCCGAGATTTGCGCAGAGTTCGACCGCATCCGCGGCGGCTCGGGCTCGTCCCGCCCGGGAGAACTGCGTGCCAAAATGCAGGCTACCATGATGGATAATGTCGGCGTCTTCCGCACCGAAGAGACCTTGCAGCAGGGCATCGACGATCTGGCGGAACTGCGGGACCGCTTCCACAGAGACCTGCACATTGACGATAAGTCCCGCGTTTTCAACACTGACCTGATGGAAGCCTGGGAATTGGGCTGCTTGCTTGATCTGGCCGATGTGACCGCGCGCGCCGCCATCGAACGAAAAGAGAGCCGCGGCGCCCACAGCCGTGAAGATTTCAAGGGGCGCGACGATGAAAACTGGATGGCGCACTCTTTGGTCTCCCATGACGGCAACCTAGCGGCTCCCTCGTATGCGGTCAGCTTCGAAAAGAGCGTCGACCTCTCGCTTTGGGAAGAAGAGGTCGCCCAAGGCATTCCGGAAGCGCAACAGAAATTCCGCCCAATAGAACGCGTTTACTAGTCCGATTCAGCAGCAGAATGGGATTATCGAAAACATGGAAGTCAGGTTCAGAATCAGACGGCAGAATCCGCAAGTGCCTGGCAAACTGAAATCGTCTTCATGGATGGTCTTTGCGCTGGCGGATGTTGGGTAGACCGATATGGTGGATAGACCGATCGTGAGAATCATCATTGCGCAAGTTCGATTCTTCAGCTTGCTTGTTCGTTACTTCTATTTGCATATTCGTTACATTTATTTACATATTAAGTTCTATCTCCTCAAAGCAGCGGGGGCGGCGCTTGTGGAAGCCGTGAAAGTAGAATACTGCATCAAGTCCCTGTCAAAAGAAAACCGCGTCATTTTTGCGGCTTGTGTTGCAATCTCAATTTATCTACTGGCCTTTATCGTGATTTTCCGCATGTAGACTGGACGTGAAAGAATGGACGTAAGTTTCAAAATCAGACGGCAGAATCCGGATGTTCCTGGCCAGGAGAAACCCTACTGGCAGGAATTCGTCTTAAAAGATGTCGACCCTACCGACCGCGTCCTGGAGATGCTGCACCGCATCAAATGGGAGCAGGACGGGTCGCTCTCCCTGCGGCGCTCCTGCGCTCATGGCATCTGCGGCTCGGATGCCATGCGCATCAACGGCGTCAACCGCCTGGCTTGCAAGATCCTCATCCGCGATGTCGGCGGGCGGATCCAAATCGAACCGATCTTGGGCATGCCGGTCATCAAAGACTTGATCGTCGATATGGAGCCTTTTTTCGCGCACTACCGGCAGGTGATGCCCTTCTTCGTCAACGATGATCCACTTCCGCCCGACGGGCGCGAACGGTTGCAGACCCAAGCGGATCGAGAAGCCTTTGACGATTCGACAAAGTGCATCCTCTGCGCCTGCTGTACCACTTCCTGCCCCAGTTTCTGGGCCAATGGCCACTATGTCGGTCCCGCCGCAATCGTACAGGCGCACCGCTTCATCTTTGATTCCCGCGATCAGGCCGGCAAGGAGCGTTTGAATATCCTCAGCGAACCGAACGGCGTCTGGCGCTGCCGCACCATTTTTAACTGTACGCCCGCCTGCCCGCGCGATATTGAGGTGACAAAAGCCATCGGTGAAGTTAAACTTGCCATCCGAAAAGGAAAAACTATTGGCATTATTCAATCAAATGTGTCACACTAGTGGCGAGGCGATTTTCCGTAACCAAATTCGGCAGTTTGCCATATACAACTGATTAGTTATTTGGAGGTCGATATGAAGGGCACAGGAAGATCAACACGCAAGTCTCTCTTCTGGTCGCGACTGCTCGGTTTGCTTATCGCGTTCGCAATCATCGCCGTACTCGGCTTTGGCGGCGTGAAGAACTTGATGGGCGAGCTGTCAGCGGTCTATGACGCCTTGACTGAGAGCCAGAGCGAGCTCGCCGTGACGCAGCATGAGCTTGCCTCGACTCAAGCGGAGCTTGCCAACGCAAAGAGTGATCTTTCCACAGCGGAAGAGATACTCGCCGGTCAGTCGAGCGCCTTGGCGCAATTGCGTCATCTCAACGCTGACAAGGGCAGGCTGATTGAAGCGCTGGTCAATGAGCAGTGGGTTCTGAAGAACGCGCTGGGCGAGGCCGCTCGTGAGTTGGCGCACAGCCATCAACAGCTCCAAGCGCGTGACAGCGCCTTGCGCGCCGCCGTGGCGGAACTCGAACGGCAACGGCAGCAGCCCAAGCTAAGCGTGGTTGTCACGACAGAGCGCATGCTCCACACGCACTACCGCGAACGCTTCGCCGCGTCCCACGTGCAATTCCTCGCCAGTAGCGATGAGGGCACGCTGTTCTTCGACGGGAAGACGGTTGAGCACGAAGTCGAAGAGAGCGCGGTATACGGCGAGCGCACGCAGGTCGTCATCACGCAGACCGCGCCCGGCCACGATGTGCTGGACTGCCTGAACGACGCCAGCAAGAATTGCGCGCGGATCATTGAAGCGCGGGTCAGCCAACGTCAGCTGGCCTACGCTTACCAGGCGCAATTCAGCGGCATGGAAATGAGCTGGCTGGCGGCGAGCGGCTAGATCCATTCGTCAAACGTGGCGGCGCCAACCCGGCGTCGCCGCAACTTGACGTAAATACTAGACACATTTGTATGCGGCAGCATCCCGTGGTGGATGTTGTCGTTTGTTTTTCAGCCGGATTTGATCGAAGTTCTTCACGACAATTGCGCACAATCAGGTCGCCGCATTTGAGCGAGGCGCTCAGCCTTGGGGGCCTTGGTTTCAGTGGGCTGTGTTACGCTCGGCGATCTCTTGACATCAGCGTCCTGCCGTCGTACAATGGCCCGCGTTGTCCACCACGGGGAGCACATCTTGAGCAAGCTCTGCCAGCGTGGTAAACTGCTTCGGCTAGGCCACCATAGCTCAATTGGCAGAGCACCTGTTTTGTAAACAGGTTGTTCTGGGT
>JAPOYU010000073.1 GCA_026706395.1 Chloroflexota bacterium
GCCCGGTAGCACCACTCTCCGTCTCAGCCCATGTTTTGCTTGCGTGCCCACCGCCAATCCGCACGATTTAATCGGCTCCTCAAACATTGGGTGTGAGCAGCGAAAGCGCAAACTCCTCCCTTATGGCTATCTTTCGCCGACACTGCTTTTGCTGGCGGCCTTGACGGTCGTGCCGATCGTGACGGTTTTTCTCTATTCCCTGGTCGACAACGTCATTGTGAATCCCAATCCGCCACAATTCGTTGGACTTGAGAATTACGAAGAGGTATTGACGAACCGGAAATTCAGGGGCGCCTTAAGCAACACGCTTTACTTCTCACTTGTCAGCGTTGTTGCGCACTTCATAATTGGCTTGTCATTCGCGTTGCTGTTGAATTCGCGCCTGCTAAGTACCAACGTGAAGGCGGTATTCCGCGTCATATACATATTGCCCTGGGTATTCACCGCATCGATCATCGCTATTCTATGGCGTTTGCTGCTGAACCCGCACGGTGTTATTAACTTTGTGCTCCTCGAGTTGCAAATAATCCCAGAGCTTAATGAATGGCTTTCCGACCGCAAATTGGCTCTGAACGCGGTGACGTTCATCAACATCTGGTCGGGTTATCCCTTCTACATGGTCAGTTTTCTAGCCGGCTTGCAGGGCATCCCGGATGATCTATATGAATCTGGGCGGGTCGATGGCGGCAATGCCTGGCAGCTCTTCCTGCACATTACCCTGCCCCAGCTAAAGCCCATCATCATCAGCCTGGCGCTGCTGGATTTCATTTGGACGATACATCAATTTACTTTGATCTGGATGACAACCGGCGGCGGTCCCCTGCGCTCTACCGAAGTCTTGAGCACCTACACATACAAAGCGGCATTCAGTTCGCATGAATATTCCATCGCTTCCACGATTGCCATGGTGATCCTGGCGATCTGCACTTTCGTGGCGATCTTCTACGTACGCAGTCAACGGATGGCGGACGAATGAGATGATTGGAAGTCGCAGGCAAATCCTAGTCCGGAAGGTGCTGGTCTGGATCGCGCTGATACTCGGCGCTTGCTTTGCTGGCTTGCCCGTGCTCTGGATGGTGTCGTCGTCATTCAAGTCTAATTTAAAGATATTTGCTTACCCGCCGGCATTAATTGACGAGTCTTTCTCATTTCAGGCATACCAGGCTGTGTTGAGCGATCCGGGGCAACTGCGTTTCTTCTTCAACAGCTACCTCGTCGCCATACTGGTGACGATTTGCACCGTTGTCACCAGCATCCTCGCCGGTTACGCCTTCAGCCGCTACGACTTCCGTTTCAAGAGAATCCTGAACTTGATCATCATTGGCGTCCAGTCCGTGCCGCCTATCACGCTGATGATCCCTTATTTCGGTCTTATTGTTTGGCTGGGGATTTACAACTCGTATACCGCGCTCGTTCTCACATACATGGTATTTACGTTGTCATACGCCATCATCATGATGACCGGCTATTTCAACACGCTTCCGCGTGATCTGGACGAGGCGGTCATGATCGACGGCGGCGGCAGTTTCGTCACGCTTTGGCGCATCCTGGTGCCGATATCTCTGCCCGGTATCGTGGCGGTTGGCGTCTATACCTTCATGCTGGCCTGGAACGAGTTCCTCTTCGCGCTCACCTTGACGCGAACAAACGATATGCGCACAGTCCCGATTGGCATCCACCTGCTCATGGGGCAGCATTCGTTCGAATGGAACCAGATGCTGGCGTTGAGCGTGCTGGGCTCGCTGCCTGTGCTCATATTGTTTTTGCTGTTCCAGCGATACTTCATAGCCGGTATGTCCGCTGGGTCAGTTAAAGGATAGAATCCACAAGCGAGGTTTGCCCAACGAGCGAAGGAACTGAAAACGCCAATGTTAATGAGTATGAAGGACCTTCTGGCGGTGGCGCGCGTCCACCGCTTTGCTGTGCCAGCCTATAATATCAGCAGCAGCATGCTGCTCAGGGGAGCGCTGGAGGCAGCCGAAGAGGCACAAGCGCCCGTCATCATCGCCATTCATCCTGACGAATTGGCCTTTGTCGGCACCGCCTTTGTCACAATGGCGCTGGAGGAAGCCAGGAACAGGTCCGTGCCAGTCGTGGTGCATCTCGATCACGGCTCGTCAGTTGAGCAGGTCATGGGCGCCATCCGCGCTGGCTTCACATCGGTTATGATCGACGCCTCCGAACTTCCGCTGGAACAAAATATCGCCGCCTGCAGGGAAGTGACGAGCCTGGCGCACACGGTCAATGTCTCCGTCGAGGGCGAATTGGGCACCATCGGCGAACTGGATGAAGAGGCTGAAGCCGGCGCGGAAGAAGTTGTCTTTGTCGAGCCGGATGAAGTGAAGCATTTTGTGGATGCCACTGATGTCGATACGCTGGCGGTGGCGATCGGCACATCGCACGGCTTGTATCCCAAAGATATGAAGCCGGAAATACGCCTGGATCTGCTGCGGGAGATCAGTGAAAAGGTCGATATTCCGCTTGTGCTGCACGGCGGTTCCGGCAATCCGGACGAGGAGATCGCGCAGGCGGTCGAATTGGGCATTTGCAAAATCAATATCTCCGCTGATATGAAGAGTGCCTTCTATCTGAAAGCCCGCGAGGTTTTGCAGAATCCCATTCTGCGCGAACCGAGCAGCATCTATCCCGAATGCATCGACGCGATGAAAATCGTCTGCCGCCAGAAATTTGACTTGTTCAGCACGACGGGCAAAGCTGCGCTCTATTGAGGATTCGTTTCGCAAAGCACCTTCCCAATTGGAAATTAGCGTGAGCGAAAAGATCGCCCTCGGCTTCTGCAACAACGTCGACTATGAGATCGTCTGGAGCGCCAAGGTACTCGAAGATCGAGCGCGTTACTATGAGATCCGCGCTCGAGAGCTGGGTACCGCCATTAGAATCAATTGCGAGCGCGACCTCGTCATCTCAATTTTGAGCTTCATGGAGATCGCGGCTGGCGGCGAGCGATTCGTCGCCGACTCCGCGCTGATAGAGGACTTCGCGCGTCAATTCGACAAGAAAATCACGCTTGGCGGAACATCGGTCCGCGCTGCCATTGCCATGCGGAAACTGGGCTACACGTCGGCGCTGCATCTCATCACCCAGAACGACCATGTGCGCCGGCTCATTCCCGCGGACAGCCCCTATGTCTGCAGCAATGAGCGGGACAGCACATATCCGCATCTGATTATGCAGTACCCTAAAGACGCGCGAATACGCGCTGGAGACATCAATATCCGCGCCCGCCAGCCCAATCGACTCATATACCATTGCAATGCGGACCGAATCGTGTTGAAACTGAATGAAGACTTCGCCGACCTAATCACAAGCGCGAAAGTGCTTCTAATTTCTGGTTTTAACGCGATCCAAAGCGAGCGTGTGCTCGCTGATCGGCTGCGCACAGTCGGGCGGATGATCGAGGCGCTTCCAGCGGATGCCACGGTTTTTCTGGAGGATGGCGCATATTTTGACCCCGGTTTTCGCCAGCTGATCTTTCAAGCACTTGGACGAAGAATCGGCATACTCAGCCTGAACGAAGACGAACTGCAGACTAATCTCAAGCGAAAGGTGGACTTGCGCGATGTGGCGCAAGTTCGGGCGGCGCTAGCGGACCTGCACCGCCAGCTGCCAGTGCGGACGCTGGTCGTGCATATGCGGGACTGGGCGCTGGCCTACGGCGATGACGCCGGCCGGTACGGGACTGCATTGAAAGCAGGCGCGACCATGGCGACCGCGCGGTTTCGCTACGGCGACGACTTTAAGGCCGAGGACTACCACAATATCGCGCAAACGGCGCCGCTGTCTAGAAACGCCGCCTTTGCCGACGCCATGAACGCGACTTCGGGCGGGAGGGTCATTTGTGTACCCGTCGCCGCTGTAGAGCAGTCCAATGCAACTACGATCGGGCTGGGAGATGCTTTCGTCGGCGGCTTTTTGCCCGCCTGGCTTGCGTGATGAGCTTTCCGTGGAGCTTGACCAAGTGTGCCCGACGCCCGGGAAACGGCGATGATTCAACCGCATTCGCATGAGAATAGTTACCACGAAACTCTCCGAGCAGACCGCGGACAGAAAGTCTTCGGTAGGGAGTTCGGATGTTTTCCGGAAAATCTCTCAGCACGATCAGCCATTATTGAAAACGCAGGTAGATGCCGGACGATGTAATGTGCATTGCAAATAGGCGCAGCGCGTTTGTGGCATGCCTTTGGGTGCAATCCGCCATTTTGTGAGAGTTTTGTTGGAAGGCGAATTTTTTTTTGTCCAACAAAACCCGTATCACATAGTTGATATCGCGGAAGTTATCGCCCGACTATTTGGTTGTTAAGGCGCAGATGGCTTCAGTATAGTACAGGTTTACGCGCAAAAGGCGACCATATGTTCGCGCATTGAGCTGAAAGGGCAGATTTGTCCAGTGATCTGTGACCTGCATTTCATCAATCTTGGGCGAGTTCGGTGGTCAAACGATTAGAGGTTTCTGCCTGCTTTGCGGATATCACCGATGCGCTGCGTGACACCGAGAGAGTCGAGATGTTCCAGCATGGCGATGGCATATTTGCGCGAGGTGCCGAATATGTCGCGCAATGTTTTGGCGTCGATTTCGCCATGCGACTTAATGCGGTCGCGAATGCCGTCCACCATGCGTTCGTAGTCATTCGCAGCAAATGCGATTGTGTCGCTGACGTTGATGAGAACGCGTATGTCCATAAGCGCGCGGACGACCTCTTCGCCCGCCTGGCGATTCATATCGGCGATGTTCGGAGGCGTGAAAGGCGCTGCCTCCAAGCTGGCGCGCAATTGCGCCGCCTTCGCTTCCTGCTCGTGTGAGAAAACAATAGCGTGCTCAGCAAGCCTGATGAGGTTGCCTTCCGCAGCCAGGCGGTCGTCCTCAGCCACCGCCTGATCCAGCAGCGCCAATTTTATGCCCAGCCGACTGCGCAATTCAGCGCGCGTCATGCCCAGCCGCAAGGGATTCGCCTGATGATAAATGGCCAATTCGGCAATGATGGCGTGCAGAAGGGTCTGCCAGGATGCCGCAGACCAAAATGCCTCCGTTTCGAATTCGATGAGCAAGCCGTCGTCCACTGCCTCCGCCAGCGCGGACGACAACTCGTCGTCGCTGTAGCCCAACTTCTTCTGCAGGTCGGCAAGTTTACACGGTTCGTCGCCACTGGCGGCCAGAGCCAATCGTTCGCCGGGCGAACCGTGAAGGCGCGTAGCCAAGTCGCTTATCACCAATTGCTGGAAGCGCTTATGTCGTCTGCCCGGGTGCGCGTTGACGATTAATCCGCCGCCTATAGTTTCGGCGGGCGAGGGATAGCGCAGGATAAAGCGGTCGTCTCGCGCCAAGGGCGTGGCCTCTCGCAAGCGCAGTTGAAGCCAGCCGGTCTCGCCGGCCGCGATGACATCTTTGTCCAGAAGTCGAACATTTGCGATGGACTCGGCAGCGCCGCAGAAAACCTTGACTTCGGCGTTGTGCTTTAGCGGGCGACCGATATCCGCTAATTGCCTGAAGTAAACATCGGCGAGCAGGGTGGGCTGGATCTGCCCAGGGTACGCAAGCACATCGCCGCGCTGGACTTGCGCGCCGCCAATGCCGGCGATGTTCACGGCCACGCGACTGCCTGGCGAGGCGGTCTGCACATCATGCTTGTAGCTCTGCAAGCCGCGCACGCGACCGATGCGGCCGCTTGGCTGGAGCTCGATATTGTCGCCAACCGATATCGTTCCGCCTGAGAGGGTGCCCGTGACGACAGTACCGAAGCCACTGACGACAAAGACTCGGTCAATTGGCAGTCGCGGGTGGTGGTAGTTGGCGCGTATCGGCAGGACGTCAAGCAAGGTTTGCAAACTTCGCAGAAGGACGTCCAGGCCGGCGCCGCTGTGGGCGGATACCGGAATGATGGGCACATTGTCGAATTCATGCGCCGCCAGCAAGTCATCGACTTCGAGCTGAACCAGTTCGATCCACTCCGGGTCATCGATGAGGTCGATTTTGCTCAACACCACCAACAGGTTCTTGATGTCCAGCAGGCGCAGTATCGCAAGATGCTCGCGGGTTTGCGGCATGATGCCTTCGTCCGCGGCAACGACAAGCAGCGCGGCGTCTATGCCGCCTACGCCGGCCAGCATGTTTTCGATAAAGTCTCGGTGCCCGGGCACATCAACGATGCCTATGGTTTCGCCCGATGGCAGGTCAAGCCAGGCAAAGCCCAGATCAATCGTCATTTGGCGGCTCTGCTCTTCCGCCAGCCGGTCCGGATTGATGCCGCTCAGTTTTTCGACCAGGGTGGATTTGCCGTGATCGACATGCCCGGCGGTTCCGATGACGCGCATGGATTACGTGTTGCCGAGTCGGCCGGCCAGCTGTCTACTGTTGGCAAGGCCACCATCGGCAGGATCGCTGGTGTCAAATTCGTGGAGCATCGCCTGATAGCGCTCGCGGTAGAGCTCGGCCCGGGCGCGCTCGAGCAGCCAAAGTCGGTCGATATGGCTCTGCAAGCCTGGCATGAGGTTCTCGATTTCGTTGATTCGTTTGAGGAACACTTCAAATTCCTTGTCGTGGTTGCGCCAGACTTCGTCGCTGGAAAGGGTCAATTGTTTCCAGCGCTTCTGGTCCTCATCGCGCCAGTCGTTCCATTCCACTCGGAAGCGTTCTTCACTCAGCCGCTGCATCTCGGAGGCTTCGCTGATACGCCGTTCGAGGCGGTCGCCGATGCGGTTGAAGTCGTCGATGATGCGTTTCATTTCGCGGTAGGCTTGCGCCCATACCTCGAATCGTTCGATATTCTTCTGCAGTTCCTCATCGTGTATGCCGAAGCGCTTGGTCAAGTCCTGCAATTGCTGGTCGCGCTGCTGGACTAATAGCTGCTGCTGGTCAATGAATTGCTGAATCTGCTCGCGGCGGTCGCGGTCGACATTAGTGACGTCCTGCAGCCTTCGTTCATTGCGGACGGCCAGTTCTTCAATAAGCGCGAGTTTCGGCTGGATGCCGTCCACGGATTTCTTGTATTCGGGCAGTTCGGTTTCGATCTCCGCCAGTCGCCGAGCGTCTGAGCGGCGTTGTTCCTCGAGATACGTCAAGCGGCGGTCGGGGCCCTCCAGTTTCTTGCTCAAATCGTCGATTTCCTGGTTTAGCAAGCGCATGGCATTGCTCAGGCGGTCGCCTTCAGTTTGCAGATCGCTGATGTTCGCCAACTGGCGTTCGAGCCGTTCCGCTTTCTCCGAAACTTCGCGAACGGCACGTTGGAAATTCTCGCGCTGCAGCTCAATGCGCCGTTCCGCTTCGCGCTCGGCAGTAAGGCGGCGCGCTTCGGCATTTTCCAGCATTTGTTCCGCTTCCAGCCGCATTTGATCGAGAATGTCGTGTTCTTTGGCGGCTGGCATGACCTCCTGCTTCATCACGGATTGATCCGATTCCACCGCGTTGACGCGGCGCTGCATCGAGTCCAGGGAGTCGGTTTGTTGAGCCAGGCGTTCTTCGAGGGCGGTAATAAGCGCTTTATCTCGACGGCGCTCTTCGTCGAGCCACTCGATCATGCTGGCAATTTGGTTGATCTCCACAGCGAAACTCCGGACGCCACAACCGAGTGGCACATGCTACGGATTACAATGATTATAGCAGTTTGCCAGCGCCGCTTCAATCACCTCGAACAGGCGACAAGTCTCTGGTTGACAGGTGGCAGACGCCTGCGTATACTGTGTTCCATGATCGATTTGGTAGGTCCGATGAATACCTTCGCTCATCATTATTGCATAGTCCCGAAAAGAGCGTGGCGCAGCGCTTAGTGTTTCGCTTGCCTGCCATATAGCTGTTGCCTCGCCAAAACGCGGGGCTTTTTGTTTCTTATATATTGGACGCGAGGGAGACTGTACATGCTTGCGGTCATTGACTACGGCGCCGGAAACCTGCGCAGCGTATTGCATGCGCTGAAGCATTTGAACGCGCCCGATCTGCGGCTCGTGCAGCGCCCCGAACAGTTGCAGGGAGCCGACAAGATCATTTTGCCCGGTGTTGGCGCGTTTGGCGCCGGTATGGCTCAGATGCGGGAACAAGAGCTGATAGAGCCACTGAAGGCGGCGCTGGCGGCGGGCATACCGTATCTGGGCATTTGCGTTGGCATGCAGATACTCTATGAAGTCGGCGAGGAGATGGGCGAGCACGAGGGTCTGGGCGTCCTTGGCGGCAGAGTTGTGCGCTTCCCCAATTCTACCGATCGCAAGGTGCCGCATATGGGCTGGAATCAGCTTGATATCGGGCTGCAGTCCGACTTGCTTTGCGGCTTGGATGAGCGCAGCTATGTCTATTTTGTGCACAGCTATTATTGTGCGGTCGCGGACGAGAACACCATCATTGCGTCCGTCGACTATGGCATTGATTATGCCGCCGCTGTTCAGCGCGACAATATCTACGGTGTGCAATTCCACCCGGAAAAGAGCCAGAGCGTCGGCTTGAAGATTCTGGCGAACTTCTTGAGCCTATAGGAGCGCCGATGATAATCTATCCGGCAATCGACCTGCGCGGGGGCAAAGTCGTCCGGCTGCGCGAAGGCGACCCGCAACAACAGACAATATTCAGCGACGATCCAATATCGACTGCAAAGTCGTGGGTTGATCAAGGCGCAAGCTGGATTCATATGGTGAATCTGGATGGCGCATTTGGTGAGGCGAACGCCAGCCTCGGAATCCTCGAAGCTGTCGCCGCTCTGAATGTGAATGTGCAATTCACCGGTGGCTTGCGCGATTTGGCTGCGCTGCGGACCGCGCGTGATGCCGGCGCGGACAGGCTGGCTATCGGTACTATGGCGGTGCGCGACCCCGGTTCCGTGCCCAGAGCGATAGAGGAGTTTAGCGCCGAGAGGATCTGCGTTGCGCTTGACGCTAAAGAGGGCCGAGTCGTCACTCATGGCTGGACGGCCACGTCCGCGCATACTCCAATTGAGCTGGGAAAGCGGCTTCGCGTTCTGGGCGCGCGGCATGCGCTCTACACCGATGTCAGCCGCGATGGCGGGCTGTCCGGCGTCAATATCGCCGATACTGTGAATTTGGCGCGGCAGACCGGTTTGAGTGTCATCGCATCCGGCGGTGTCAATGACTTGGCCGATATTGCGCAACTCGCGCGCAGCAATGCCGTTGCGGGCGCTGTAATAGGCATGGCGCTGTACCAGGGTATATTCACGCTGGCGGATGCGCTGAAGGCGGCAGGGGGAGACTGACGATGCTGGCGAAGCGAATCATTCCATGTCTGGATGTTCTGGACGGGCGGGTCGTAAAAGGCGTCAACTTTGTCAATCTGCGAGACGCTGGCGATCCGGTCGAGCAGGCGATTGTTTACGATCGCGAGGGAGCGGACGAGTTGGTCTTTCTCGATATCACCGCTTCACATGAAGGGCGAGCCACCGTGCTTGAAATGGTGCGGCAGGTGGCGGATAGCATCTTCATTCCCTACTGCGTTGGCGGCGGGATACGCACAATTGACGACATCCGCGATACTTTACTGGCCGGCGCCGATAAAGTCTCGATCAATAGCGCCGCCGTCCGGAATCCGGAACTCATCACAGCCGGCGCTTGGGGCTTCGGCAGCCAGTGTATGGTGGTTGCGATTGATCCTCGCCGCATTGATGGCAAGTGGGTTGTGCACATCAATGGCGGACGCATCCCAACGGAGAAGGAAGCGGTGCACTGGGCGAAAGAAGTTGAAGATCGCGGCGCTGGCGAGATTCTGTTGACGAGTATGGACAAGGATGGTACGAAGTCCGGCTACGATATAGAGATGTTGCAAGCAGTGTCCGATGCGGTTTCAATTCCTGTGATTGCCTCTGGCGGCGCCGGGAGCAAGCAGCACTTTGTCGAAGCTTTGACGGACGGCCGAGCTGATGCTGCCTTGGCTGCAAGCCTGTTTCATTTCAATGAATTGCGGATTGGCGATCTTAAGCAGCATCTGCATGATGCCGGCGTCCCCGTGCGTCTGAGCGGCTGGGAGGTGCTCGATGAAGATTGATTCTGATGCGCTGGCCGCTCTAAGCTGGAATGAACAAGACTTGATCCCGGCCATTGTTCAAGATGCAGGAACTCGCGACGTGTTGATGATGGCCTATATGAACCCCTCATCACTGCAACGCACACTGGACTTGGGCCAGGCGGTCTTTTGGAGCCGGCGTCGGGGGGAACTATGGCGCAAAGGAGCCACGTCGGGCAACATCCAGCGAGTTGTGGAGATACGCGTCGATTGCGATGCGGATACGCTGTTGCTTTTGGTCGAGCCGGCCGGACCGGCCTGTCATACTTTTGAGCATTCTTGTTTCTTCCGCAATCTCGAAGAATTCGCCGCTGATCCACAGCGCTTTTGAACAGGAGCAAGGTATGGACGACATGCTGGATACCCTGGAAGCAATCATTCGTGATCGGCGCGTCAATCCGCAAGAGGGCAGTTATACCTCAGAATTATTTGGGCAGGGGCGCCACCGTATCGCCCAAAAAGTAGGCGAGGAAGCTGTCGAGGTTGTAGTGGCGGCAATCAGCCAGGGACGTACGCAGCAGATTGACGAACTGGCCGACCTTTTCTACCACGCGCTTGTGCTTATGGCTGACCTGGACCTGACGCTTGACGACCTACGGCAGCGCCTGCGCGAACGCCATCAACCGCGGGCATAACGTTTACGGCTGATAATCGTATTTGCCGTCCATGTATTCGCTATATGTTAGATAGCCTTTCCAATGGTCAAAGGGCGTCGCGCCAAAGGCGTCGGTCAGCAAGTCTTCTGTCGCGTAGATTGCTGAGACGACCGGCGACGATGCTTCCAATTGACCGTCTACGCCCGGTACGACAACATATAGCAACATCCGGCGCTCAGGATAGTAAAGCACGATGAGAGCTTCCTTGTCGCTGAAAGACTGCCCGGTCACATACATGGGCTCGCCGTGGACCGACAGAAGATCTCCGAGTCCCGTTTCGGGTGCAAACTGCAGCAGAATTGAGGCGACCGTGCCGTCATCCCGACTAGTAACCTGGCAGCAAGGTTCGCCGTCACCTGACTGAAACAAGAAGCCGCTGTCAACCGCTTGGACAATATGAAGGTTCTCCGTCGACGCCAAAAGCTCCAGTGCGGTTGCCATATCCGTTTCGCCGGGTGTGATATTGTTCCAGCATGGCGGCGCGCAAGGTTCCCCGTCTATCAAGCTGGAATCTTTCAGGAAGCTGTCGTTTAGCAAGCTGCGCTCCGGCGGACCGATGCTCAAGCCTGGCGCCCCGTCTACTAAAGCCGTCAGCATTTCGAGCGGCAGTCCACCACGATCTTGCGGCCGTCCGCCGGCATAGATGATTTGCAATTCGCCTTGAGCGTCCCTGGCGCGAACGGCGGGTGTTCCAGCTACGCTGGCGCTTTGCCCCAGTTGGGTATCGACCAGAAACTGCATGGCGCGTTCAAGACAAGCGTTCAGCGAGTCACCGTCCAGCCCGAGCAGGCCGGCCAGCTTTGCCGGCACGTCCGTCAGATTGCCCGTGCCCGCGAATTCGAACAGCAAATCGTGGGCATCCCAAAACAGACGCAAGTCCTGCACAGCGACGCATTCCGCTATTCTGGCGAATGTCGTCGAATATTGCGGATTAACCAGTGGATAGAAGCGATATTCGAATTGCGCGTTACCATCGCGCACCTGCTCGTGGATGAAGCGTTTGACCGTTTCGGTATATGACTGACAGTGTGGGCAGAGAAAGTCTTCAAAAGCGACAATGGACATCGGCGCCTTCGGATCGCCCAGCACGATACCGCCATCGACGCGCCTAAAAGTTGTCAGCCCGGCGTAATCTCCCAGTTCGATCGTCACCGGATCCATTGACTTGGGTCGTATCGCATTAACTATGGAGGGGAAGTGCTCCGCTAGCGGCAGAGCAATTTGAACTGGCACCGCGTCGCCATACTGGACGAAGAGCGATGGCGTTCCCCTGGCGCCAAGACTCAAGCCATACGCCGCATCCTGCGCATGCTGGCCAGCAGTCGCTGCGCAGTCTCGGAGCGCTTCTGCGTCGAGGTTCAGCAAATCGGCGAACTGAGAATAAGACTGGGCGGTGAAACCCTGCTTGCTGACCATATCAAACATTTGGTCGTGAGCGCGCCAGAAGGATCCGGGCATCAATGTCTCGGCGCATTCCACCAGGCTGGCGCTCTGCACGGACAAATCCGGGTCAATTACTGGGAAGATTCGATATTCGAATTGCGCTCGCCCCGTCACCACATAATCCCAAATGAAACCTGAAATGATTGGCTCATAATTCTGGCAGTTGGCACACAAAAAGTCGGAGAACTCTATCAGCTTTATCCCAGCTTCTGGATCGCCCAAGATGAATCCGCCGTCGGCCGCGCGCGATTTTGGCACGTCGACGTAAGGATCGGCGCTTTCTTGCGCCCATGACATAAGTGAACTGATGCTGAAGAACAGAATAAGCAGAAGAAGACGGCTTAGATTTGACATCGCAGATCCTTATTCTTTTCTCAAACTCCAAGTTTTACACAGTTGATCAGAGATTCAAAGCTTGTATCCGATCAATGCCGGGCATTACACTATTGCGGTCAGAAGTCGCAGAACGAGATGCGAATGACGCCTCAAGACCGCTTCGTAAGCGAGATTAGTTTCCACGTCCGGTACGCTGAGACCGACAGTATGGGCCTGGTCCATCACGCGGCGTATCTAATCTGGTTTGAAGAGGGGCGACTATGAAAATGGTCGACCGAGTACCGTAAAAACGATCGTGTTTTCGGCGCAACA
>JAPOYU010000155.1 GCA_026706395.1 Chloroflexota bacterium
CTCGGCGCCGATGCAGTCGCCGAATTGCGCTTTCTGCAAGATGGGCTGGATGTGAGAAACAAAGGGGCGGAAGGGATTCGGCTTGGGCGCGTCAAAGGTAACTGTTACCGAGTGCATACCCATAGCTTCCACACTGACCACACCAACGAACTCATCGGCTTGGACACAGCCCGCTTCGGGATGGGTGCAGTATTCCCAGGTGAAGACAACATCTTCGGCGGTGAATGGCGAGCCATCCGACCATACGATGTCGTCGCGCAGGTTCCACGTGATGGAAGTAAGGTCTTCGCTGATGCCGCCGTTTTCCAGCGTGGGAACCTCGGCCGCCAAGTTTAGATTCAGCGAGCCATCAGGCGCCCAATTCGCCAACGGTTCCAAAACGATAGCCGAGGCATCGATATCCTTAGTGCCACCGGAGAGGTAGGGGTTCAAGATCGACGACGCCTGCCAATACAATATCGAGACTTCGCTCATGTCTTGCGTCATACCAACACCGCCGAAGAGGGTGCTGATGATGAACAAAACGGCCAACAAGGTAAGTTTGAGTCGCATCATGCTTCCTTTCTTCATCTGTTATTTGCCTTTGCTGCAAATTCGGCAAGGGGATTATACACGCAGAGGGTCGGAAATTACAAATCTAATCTGCGTTCGATTAGCATCGGCGACGATACGCTGGCCTGGGACCTCTCGGCGTCGGTCGCGCCTAGACTGTCTGCGGTCTGCGCCGCAGCAGGTTGATCAGGATCGCCAGGATCACCTTGATCATGTAATAGACCGAGCGGAGTGGGGTTATGGAGGACTGACCGTGAAGGCGCGGCGTCATCGTCACGGGTACCTCCATTTGCCGCAGGCCGCTGCGATGCAAAATGACGATGGCTTCGGGCTCGGGATAGTCGTGCGGATAGAACCGCGCGAGCAGTTTGATGGCTTCACGGTTGTAGGCGGAACAGCCAGAGGTCGGGTCAGTCACGCGCTGGCCGATAATGACCGAAAGCAGGCGCGCCAGGATTCCGCTGCCCAGCCGCCGCAGCCGGGGCGTGCCATAGTCGCCGCGCGCGCTGATGAAGCGTGAGCCGATGACCACATCGACATCGTGAGCCGCCAGGCTTTCCAGCAAGGCGAGGTTGCTTTCCGGCGAATGCTGGCCATCCCCGTCATTGCGCAGCGCAGTGTCGTAGTCTTGCGCCGCGGCAAACTGAAAGCCGGCTTGAACCGCCGCGCCGATGCCCACGTTGAATGGCAGCTCGAGCACCTGAGCGCCGGCCCTTTGCGCTTCGGCGCTTGTATCATCGGCGGAGCCGTCATTTACGACAAGGACATCGACCTCCGGCAGTCGGGCGAGGATATCTCCCACCGTACGAGCGATGTTGAGTTCTTCATTATAGGCCGGCAGAATGACCAGTATTCCAGCGGGTCTCAAGATTCCTTAGCCTCCTCCTCCGGCGATAGTAATTGACAAGCGCGGTTGTGAAAAGATGCGGCTGCGCGCGCTCCCGACGACCTAAATGGGCGATAAGTCCTGGAGTCATTGATTTGACTGCAAAAACTGGTGTAAGATTTCAGTAGAAAAGGGATGCTTTCGGCGCCCTCGCGCGTGTGACGCGACCGGGGCATTGAGCCGATAGAAAGTTTCATATGAGTGATCGCGTCGCCCTAAGCGCGAGAGTAGAGAATTTCGAAGAGTGTGTCGCCTTGGCATGTCAACGGGGTTTGGGCGTCGAACTCATGGCGTTTTCCGAACCTCAAGTGCTGGATGGCGAGTGGCGCGCCCTCGACAAGGAGTACAGAGCCGCGCTCGCCGATGTACCGGGACCGCTCACGATGCACGGACCTTTTATGGATCTGGTTTCGGGCAGCCCGGACGAGCGCATCAATATGGTGGCCTATGGACGATACGAACACGTGATCCGCATTGCCGCCGGCCTTGGCGTCGAGCAGGTCGTATTGCATGCCAATTATATCGGCTTGCTGCACAACGACTTTTATCGCCAGGGCTGGCATCGGCGAAACGTCGACTTTTGGGGGCCGCTGGGCGATTACGCGAAAGCATACGATGTCGTCATCGCCATTGAGAACATGTGGGAATTCGACCCCACCATCATCAGCAATCTATTGAGCGAACTAGATCACCCCTATCTGAAAGCCTGCGTTGATGTGGGTCATGCCAATCTGTTTTCTGACCCCGATATCTCCTTTGATGATTGGCTGGAGTCGATGCGCCCCTGGGTCATCGAGTTGCATCTGAACAACAACAATGGCGTGATGGACGAACATTTCGGCTTCGACTGGGAACAAGGCGTTCTCGACTATAGTGAAATCCTGCCCAAGCTGCGCAGCTTGCAGACGGACCCGGTGATGGTGCTGGAGATGGACCGCGTGGAAGATATGAAGAGCAGCCTGCGCTACTTCGAACTGGGCGATGGCGCCTGACAGTCCCGCTTGAAGAACTATAGAAGCGTCAAGGAAACACCGGCGCAGCGCGCTGCCTGACCCAGCGAATGCCCTCCTTCAGCTATCGCTGGCCGCGTCGGCCCGCCCGGCAAATGTAGGATCACATTGCGGGATGACCGTTTCAATATCGACGGCGAATCTTTGCGTTTCGGTCTGCAAGGCAAGCCGAAGACCCGGCTCAAGATAGGCGAGCGCGCGCGAGCAGTTGCCCAGCAAAATCTGCGAGAATCCCGCCCAATAGTAGTGCTGCGGGTTGACGCTGCCGAGTTCGATCGCCTTTTCGAATGAGAGCGACGCCTCTTCGATCGAGCCGAGCTTGTTCTGCATGTAACCCAGCCAGAACTGGCAATTCAGATTCTGCGGATTAAAGTCGACGCAATCTTGCAAGTAGCGCTGCGCCTGCGCCGGATTGCCGTAGGCGCCCCAATGCCCCTTGCCGGTCAGCAGCAGCGCCGCCTCATTTTGAGGGTTCGCCTCGAGCACGTCGCTGAGGAAGTCCAATGCGACGTCGTAATTGCGCAGATTGCTCTCGAGGATGGCGATATCCACGGCGAAAAGATTCATATTGTCCGCCATGCCGTAGGCCGTCTGGAAGTCTTCCCGGGCGCCATCGTAGTCGAAGCGATACTCCTGCCGGATGAGGCCGCGGGCGCGATAGGCTTCGGCGCTATTTGGGTCGTCCTCGAGCAAGGCCTCAACCAGCGCTTCGCCTCTTTCGGCTTGACCCAAGCTGAGGTATATCTCCGCAAGGTAGGCTTGCGCCCGGCTATGCTCGGGGTCCAGCTCCAGCGCGTGCAGGGCGCTAGCCAGGGCATCCTTCGCCCGAAGGTCCCAATCCAGCGCCCAGGCTTGTATCGCCCAGCCGTCGGGATTGAAGGGATCGGCATTGATCGCGCGTTCGGCATAGCTGGCCGCTTCGGCATAGCGGCTGCTGTTGATCAAGCCGAGGGCGATGCGGCGATAAATCTCGACTGAATTGGGCAGCGACGGCGCGATCTCCTGATAGAGTTCGGTGGCCGTGCCAAGAGCGCCCTGCCGCCAGTAGTTGTCCGCTTCAATGAGTTGATTTCGCGGATCCATCGTCGGCGTCGGTTCGGGCACGGACATGGTCGCCGCCCGATCTTCAAGCTGGCGGATCACATCGTATAGCGCATCCTGCACGACCGGCGCGAATACCTCTCTGTTGAGCGCAATGCCGATGCCGGCAGCAATCAGAGTGATCATCAGCAGATAGAATATGAGACGGCGGCAGCCGATGATGCTGCGCCGCTGCACGCCCCGATACTTCTTGGGTGTACGAATCTGCACGGGCCGCCCCTACCTAAGCCCCCTATGCTCAGCTTACACCGGAACGAGATCCAGAAACGCGCCAAGGTCGGCCAGCAAATAGTCCGGATCGCTGCCGATTAAGCTGTCGCGATCCGCGTAACCGGTGCAGACGGCTACGGCGATGGCCTCAATAGCGCGCGCCGCCTGGATATCGGCTGGCGTATCGCCGATGACGATGATCCCCGTTCCATTGAGAGTCCGCCCGAGATGCTCGCTTGCCCGTTCCCGCGCCAGCCTCGTCAAATCATCGCGATCGGGGGATTCATTGCCGAAGGCGCCGATACGAAACCAACTCGGATCGAAACCGGCCATCTCCAGCTTGATGATCGCAGTCTGCGAGGTATTGCCGGTGACCAAGCCGATGAGCGCGTCGTCGCTTTTGCGTAGAGCATGCACCAATTCCATGGCGTGGACGACCGGCTCGGCAGTATAGGCAGGGCTGATCGCGCGCATGTGCCGCGCCATGACCGCTTCGTATGCGCCTATCTGGCGCCCGATGTCGGACTTGCTATAGCCGTGTGGCGCCAGCAAATCAGCCAGGATGCCCCAGTCGGTCTTGCCGCCGAAGACATGATTATCCAGGTCACCGGTCAGGCCGAAGCATTCCAGCATGGCGCGGCGTTTGGCTTCCCGCCCGATGCCGCGGCTGATCAGCAGCGTGCCGTCAATATCGAAGAGGACAAGTTTCATTGCCCCCACCCTAAATCCCCCTCGCCCTCTCTATGGCGAGCATCCCATAGAGAGGGAGGGACTTTCTCCCTTCCCTCATTTTGGGGGAAGGGCCGGGGATGGGGGACACATGTCTGCGAAGATACATAATTGAACTCATTCAAGACCTTCCATGACGATGAAGGAGGCATCGGCGGCGCCCTCGCGGAGTTTTTTCGCCGCCTGGTATTCGGCGGAATCGTACATTCGGCGAGCGGCGTCCACGCTGTCAAACTTGACCACCACGATGCGTTCCGGCGCATCCGGACCTTCGAGGATGACCTTCTCGCCGCCGCGGACGACGAACCGGCCGCCGTACTTCTCCAGGATGCCGGGCGTGAGTTTCATGTATTCCTGATATTGCTGCATGTCGGTCACATTGGCGCGGACGATCAGGTATGCGGGCATGGCGGCCTCCTTTTGGGCGGGCCTGGTCATGATAGCAGAAAGGGTCAGCGGCGTGTATGCCCCCACCCTAAATCCCTTCTCGCCATCTCTATGGCGAGCATCCAAGATGAGGGAGGGACTTTTGTTACGCCGGGCGACGGATTATAATCGCGTGGCGTCATGGGGGTGGATGTGTCCCGGTGGATGCCCCGGTCTTCAAAACCGGTGGGCGGTTGCGCAGAGCAGGCGCTGGTGGGTTCGACTCCCATGCACTCCCGTATTCACATACCCCGTCGCCCGCATCTAACTTAGACTTAATCTCGCCGCCGCTAACGTGGAAGCAGCCGCTAAGATATTCGGCTTCCAGCCATTGCCATGCTTGAAAATCAAGATTCCGACCAGCTAAATCAAAGCGAGGTCTCTAAGGACGCGGCGAATTTGCTGCGGTCTCACCTCATCGCATTTCGGCTTGACGCAAACAGCGAGCAGGGTAATCTGATTCGATCCAACATGGTAGGCGACACGAAAGCCGCCTGACTTCCCTCTCTGCCCGGAGGGATTCGCTAGTCGGATTTTGTATACTTCCGCGCCTGCGCCCTGCAATCGAACACCGGGCTTTTCTCCCTGAGAAAGCCGTTCTTGGAGTGCGCGAAGCTCTTCAATTAACGAGGGATGCTTGCGAGCGAGACGATTTGCTTTTCTTGTAAATCTATTGGGGTAGACGACTTTCAAGTTCATCGTCGTCCAAGCCCAACTCAATCAGCTTCAGCGCGTCTTCGGCCGGCAGGACTTTGCCCTCTTGCATCTCTTTCAAGCTGACTTGGATATCATCAAGAAACTCGGCTTGGGCGCTTTTGTCCTCAAGCGCTTCCTTTGCCAGCGCTTTAGTTCGCGGACCGACTTTCATTGACTTGCTCCGATGACCTTTGTATACAGCACTCTATAGCGCGCCTATAATCAAACGATACTCTACTGGTATCACATTTGCAACTTGTTCATGATTTACTTGCCCCGCCCCCAGGGCAACAACCGCCACACCAGCCGCTGAACCCGCAGAATAAGCAGATAGCCCTGCGTCTCGCTGTGATTGTCATTCTCGCGGCCGCCGCCGCTGCGCAGATAATAACTTAGGTCGGCGATAGCGGCGTCAAATTTGAACTGCGCCGCCCGGATTCGCCCGCGCGCTTCATAAGCGGCCTTCAGCTCGGGATTCAGCTTCAGCGCCCGCGTCAAATCCGCCTCGGCCTCGGCATAACGGCGCCGCGCTTCATAAGCCAACGCCCGATTGTAATGCGCCTCGTCATAGTCCGGCTCGATGTGAATCGCCATCGTATAGTCGTTGATCGCCCCTTCGTCGTCGCGCCGCGCCCGCCTGATATTGCCTCGTTCGTTATAGGCCGCCCCCATATAGGGCTCGATCTCGAGGGCGCGGTTGACGCTCTCTTCGGCGTCATCCCAGCGGCCGAGAGCGGCCAGCGCTTCCCCGCGGCACAGGCAGACCGCCGCCAGGTCGCCCAGGCCCAGCTTGATGGCGCTGTCGAACATGGCGACCGCCCCTGCAAAATCGCCCTTGTCCATCAGCCTCAAACCGCTGTCGAAGTAGTTATCCTCAATCATCGCGGATACCTGACCGCCTTCGCCGGAGCAACGGTCTCCCGTTACTTTAGCGAAGATTATCGCCGCTTTTCAAGCGCCGAAGCCGGCCCAGCCCCCGCCAACCATTTGAAGTTTCCCCCGCCTCTGCTACGATGCTGCCTTGAGTTCCCGCAGCCTATTCGGAGTTGGATTTGGCGCGCCGCCTGCTCATCCCCCTGATTATCCTGCAAGCCCTCACCCATCTATTCTGGCTGACGACCTCGGTTCATTCGGGCCAGGTGGCGATCCCCTGGCTGATGAACAATGGCATGCGTCTCTTCGACGACATCCTGGAGCAGCACGCCCCCGGCAGTTCATTGCTTGGCGCGGCGGCGCAGCAACTGCTGCCATTCGATCCGGCGCACTTAATAAGGCTGCTGAACACGGTCTTGGTCGTCGCGTTCACCCTGCTGATCTATCTGCTGGCGAAACGGCTGGCGAACTCGGCAGCGGCGGGCATCCTGGCGGCGCTGGTCTGGGCTTGGTGGGAGCCGGTCTACGGAAACGTCATGCTCTATTTCGACAGCTTGCTGGCGCTGTGCCTATCAGCTGCCATGCTTGTATACTTCGCCGATTCCGAGCGACCTTCGCCGCGTCGGGTCATCATGATCGGGCTGCTGATGGGCGCGGCGACTTTGTTCAAGCAGCAGGCCTGGCTGGCGCTTGGCGTCATGCTGCTGTGGCTGATTTTGGTCGAGCGCCGCCGGGAAAGCGCGCCTGTCTTCGTCGGGGCGGCGCTGCTTCTGCCGCTGCTGCAGTGGATCTGGCTTTTGGCGCAGGGTTCGCTGTCAAGCTACATCTACTGGAACTGGACCTTTAATCTCAGCGGCTTAATGGACGGCGCGCCGCTCGACGGCGACCTGGTCCGCAAGCTCTTGCTGGGCAACTTGCTGGTCTTCCCCTTCGCTCTGCTCGCTTGGCGCGAAGCGCGACGACAGACACTGCTGGTATTGATCTGGCTGGCTAGCCTGAGCGTGCTGTATCCTCGCTTCGGCGAGATCCACGCGATGGGACATCTGCCGCTCACAGCTGTGATGTCCGGCGTCGTCTTGGCCAAGGTCGGCCCGACGCTCAAAAACTGGCGCAGCCGGGACATGACAAATGTAATGCTGGCGGGCCTGGCATTCGGGATCGGCCTCGGTTGGCTCTGGACCGGCGCAGCGAGCTATCTGCACCTCCCGCTGGGACCCGGCGCGACGCTCGGATATGACGAGTTTTCGCAGCTGGCGCCTGAGCTCAACGAGCGCAAGACAACCGGCGATACGCTCTTCGTCTTGCCGGAAACCGACAGCACCCCACAGCTGCATACGCTGACGGACATGCCGCCGCCCGGCGTCTGGGTCAAAGGCTGGCACTGGTATTTCCGCGGGGAAGGCGTACTGAATAGACTGAAGGAAGAATGGGCTGAGAAAGCGCCGACCTGGATCGTGGTTTTCCCGGATCTGATTCTGAACCGCGAAATCGGCATCGGGGACTTGCTCGCCATCGTCGCCGAACGCTATCAGTTGGTCGCGGAGGTCGATGGCATCTACGGGCACGGCCCAGCGGAAATCTACACGCTGAAAAACTCCTCCGAATGACCCGCGAGATGATTCAGCTCTCGCCGCGTGGCAAAGTCATCTATCAGTTCTTGAGCCTGACCGTGCTCTTGCTGCCGCTCTACGGGCTCGGCTTCTTGCTTTCTGCCCTGATTACCCTGCCCGAGCCTCCGCTTGCAGATGTGATTTCCGCCGCTGCTATTAAGCAATTCACGGCGCGAATGTTCAATCTTCTCTGCCTGACCGGCTTCATCAGCGCCGGCTTCATGATGGCCGATGACACGCTGAACGAAGAAGCGATACGCCGGTGGCTGCGCGCCTGGTCCGCCCTGGTCGCGCTCACATTAGCGCTAAGTCCCTTCGAAATTGAGCTGCTGCTGGATAGCGCCATAGCGATGCTGCTGCTGGTTCTTCTAACCTGGAGCTGGCGCGCTTTCGCCAACTCCAGCTTCGTCCGCGTCTGGCAAGCAGGCCTGCTGCTAAGCGCGATTTCGCTGCCGGCGGCACAGTTCGCGTCCGGCGGCGCTGCCATAGCGATCAGCGCCTTTCGGGTTAATGTCGCATTCGCTCTCTGTGCATTGAGCATCGCCTTCTGGCTAAGGCCGCGATACAGCTCAATCGAAAGCGAATCGGCAGAAGAGAGCTTGCGGTTGGCGGCGGTTCTACTCTGTTTCGGCGGGGGACTGATAAGCCTGGGCCGCTTGGAATTGCCCGAGTTCATCGGGCTGAGCGCGGCGGCGCTGATCGTCCTCTGCTACCTGATCCTGGCCGGGAACCTGGCGCGCTCCTTGCGTGACCGGGGCGAAGACGCATCGCTCGCGCCACACTGGATCGCGCTGGCGACGCTTTTCTGGCTGGTCGGGGGCGGTTTGCTTGGCGCGCTCACGATCCAGGACGGCGTCGGCCGGGCAACAGGTCAAACGGATGTCTCGGCGGCGCAAGCCTGGCTGGGCAACTGGGTCATCGTGAGCATCCTGCTGGCATTCAGCAACGAAACGGCGACCGCCCTGCGCGGGGACAATCGACGCGTGACCGGCTACGTCCCGCTCTGGTTGATCGCCTTCGGCGCCGGCTTGTCGTTCATCGCGCAGTTATGCCGCGGCGTCGCCCAGTTCATCTTGCGGGAATACGCGCCGGATGCATCCGTCGGCGAATTGGATCTGCTGCTGCCGATTACCGTCGTCTGGATCATTTGCCTGCTCGCGGCAACAGCGGGAATCGCCGCTTATACCTTGGGATTCTATTTGCGCCGTCCGGAAATCCATGTTGTCGAGCGCTAGACGCCTATGCGCCCGCGGATCCAATCTATACGCGGATAACCCGATGCCTCCCACTGACGCAAGGCCGCCTCCACATCGTATGGAACAGTCCGCAGTTGAACCTCCAGCGCGCCATCCTTCCATTCCAGCAGCGCCCATTCCGCCAGACCGGGATTGCTGAACGAAAGACCGACGCTGCCCGGATTGATCACACGCCAGCCGCCGACCTCACGGTCCATCGCCAGGTGCGTATGCCCGCAAAGCGCCAGCCGACCCTGACGATCGAGCAAGGCGTCGGCCGCCTCTTCCTCGCTGCTATCGGGCCGCAGGGACATTCCTTCATCGTCGCCGGGGATGGCGTGGACGCCGATGACCATGCCGTAGCCTTCCACCCGCTGACGAAGCTCTCGGCCCAGAATCGTATTGAGCAGCTGAAAATCGTCCCAGGCCAACTGCGCCATATTCCATTCGTAGATGGCGCTCATGCTTAGGATGTTATCGCGATAGGCGGCGTATTCCGCTTCTTCTTGCGGCGGCGACATCGGGAAGCGCTCTCCCGTGACCAGATAGCGGTCGGTGTTGCCGCCGATGACTTTGAACTTGTCCTTGCCGAGTTCCTCGCGCAGCGCGCTCAAGCGCCGGATGCATTCGCGCGCCCCTCCACCCAGCGCGGCCAAATCCCCCAAGCACCAGAGCAAGTCGACGGCGCCAGCGCGCTTCATGTCGTCGAGCGCCGCGTCCAAGGCCGTCAGGTTGCCATGAATGTCGCCGAATACTGCCAGTCTCATAAGCCTACTCGACTCCTCGCCTCAGTGTATGATGATACAGGAGTGTAACATGATCGCATGAACCTCATAGGTTGCAATCTTCGACGGGCGCGCCGGGACCGATTCATGTCACAAACCTTACAACCATCGAACATTCACCGACTCAGCCGGATGTTGAGCTTTGGCGAAAAATGGCGAGCCTTGCTCTGTCACTGGCTCCTGCCGGCGACTTTCTTCTGCCTGGGATTCCTCGAAGACCTTGGGCTGCGCCTGGAAGCGCCATATCAGGAAAATATGCTGCTGCTAGAGGAGATCACGTTTTATGGCTGACGCGACCGAGCGCTGGCGCAGGCTCCGCCCCCTGATAGTCTTTGTCGTCTTTCTGCTCGCCATGAAACTCATCTATTTCGCGGCGATCAGCGATCGTGAGCCGCCCGCGATAAGCGACGATCCGGAGGGGCTGCGAATCGTTTTCAGCGCCGATCAGTCCGCGCTGCTGGTCCTGGAGCAATGCGTGAGCGGACGCTGGGAGGTAGAGGGCGTCGCCGACGATATCCGCGTCAATGGCAAGGATTGGAACGCGCCGGCGGCGGGCGAATACCGTCTCTGCAATCGCGAAGATCCCACGCCTACCCTCGAGGTCCGCCTTCCGTCGACCGCCATCGCCCATTATCGGCTTGATGTGCCGGTGATATTCGGCGACGGACTGAACGTCGCTCTTGGGATCGCTCTGATATTCAGCGCCTTGTATTTCATTGGCGCGACAAACTGGTCCCACCGCAGTCTTCTCGTCCTGGTCGCCGGCGCCCATGCTGGCATGGTTCTTTACCTAAACCTGGGGACAAATCTAAGCATTGAACACAGCCACCATTGGGGCAACTCGCTTCATACGCTTCCGCTGGCCGACCTGAAACACAATCTTTGGGAGACTTTTCTTCACCTGCATAACCAGCCGCCGCTCTTCACGGTTTACGGATTGACGCTCGACTTTCTGTTTGGCGAATCTCTTGCAATGGGCATGTACCTCACTCAGGTTATATGCGGCATACTGATGTGTCTGATGACCTATGTCATGCTTTGGCATTACACTAAAAACAAAAACGTAGCCTTGTTCATCTCCCTGCTTCTGGCTCTCAATCCAAGCTATTTCCTTTATGAAGCGCTCGGCCTCTATACGATGCTTTCCGCCTTTTTCGTCATGACCGCCGCTTTCTGCCTCACCATGTATATGACGAAGCAACGGAACCGCTATCTCTATTGCTTTGTCCTGAGCGTCAATTTGCTCATTCTGGTGCGAAGCGTCTATCACGTTGCGCTCTTGATCCCGCTCTTGTTGCTCGTTTATATCCTGTGCCAGCGCGACGCCAGGCGAGTCTTGATAGGCAGCCTGCTAATCTGCTTGCTCTCAGTCGGCTGGTTCGGGAAAAACCTGCTTGTTCATCAGTCGTTTTCCTCTAGCAGCTGGTTGGGCATGAGCCTGTGGAAAGTGGCGCGCTACGATTACGACGCCGACGAATTGGTGGACCTCTATAAGCAAGATGTCTTGACCGACCGCATGGTTATATGGTGGCCCACATTCGAAGTACCGTCCGTGTACCCCGGCTTCACCCCAATCGATAACGGCGTTCCAATTCTTTCCGGCGACAATTCCAATAACGCTGTTTATCCACGGCTGACGCAGCACTATCTACAGAATGCTCTGAGTTTGATCCGTCACGATCCCTGGCGCTATATTCGCGGCGCACTGCGCGCCTATGGCTACTATTCCTGCCCCTCCTCAACCTGGGAAGCGCTCTTCAAAAACTCAGCCGCCCTGCCGGCTAGCTACCGCGCCGCGAGCCATCGTCTGATTCACATGCGCGGCGCAGCGGAAGAATTAGCGCGGGTCCTGGGCATGTCCTGGGAAGATTACGGACTATGCTCCAACCTTTATTTCATCATCCCCCTGCTGGCTGTGGCTTTGCCGCTTGCGGTCCTGGCCGCATGTCGCATAAGCTGGACTTGCTGGCGCGCGCGAATCCGGCGAGAGGCGCCGCTCATCTTCATCTGGGGCATCGTCGCTTACACCTCGCTCGCCGGCAACCTCTTTGAAACGCCGGAAAACGCCAGATACAAATTCATGATAGAAATCCCGCTATTTGTGCTGCTGACGATCATCATCTGGCGCATCGCCATGACTTTGCGCGGACCCTGGCGAGCCTTGCGTTCAATCAACTAGAGCATAGCCGGTTTCGTGCAGGACTACGCTTGCGAACCGCCCTCAAATTGACAAGGCGTTGACAGATGTCGCGGGGAGCGTTATGCTCGCGGGGAGCAAGTCACAATTGGAGTTATGATGACCTGCACTTGTTGTTGCTGTTGTCAGACGACGGGAGCTTCGTCCGCCTGAGATAACAGCCAAGAGCATCCAAGACTGATTGTCCAAGTCAACTGGCAAAGGCGCGAGGCGCCGCAAAAGCGGAAGCCGACATGGCGCGCCCCCGAGCAAGTTGACTTTTTTCTTGGAGCGCCTGCCTGACGATCGCAGCGGAATACGAGGAAAAGCAAGACCGAGCAGGCTAACTCATTGTTGGAAGACACAGGGCTGGCATGACAATCACTGCCCAATACAAGGAAAAAACCGCGTCCGAGATTGACGACCACTCGCGGGATATCGAGCGGCAGATCGGCAATAC
>JAPOYU010000041.1 GCA_026706395.1 Chloroflexota bacterium
TTAAATATTCTCTTTAACCGAGTCGAACTTACGGGCAGTTTAGCAGTCTGCCCATACATTGTCAACAGCGCCTGACATAGTCTTATGAGGCTGGCGATAAAGGCATCGCATGAAAATAGCCTATCACGCTTTTACTAGAGCGGCGTTAGAAGCGCGAAAGATGCGCTAAATTGACAGACTGGCAACGCTATACTATTCTTGTTGCACTGCGGCAAATTAATGTGAGTAACATGTGGACATCGTCAAGCTAATCGCGCTACCGGTGATAGCCTAGAGGACATGAGGATGAGCGACAAAGAAGCGGGACTATATGAAGCCTTGCGCGCCGTCATCGACCCCGAGATCGGCATGAATATCATTGAATTGGGTTTGGTGCGCGGTGTTGACATCGGCGAGGACAGCGCCCACGTGAACATGATCATGACCACACCCTTCTGCCCCTACGCGCCTCAACTGCTCGAACAGACCCGGCGTACCGCACAGGACTTTCTGGGCGTGCCTGCCACGATCGAAATGGGCATGGAGATGTGGGACCCGAGCATGATGGAAGAAGGCGCCGCCAGCGACTGGGGTTTGTTCTAGTTTCTTATCAGGGGCGATGCCGCCGAATCCAATCCAGCGGATCAATGTAATTGGCCATAAGCAGGTTGTAGTCCAGCTTTGGCCAGTTGCTCGGTCGCGTTTCCAGCAGCGTTGTTGGGCTCAAATCAAAATGCAAATGCGGGACGAAGCGGCCAAATGCGTCGCCTACTTCGCAGATGCGCTGTCCACGCGCCACACGGTCACCGGCCGAGACGCGCATATTCTGCACATGAGCGTATCGACTATAGATGACTCGGCCCGATGGCTCATATAGCGGATCGTGACGGATTATCAGCAGATTGCCCCAGACGCCCATCCGCGCCGCCAGCGTTACAACACCGCTCGCGCAGGCATAGCAGGCCATGCCCTTGTCCGCGTAGGGTTTGCCGAAATTCAGATCGGCGCCGGTGTGGTAGGCTTCGCTGGGCGTCCCTATAAAGTACAATTTGCCGAAAGGCGAAGCATCCAGCCAGCCGGACGGCCAGACGGTTTCGCCGCGGCGCTGCTCGCTGGTGCCGACCGGGGAATCGTAGCCATCCGCCACATGTACGCCATTGATGGTTGTGGGACGAGGGGGCTCGGGCGCGGGCGTATAACCTGTGGGTGTTGACACAATCCGGCGAAAGCGCACCGCGTCAAAGGCAATCTCCTTGTCGGATTCGCCGGTCACGTCATTGAGGAATACGCGCCCGGCGTTCTCCATCGAGCGATCGAGATCGAACACTCCCAAGGACACCCAGCGATTGCGGTTTTGATTCTGATTGATATCGATTACGACTTCGGTTGTGGTGCCGACTATGCCATGCACCTTGTAGCGAGCGCGAGTGGTTGTGGCTTTCCGATTGGGAATGAAAACGGCGATTTCGTATAAGCCATTCTGCGGTAGATCATCCCGCCATTCCGCCCAGACTTTGCTGGTACGTTCTTCGGTGGCTACGTAGAGGTAATCCCAGCCCCAGGTATTTTGTCGGGCGCTGAATTCTGGCTGACCCGTGTAGGTGCCGCTGCGAAAGCCCTTTTTCGTCGGAAAAATGGTCACTTCATCGGCATAGTTCTGGACTATGTCGGATGTCGGATCGCTCGGCGAGCCGGATAGTTCTATCGGCGTATTGACGCCTGTCCAATGAGATATGACGCCTTGACGCCACCAGCTTAGACCCTTGGCGCCATGCACCTGTGTCGCCAAAGTGTGCGCCTCGGTCTGTTCCTGGGCTACGGCTGTCCCTTCAAGCGCCGGAATGATCGGTTTGTCGAAGCCGGCCCAAACCCTCCATACCGATGACAGCGTCTCTTCGGGCGTCCTGCGAAACGTATTCCAGTAAGTTTGCGGATGCACACTGTCAACGAAGGGGCTCCATTCCTGAGGGAAGATCGTGCGATAATGCTGGGGGCGGGGATCGACGCTCAAGCCGATATGGAAGCGTGTGCCCAGGCCCCTGCGCAGCGCCAGCATGAACGGGCGGATAGCGGACGAGCCGCCTTGCCAGTAGTCGTCATAAGGCTCGATATCCAAGATGAGAGACTGCACGCCGGGACGCTTGCAGGCTTCAATGATTAGGGCGGCTTCCGCGTCCACATTCAGGCCAAGCGGTACGGCCCAAACGTGAAATTCCATTCCGGCAACCTGGCAGGCCGTCACCCATTGATCGATGCTCGCGGTCCCTGTGATCGCCATATCACTGGAATCGTAATTGCCCATCCAATTCGTGCCGTTGGTGATTTTGACCCAGATCTGACTGACATTGGGAGCATTGCGCTTGATCGTATCAAGCAGCGCCGAGGCGGTGTTTTCCGGGACTGTTGTGCCCTTCCAATGCCAGATCGCCACCTTGCCGTCGTAAGGAGTCGGCTTATGCGGCGAAGGCATCGCGCCGATCGCATCAATAAACTCGACATAGCCGGCATAGAGCCAGCCTTTCAGTCCGCCCTTCTCCACCCAAATCCAGTTGCTCCCCGTGCGGGTATCGGGATAGTAGACGACGAGCGCGTTATCGAGGATGTCGCCGATGTCATCATAGTTGACGCCGGGTCCGCTACGAATGTTGCTCAGGGCGGAGCGTGTATTGGCGACCGCGACAATGCCACCGCCGGCATCCGCGGGCTTGGGAACCGAATTGTTGCTGCTCATGCATTGACCTCAATTAGTCGGATTAATCGCATAGTAGTACAAGTGCCGATTTTGGGCAAAGCCATCAGCGGCCATCCCTAGCGTGAAAGAAAACGGCCGCCGATAGGCGACCATTTGTATGCCTATTTGGCAATTAACCGGATCGAATTGAGCCGCAACCCGAATGGAATGCGCTAGGGCCTAGACCACAAAGGCGCCGTCCTTGTAAAAAAGCTGGCCATCTACGAGGATCTCGCTGTCCGTGCGCATGTCACAGATCATGTCCCAGTGAACAGCGCTCTTATTCAAGCTGCCGGTTTCCGGATAGCCCATACCCACAGCCATGTGGACCGTGCCGCCGATTTTCTCGTCGTAGAGAATCATTCCGGTGAACCTGTTGATTCCAAAGTTGGTGCCGATGGCGAATTCGCCCAGATAACGCGCGCCGGCGTCAGTATCAAGTTGAGCGTGCAAAAGGTCTTCGTTCTGTTCCGCGGAGGCTTCCGTTACTTTGCCACCGACGAATTTGAGCTCGATGCCGCTCACAGCGCGACCGCCGACGATGGCCGGATAGCTGAAGCGGACCCAGCCATTGACGCTGTCTTCGACGGGACCGGTGAAAATCTCGCCGCTGGGCATATTGCGTCTTCCGTCACTGTTGATGAAAGTGCGGCCGGCGATGCTCAACTCGAGGTCAATGTGTGGCCCGCGCAACGCGACCTTCTCCTTGCCCGTGAGGAAATCGACCTTGTGCTGCTGCATTTCACTAAGCTTGCACCATTCTGCGGCCGGATCGTCGGCGTCGCAGAAGCAAGCGCCGTAGACGAAGTCTTCGTACTCTTCCAGGCTCATATTGGCTTCTTGAGCGCTGGCCTGCGTCGGATAAAGCGCCCCAACCCAGCGGAATTCACCGCGCGCGGAGCGTTCCAGTCGGGTTTGAAGGATCTCGCTTTGGGCGCCTCGCTGCTCGCGCATACGCTGGGCGTTGATGCTGCTCATCGCGCGGGTGTTTTCCGGCGCGCCGACGCGAATATACACATCGGCTTTCTCGGTATAGAGTTTGCGGCTGGGATCAACCCATTTCATTTGCTCGTCCGATGCCTTGCGCAGAAAGTAGCGCTGCATCTGGCTGTCGTCGATGAGCAAGGTTGGGTTCCCACCGGCATTGAGCACCGCTTCGAAAACATCGCGCAGAATGGGCAGGGATGTGAACTCGCCAAGGATACCGACCCAGTCGCCAGACTGAACTGTCGTCGAGTAGTTGACCAGCAGATCCGCCAGTTTTTTCCGCCTGAGATCGCTCATAGTTCAGCCTCTCGGGTCCAATCGCGTTTACGTCAATTCCCGCGCCCTGGCGAGCGCCGCGTCAAAGTCAACTTCATCGCCGATGACGCCTACGTATTCTGCATGCCGCACGATGTTGTCGCGGTCAAGAACAAAGACGGCTCGCTGGCAGATCCGCCAGTCTGTGTCATGTACGCCATAGTCATCGGCGAAGCTCATGTCTCGCTGTGTGCTAAGCGTCTCAGTGTTCTCGATGCCTTCGGCGCCACAGAAGCGACCGAGCGCGAAAGGCATATCGGCGCTAACGGTAAGGACCACAGTGTCGTTGAGGCTCGCGGCCTCGGCGTTGAAGCGGCGTGTCTGATCGGCACAAACTCCGGTGTCGATCGACGGGATCACGCTGATGACCTTAACTTTGCCAGCGTAATCCGCTAACGACCTGCTGCTGAGGTCGTTGGCGATCAAGGCAAAATCCGGCGCCTGAGAACCTTCCGCCAGCATGTCATTTTGAATATGGTGCTCGCTGTCACCTACCATCATTCCTTTGCGCGCCATTCTCTATTCTCCTTAATGCTTCTCATGTCCAACTTAGGCTGAATCAGCTATTATGGAGATTATAGGCGCATCGCTTGATCTATCAAGATGGCGATTTAGTTAGCGTCACGACGGACTGACATGGGGGAAACACATGCTGCGACGGGAAGTGTTGATCATTGTGGTGGTGGCTATCGTGGTTGTCGCATTGGCAATCACGCAACCCTGGCTTTACTTCGTAAATCGGGAAGTCAACGAAGCTTTTCCAGGCTTGACGGCAGATCAGCGGCAAACGATCGCCGATATGCCGGAAGAGGAAAAGCAGATGCTGATCGAGATGGCGAAAGAAAACAGCGAAATGGCAGAGCAAACCGCGATGGCGCAGATTGGTGAAGACACAGTCGTGCCGGACGCAGAGCAAGCGATGCCGCCGGAGATGCCGGCCGAGCCAACGATCCTCGCTCAAGGCTCCTTCATCGACATTGACCCGATTCACGGGGCGGTTGGCACGGCCACGATATACGAATTGCCCGGCGGCGAGCGGATACTGCGTTTTGAAGATTTCCGCTCGAAGAACGGTCCCGATCTTCACGTGTATTTGTCAGTGGAAGCGCCCACCAGTACTTTCGCTGGACTGGGCGAGAACGCGGTGCATTTGGGCACGCTGAAGGGCAACGTTGGCAGTCAGAATTACGAAATACCCGCCGATGTAGATTTAAGCTTGTACAGGAGTGCGGTAATCTACTGCCGGCCCTTCAAGGTCGTCTTCAGCACTGCCGCATTCAGCTAGCCGGTCCTCGCTTAATCGAAGTTTCGATAGCGCCAGCGGCCGTCGACCATCGTTCCGAGGACCTTCAACTCGGGTATCGCGTCGGGCGCAACTTGGGTGATGTCGCGGTCAAGTACGATCAAGTCAGCCAGGAAGCCTTCGCCAAGTTTGCCCAGCCGATCTTCCATACCGGCGGCATAGGCGGGGCCCTGCGTGAAGCCGAGCAGTGATTCGTCCAGGCTGAGCCGCGCTTCTGGATACCAGCCGCCAGCGGGCAGTCCATTTCGCTGTCGCGTTATGGCGGCATGGATGCCTAAAAGAGGAGCAAAAGGCTCAACGGGCGCATCGGATCCAAAGGCGACTCGCGCGCCGTGATCCAATTGTAAGCGAGGGTTGTAAGCAAGTCGGTTGCGGTCGCCCCAATAGCGATCGGCGGTCACCATATCCGAGGTGGCGTGAATCGGCTGCATTGACGCTATGACGTCCAGTTCAGCCAAGCGGCCTACGTCGCGCGGATGAATGATCTGCACATGCTCGATTCGATGCCGACGGCTGACAACGGGTTCGCCCCGCTCCGCCTCTTCACGCCGGACTATCTCAAAGACATCCAAAACATCGTGAACAGCTTTATCCCCGATAGCGTGGATGCTGGAAGGCAGCCCGAACTCGCTCGCCCGGCTGACCAGCTCGACCATTTCTTCTTTCTCGACTAGGGCCATACCGTAGTTTTCCGGTTCGCCCTCGTAGGGTTCGAACATTAATGCGGTCTTCGGTCCCAGGGCGCCATCAGCGAAGAGCTTCAGCGCGCCGATACGAATCCAGTCGTCGCCGAATCCTCGTCGAATGCCGGTATCCAGCGCCGCATCCAGCCAGGGCTGATTTATCTGCTTGAGAGCGCGCAAGCCCAGTTTGCCGCGCTCGCGCAGGATTTGCAGCGCTACCAAGCAGGACGGCTCATCAAAGTCGTGGATCATGGTAAGGCCGGATTTCAGCGCCAGCGCTTGCGCATCCTCCATCATATCGGCCAGTTGCTCGGGCGATGGATTGGGTATCTGTTCCTCCACAATTTCCATCGCGGTTTCGAGCAAGATGCCGGTCGCAGCGCCTTTGGCATCACGCATGATTTGTCCGCCTTCGGGATCTGGCGTCGCGTCAGTGATCCCAGCAGCAGCCAAAGCGGCTGAATTCGCCCAGCCGGCGTGGCCGCTCTTTGCGCTAAGATATACCGGGTTGCGCGGGGCAACCGAATCAAGATCCGACTTGCTGGGAAAAGCTCGGTCCGCCCAAAGATCCTGCGCCCAACCCTGTCCCGTGATCCACTCGCCCGTAGCGGTCTTCGTAGCCCGTTCAGCGACGCGTTCGAGCGCCGACTCTTTGCTGGACACTTCGAATACGTCCACCGATTTAAGCGCGCGCGATTGCGCCTCCCAATGCAAGTGCGCGTCGGTCAGACCAGGCAAAACGGTCCTGCCATCGAGGTTCAGCGTTTCAGTTGCCGAATCGATAAGGGGACGTATCTGATCGTCCTGGCCTAAAGCAACTATGCGCCCGTAGCTGATCGCTATCGCGCTCGCTCGCGGTCGCCGATTGTCCAAGGTAATAATGTTGCCATTCAAGAGTACTGTCTGGATCATCTAAGTGTCCCCAGAGATTCGACTTAGCTCGGATTCGATTTCGGCGGGAGTCGGCGCGCTGTCCAGCCCGGACCGCGTCACAGAGTAAGCGGCCAATCTGCCCGCCACCCGCACTGCGCTTGCCACATCCCCGCTTAGCTTAGGTAGCGCAGCAAGCAGCGAAGCGGCGAATACATCGCCTGCACCGGTCAGATCAAGCGGATCGACGGGAATGCTATCGTAATGCATCGCGCCTCCGTCATGATAGTATATGCCGCCATTTCGACCGTTGGTGACGACGAGGTGCTTACAGACTCGGCGCATCTCGTCGGTCAGCTGCGGGCACTCAACAATGTCCTCTCTGCTGAAGATGACAATATCAATTCTTTCCAGAGCGCGTCTATCGAACCAGCGCCGGAACCGCACCAAGCTATCATTCTCCCAGCGCCGCATCATGCCTTGGAGGGTGAGCATGATCGTCGCTGCATGGAGATTATCGGCCAGCTCAAGCGGGTCAATCTCCGCGGCGAGCGGACCCATGTGAACATACGGAGCGGTTATCCAGCCAGCGGGAATGTCCGCATAGCGCAAGTCCTGCGCGGTCGCACGGACATATTGCCTCCTGCCGCACTCATCGTAAACATTCTCGTACGTCAGCGACTCATCTGATGGAACCACATGGATTTGCCCGAAGGGCTCCAACTGGCCGAGCAGAGGCTCGTTTAGCGCGGCGCTCGTCACGATCCCAACACTGTGGCCAAAGGCTGCGTAGGTGGGGGCGGCGTAGGAGATTGTTCCTCCCAGCATGCGTCCGCCCGGAACCAGGTCAACGGTCATATGTCCGATGAGGAGGACGTCTATTGCGCTTGGCATTGGCAGACCTGGCCCGACGAATTCTCTTGCCCCGCCTCTTTTGATGACAATGTATGACCAAGCGGATCGCCGCTATTTTGGAACAATAGTAACCTTGCGCGCGCGGCCTTCACCGACGCTGCGCGTCATCACGTCATTGCGGCCGCGAAGGGCCAGATGGATAATGCGCCGCTCGTTGGGTTGCATGGGCTCCAGGGTAATCGTCCGGCCCTGTTGGACGGCTTGTTTCGCCATACGTTTCGCCAGACCGCGCAAGCGTTTCGACCGGCCAGACTTGTAGCCGCCCGCATCGATAATGATATTCGCCCGTCGCTCTAGGCGGCGACTGCAAATCAAACGAACAATATGCTGCAAGGCGGCCAATGTTTCGCCGCGGCGACCTATCAGACGGCTTACGTGGTCGCCGGCGATGTTCAACATCCAATGAGGTTGCTCACCCTCATCGTCATCATCCGACAATTTGACATCTATGCGCGCTTCCATGTGCATCTTGGCGAGCAATTCTTCAAGCACTTGCTTGCCGACCCGGGCATCTTCGTCCAATTCCTCATCAGAAATAATCTTCGCCTGCTGAGCCGACGGTTTTCTGTCAGCGATCTCCTCGTCCCGGTCGACTTCATCCTGTCGTTCTTCGCGGCGGCGGCTGATCAAGACAAGACGCACACGCGCCTCGCGGGCGCCGAATCCAAACAAACCGGTGTTCGGTTCCTCGAGCACTTCGACCACAACCTCGCCTGGCCTGGCCTTGAGCTGTGCCAAGCCTTTGTCAATCGCCGCCTGGACCGAATTGGCGGTCACTTCAATCATTTCCATAGCTGTATCACCTGTTGTTCGTCCGGTAGCTGAGGCAGCGATCTACTTTCTGCGAGGCCTTTTCTTTCGAGCTTTCCGCGGCTTCTTGACGGGTTCATCGTCATCAAAAATGACTTCCACTGGCGCCTCGTCCGTGTTCTTTCTACCGAATACCCGCCCCAACAGTCGCTTGCCCTGCGGGCTATACTGCACGACGCCGATCAAATTGGAGGTGACGAAATAAATGGACAAACCGACAGAAAACGACAGCGAAAAGAAGCCAAACATAATTGGCATGATCGTCGTCATGCTTTTTGTCATAGCAGCTGCTTGGCCGCCGGCGCCGGCGCCGCTGTCATCGTCATCATCGTCGTCTTTCTTGGAAGTATTCTGACCGACAGATGACATCGTAAGCTTCTGTTGCCCCCAAGTGGTCACCAAAACCAGGAGCGGCAATGCCAAGGCGTATGTGGGGTTTTCGGTTGGCGCCAATGTCAAATCAAGTTCGGGAAGCAGCGATGCCAGCTGAGGGATGGGCGTCCACATCCGCTGCAGCGGTATCAGCGAATCCAGACCCGGAATCAAAAGACGTTCGGACAAATCTACCAACTGAAACGGCGTCGCCGCCAAGGCGAAGAAAATCGCCTGGTACAAGCCGATGAGAATTGGAAACTGTATAAGCATGGGAAAACAGCCGCCGACCGGGTTAACTTTGTTTTCCCGATACAGCTTCATTTGCGCCTGCGACATTTTCTCTTTGTCGCCTTTGTGTTTCTCCTGCAGTTTCTTCAGTTGCGGCTGAATCTGCTGCATCTTCTTTTGCGATTCCTGCTGTTTGGCGAAGAGCGGGAAGGTCAAGATACGAATGATTACAGTCAGAACGACGATCGCCAAGACAATGTCCTGGTTAAGCGCAGCGTAAAGCCAGGCCAGTATCGTCACAAATGGGTTGAGAATTATGTCCCACATTCAGTCATGCTCCAACCAACAGACTAGCGAGGATAGACCCAGGTTTCGCGCCCATCGACGCCAAAGGCGACTACTAAACGGCCATCGTGCACTGAAGTTACCAGCAAGAGCGGTTCATCAATGGCGAGGTTCTCGCTCGGCCCCAACAACATCATATCGCCTAGCAGTTCGGGGCGGCCGTCGATTTCACGAGCGTTCAGCAACTGTCCGTCGCGCCTGTCCAGCCAGTATACTTTCCCATCGCGCGAGGCCACTATAACGCGATCGCCGTAGACCAATGGCCCGGCTCGGATTCCGCGCTCCGCGATCTGCGCCGACCAGCGTTCCCGCAGGCCGCTCTCGCTATCCAGCGCATGCACATATCCGCTCAGGTCGGCAACGTAGATTATCCCGTTCTCATCAATGGCCGGAGTACCCCAAACCCAATTCTGCGTCGCATATTCGCTCAGGATTTCACCATCCAGCGAGATTTCGAAAAAGCTCTTGTCGAAGCTGCCGACATATAAGCGTCCGTTTGCCAGCAGCGGCGTTGACGCGACAGCGCCGCCCAAATCCACCGCCCAGAGACGCTCGCCAGTCAAATGATCAACCGCGTATAGGAAGTGGTCTATTGATGGTACAACCAGCATATCGTCAACCAGCAAGGGTTGCGCCCAGACGCCGGCGCCTGTAACAAGCGACCACTCTTCCTGGAAACTTTCCAGAGATATCGCGCTCAGACCGCCGTTTTGATATGGCACGTAGAGCGTATCGTTTGCCCGCAGCACGTTTGTCAATACTTTGTCCGCCAGCGGATAGGTACGCCGCACCTCAACTACAACCGAATCTACTCGCAGCAGCCGCCTGTTATTATCGGCTACCAACACGGTGTCTTCATCGATTCTTATCGGTATCGAGAAAAACTGTGAGCCTTCATTATCCGTGCCGCGCAGGATCCATGTTCGTGGATTGTTCTCATTGTCCAACATTACTTCGCCGTTGAGCGGATTGATCAAGCGAGCGGGCGCGCCATTCGACGGATTGAGTATCGCCACGTCATTGTTATATGCGACAACAATATGAGATTCGCCGTAGAGTTCGATCAATCCTACCGCCGGCCAACTGACGCCCATGCGCGCGCCTACACAGCCCGTCAATGTGATAGCGCCAAGCAGCAGCAAAGTAAAGAGTATGCGCTTAGGAGATGTCATGTTCGAACATCACTCCTTCGGAGGGACCGGGTCAAACCCGCCAGCGTGCAGTGGATGACAGCGCGCGAGCCGTCGAATGCTCATCCATGTGCCCTTCAAGGGGCCGTAAATTTCAATTGCCTCATAGGCATACATTGAACAGGTCGGCGTGAATCGACAAGCTGACGGCAACAGTGGTGACAAATACTGTTTGTACACTCGGATAGAACTCAGCAACGTCCACTTAAGCATTTCAGCAAGTCTCTATGAGCCGTGCTTGCAAGAAGAGTTCGCAAAGAATACGTCTCATTTCGCCAATAGGTTGCGCATGAGCGGCGCGGCGCGCTATCACAACAATGTCAAAGCCTTGCCGCAGTTGCGGATGCAGTTCGGCCAATACAGCCCGCAAGCGACGTTTGATACGATTGCGCATCACGGCGATACCGAGATGTTTTCCGACGACGATCCCGTAACGATTACACGCGCGCGGATTGTCGCAAACGCTTATGGATAGTGCCGGATGTCGCCGCACCCTGCCAATACGTCTTGCGCGGGCGAAGTCTGCCGGTCGGCGTAACCTGAGGGCTGACTTCATATTTTAGCTGGCGTTCCAATTCACCTTTTTGACGTGATTTGGGGTAACGGCAAGTTTATGGCGCCCGCGCAGGCGTCTAGCTTTCAACACGCTTCTCCCCCCGCGCGTACTCATACGCTTACGGAACCCGTGTACGCGTTTACGCCGGCGAACCTTAGGCTGCCAGGTTCGTTTGGTGGACATTAATTAGCCTCTATCTACCATTCCGTCCAGTCACAAACGGGCAGTATAGCCTAGCATTACCTGCTGGTCAACAGCGGCTTGCATCCGCATGAGACGGTATTTCAATCTGTCGCAAAATGTTTATGCTTCGTGGAATCCAATCTACGGACGCTTCAACTAGCATAAACCCAGGGAATTGGACGAAGTTGCGCTTGACTATGTATCTGCCGTTAGAGTAGGATTGCAGCGGTATTGAGCCTTTCAATCCATAAGCGTTCTGAAAGCGTCTTTTCTGCATCCATCATGCACATCCAGGGGGATGTATTACCGTGCTGCCGGCACACCACTGGGCATACAGTTTCTCCATCAGCGCTGACGACATTGATAACATAACCAACCTTCTATTGGAAAAAGAGACGCCACTTTCTTCCGTTGATCTCGCTGCCGAGATAATCAAGAAGCGCGAAGATGACGAGCGTAGTCGGATCGCAAAACAATACGAGGGCACAAAAGTATACCGCCCTTCCGATAGCTACGGAGTCGGCGACCGCCTGACTTTCGCCAATCTCGACTACGCCACCGCGCGAGTGGTCCGCGTACGCGATGGCCGCAGCACGGACTTGAGTCCGATTAAGGTTGCTGTGGTCGAATTCGACGACATGCGGCAGCAACCCGACAGCCATTTGCGCGAGTTTGTAACCGCTTACGACCATAAGCACCCTCTCAATGACTGCGCGCAGAACAGGCATCCCAGCCAGATCGACGCTGAATATACATTCGCCGATATCACAAATGACCCTGATATCAATATCGTTGAGCAAGTCAACGATGCCTTGGAGCGTAATCCCGATCTCGTAAGGCTCGCGGGCACCTGGTTCGTGCGTGAGCTATTGCTTGAAGTAGACGTTGGCCACCTGCATCTTGCTGAAGCTGCGCTCGATATGCACTATGGCGGTCCGCTCAAACCGGAGGAAATACTGAGCGAGATCGGCGTCTTGGGGGACGCCCCGCTGCCCTTGCAGGTGTTTTCCCTGAACTATCGCATGAATCAAGATGACCGCTTCGACGAGGTCGGACCCGCCGGGACCGTACTTTGGCACCTCAGACGCCTGTTGCCGCGTATGGCGCAGGAAGTTCCAGACATTTTGCGCTACAAGCAGGTGGATTTCGACCGCAGCCTTCTGACGCGGTAGATGAGGCAATTGGAATACGACCTCGACGATGAACATTCGCAAGTGACTTCTC
>JAPOYU010000019.1 GCA_026706395.1 Chloroflexota bacterium
TGATTGTGGCTGATGACGCTGTCGCTAATGTCAATTTTGACCATGGCGCGTTTTCGGCTGAGGCTGGTTATTCCGTGCGCATTGATGGCGCCTCCAAACTCGGCGACATTCCCGCTGATTATACTCTCCGTGATCGAGACTGATGTCTGTCTCTCCATGAACGATGCGCTGACAGAAATAGCGCCGCCTCCAAGCACCGCCCGATTATCGGCGAGGACACTGCGGTGGATCGACACAGTCGGGTTGTCATCGATCGCGATGGCGCCGGTCGACCAAGCGCTGACATTGTCCTTCAAAACGCTATCCCGCAGTGTAAGCCGGCCACCTGATAAAGATATTGCGCCGCCACGGAAGTCACAGGCGTTTCTTAGGATTCTGCTGCCGGTGATGCGGACGGCTGAGCTAAAGATATTCATCGCGCCGCCATAACCGCTGGCAACATTGTCAGCTATTACGCTGTCGATCAGGTTGATCGCGCCATACCAACTTTGGATGGCGCCTCCCCAACCGGCTGAATTGCCGACAATCGAGCTGTCGATAAGCGTTGTCCTGCCGTAATCATTGAATATGACGCTGCCGGACAAATAGGTCGGCTCTACACGATAACCAGTGAGCCGGCTGCGTATGATGCGCAGGCTGCCTTGGTTAAAGATGACACCGTCATTTGGCGCTTGTCGGCCATTAACCACGCTATCAGCGATTTTCACGATGCCGCCGGAGGAGTTGTGGATGGCGCCGCCGATACCCATGGCGCTGCAATCGCGAATAAGGGTATGCGGAATGTAGGCGATCCCAGCTTTCACACGCACGGCGCCGCCACCTTTAGGACTGTAACAGCGCGTCATCGTCAAATGGTTGATTTCGATGCTGCCGCCGGCCACCGAGAACAGGGGCAATGTGTCGTCTCCATCCAATGTATAGCCGTTGCCTTCGAATATGATGTGCGAAGTGATCGCCGGCAGCGGACTGCGCAGGGAGACATCGCTGACGAATTCGATGGTATCGACGCCATTTCCCGCGGGACAGCTGCCCACTGCGGCATCCAGGTTTGCAGCCAGGATTTGCTGGCGCAAGGTGCAGGTGTGCATCGGCGGGTGCGGTTTCGGCGCTGTCCATGCCGATTCAATCGCGCCGATATCGCATGGGCCGGCGGCAGGCCTGTCATTGCCCAACTGATCACGGGCGACGCAGTATTCAGCCGCCCCCGCCTTGATCGCCTGGCTGGTCTCCAAGAGAGAATAATACGCGAGCGATCCATGCAGTTCCGCAATATCAGGTTCGCCACTGATGGCTGGATCGCAGGAGCGGTCGGCGATGAAATTGCTGATATTCACGTCCAGCGGCGTTACACAGTCCCCGCGCCGATTGCCGGCCAGCAGACTGTTGATCAAGGTTAGCGCGCCATCGGGCTCTATCGTGTAGGACTGCCATATGCCCCCGCCATGGTCTGCCGCGACATTGTTAACCATAGTCACATGAATGAATGTGGCATCAAGATGTTCGTTAACGCCCGGTTTCATCTCGTTGCTGTCAAAATTGAGGTAGACCGCGCCACCAATTGCGTCCGCACGATTGCCGCTAAACGTGCTGTTGCGGACGTCCAGCAGATCCGACGTGACGAAGCCAATTGCGCCACCATTACTGCGCGCTCGGTTGTTGACGAAGCTGCTGCTTTCGATCCGAATTTCCTTTGCTACGTCGGCGCTGATGGCGCCGCCGTACCCACTGTGCGGGACGGAGTTGCCGCTGGCATTTTCCCTGAAACTGCTGCCCTTTATGTTCAACGACGACAAACCCCAAACCATAATGGCGCCACCATTTTCGGCGGCTTCGTTGCGCAAGAAGCGGCTGTTATGGATTTGTACCTGGCTCGACTGCGCAACCGAAAGCGCGCCGCCACTGCCGCTTGAGTATCCGTCTACAAGAGTCAAATTGCGAACGCTGACGGTCGCTTCGACGACTTGCAATATTCTATGAGATCCATCTCCGCTGATGGTATAGCCTTCGCCCTCGATTGTGACGGTCGACACAATGGCGGGCAGTCCGCGGTCGAGCGTGATATCACTGGTCAGGCGAATCGTATCGGCGCCGCGCCCGGCCGGGCATCCGCCGGCTTCGCTGTCGCTGTTGGCGGCGACGATGGCGTCATACAAGGAGCAGCTTGCGGTCAGTTCGATGACATGCTCGGCGGCCGCCGCGGGCAAGTGCGACGAGATCAATAACGCCATGAGCATAAGTGCGAAATACTGCGACAATCGATAAACATTCATGCTGAGCTACCCCTTTAGACTCCGCTGCCCACAGGATAGCCCAGTACCGGCCGCGATGTCCCCTACGCTGCCATACGACAGAACTACGATTTCGCCTACGGTATGGGATTAGGCATCGAGCTTCGCTGGCGTGAAGCCATGCGGCAGCAGCGCGTCGAGCGTGGTCGTCAGGCAGAGGTTGCCGTCGAGATCGGCGAGCAGCACGATCATTCCGGGCGAAAACTCAAACAGCGCCTGCCGGCAGACGCCGCAAGGCGAGCCGCCGTTGCGCGTCACTACAGCGACCGCCTGGAAGGCGCGATGCCCTTCGCTGACCGCTTTGACCAGCGCAGTGCGCTCGGCGCAAATCGTCGGCGAATAGCCGGCGTTCTCGACATTGCAGCCGGTGAATATCTCGCCGCTCTCGGTCAGCAAAGCCGCGCCGACCCGATAATTGCTGTATGGGATGTAGGCGTGTTTGCTGCCTTCCAGCGCCGCTTGAATCAGTTCCCGCTCATCGATTGCATTCATGACGCGCTCCTACTTGCCGGGCGCCGACACTCGCTCGCCGCCGACAATGCCTTGCCTGGGCGCTTCTTCGCCAGCGCCGGATTCGCGGGCGATCTTGCGCACTCTGACTTTGCGGATGCGATGGCCATCAATGGACAAGACGGTCATGCTGAGTATGTCGGTGTCGATTGTTTCATTGGCACGCGGTACGCGACCGAGCGCCAGATAGATGTAGCCGCCCAAGGTATCGGCCGCGCCCGTATCGATGGAGCAGTCCAATAATACATTGAGATCGTCCAGGTCCATGCTCGCCTCAATGATATAGGAGCCGTCGCCGGCTTCGACGTAAACCTCTTCCTCGCCGACATCGTATTCGTCGCGGATCTCGCCGATGATCTCTTCGATCAAGTCCTCAATCGTGACGAGACCCGATGTCCCGCCATACTCATCGACGACTATCGCCAGATGCACATTCTTCTCTTGCAGCTCCTTCAGCAGCGCATCGGCCCGTTTCGTCTCCGGCACGAAATATGTCGGGCGAATCAAGTCGCGAATCTCTTGACTTTCCAAGTCATCGCGGTTTTTCAATACGGTCAAGAAGTCTTTGGCGTTGAGCAAGCCTTTTACTGTGTCGATGCTCTCTTCGTAAACGGGAATGCGGGAAAAGCCCGACTCAACAAAGGCGGTGAGCGCGTCCATTATCGTGTCGTTGATCTCAAGGGCGACGATGTCGATTCGCGGCGTCATCAACTCGCGGGCGCTGCTTTCGCCCAGCTGCAGGACAGAGGCGATCATGTCTTTCTCTTCCTCTTCGATGATCCCGCCGCTATGGCTGGCGTAGACGAGGGACATGATCTCTTCTTCTGTGACCAGGCTGACAAGAGCCTCGCTGCCGAAGAGCCGCGAAATCAGCCGGCTGAGCAAGAGAACCAGTTTTGTCAGTGGCGAGACAAGCGCCAGCAAGAGGCGCATCGCCGCCAGCGAGGGGCGCAGCAAGCTATCCGCATGGCTCGAGCCGATCGCCTCTGGCACGAGGTCGCCGACGATCAACGTTAAGCCCGCGCCCAACAACACGGTCGCCAGCGCCGGCGCCAGTCGCGCCACTTCCGCGCCAAGCGCAAGCGGCAAGATCAAAAGCAGCAGAAGGACGACGGCGATGACGAAGCGCGTCAAAATGTGTGTGATGCTCACTGTCATACTCAGATGCAAGCTGTTTTCAATGATGCTGAGGAAGCGTTGAGCGGCGGCGTCACCGTCCTCAGCGCGCTTCTGCATATCGGCGCGGGAGACATTATGCAGGGCCGCGTTGATCAAGCTCACGCCGGCATGAATGCCCAGCGCGGCCAGGAGCACAAGCAGCAATCCGGCGCCGGCTTCCATCACTGGCCTCTCGCGATGGTGACGCGGGGACGGAAAGCAAAAACAGCCAAACAGTTTTCAGCGTGATCGGCCCGCAAGATCTGTGTTATGTGCGCGGGACTCCGTGAGGGAGGCTCGGCTAAGTCGTCCACTGATTTTTCAGAATTCTATTAACACAGTGGCGGTAGTGTAGCACAGGGACGCTCGAATATGCAAACCAGCCAGGTCCGCCTCCTCGAACGCGGCCACCCATACGTCCGTTCTCTCAGCGCCTGCTGAATGCTAAACTATAGACAATTACACAGATTTGCGGAACGTGGGGAGCGAAACCATGACAAAGGAAATGCGAGTCGCGCTGGGGCAGCATGCTTCGGCGACGCATGATTACCTGACCTTCGCCAAACAGTTGGGCGTGAAGGGCGTGCAATTCAACATGATCGGCAAAGGCATCGACATCATCCCAAGCTCGGATGACCTGCCCGGCGACAAAGGCTATTGGGAAGCGGCTGATCTCAAGCGGCTCAAGCAGCGCGTCAACGACTATGAACTCGACCTGGAAGCCATCGAAAACGTGCCGTCGGCTTTCCTCCGGCAGGCCATGCTCAACGGACCGCGCCGCGACGAGCAGATCGCCAACTATCAGACAACGCTGCGCAACATGGGCGAAGCCGGCATCCCCATCCTCGGCCTGAACTGGATGCCGAATCTCGTCTGGCGCACGCCACGGCAAACAGGGCGCGGCGGTGTGAAAGTCACCGCATTTGATATGGAGCGAGCGCTGGCCGGCGAAGTGGTCACTGGCATCGTCGATGTGCCGGAAGCGGAAGATCGCGAATACAGCGAAGAGGAAATGTTCAACAGTTATGTCAGTTTCATGCGGGAGGTCCTGCCTGTTGCGGAGGCCGCCGGCGTCAAGATCGCGCTGCATCCCGACGATCCGCCGGTGCCATCGCTGGGTGGCATCGGCCGCGTCTTTTACAAACCCGAGAATTTCAAGCGCGCTCTCGAAGCCGCCCCCAGCCCCAATCACGGCCTGGACTTCTGCATGGGCTGCTTCTCGGAGATGGTCTATGCCGACCGCTCCAACAACGATGGCGTGCTCGATGCGCTCCGTTATTTCGGCTCCCGCGGCAAGATTTTCTACGTTCACTTCCGCGATGTGCAGGGCTGTGTGCCCAAGTTCCAGGAATGCTTCCCCGGCGAGGGAAACGTGGATGTCGTCGCCGCAATCCAGACCCTGCACGAGGTGGGTTTCAGCGGCTTCATCATCGACGATCATGTGCCGGAGATGCTGGACGACAGCGATTGGCTGCATCGCGGCCACGCCTATTCGACAGGCTACATCATGGCATTGGTCGATGCGGTAAAGAAGCTGGCCTAGAACTGCGACGCTTTGGCGAGCGGACGCTTGAACTCGCGCCACATCACCACCTCATGCAGCAGGAAGGTGATGAGCGCGATAATGAATACGAATTGCGGGATGACCTCCAGCCCAAAGTTCTCGGCCAGGACGCCGCCCAGCCATGGGAGCAAAGCCATGCCCAGACTGGCGCCCGTGAACTGGATTCCCATGGCGTTCGCCGTGTGCGAGTTGCCGACCCGCCCGGGCGTATCAGAGGCCATCAATGGCGCAAATGGGGCGATCGCGAAACCGATCATCGCCAGCCCGAGCAAGCTGGCCAACTGGCGGAGGTCCGCCCAAAGCAGCGCGGCCCCCAACATGACGCAGACCATGTTTATGCGCAGATATATGCCATTGCTGATTCGCGTGATGATGAATCCGGTGAAGAAGCGGCTGAGGGTGAGGCTGGCCCAATAAGCGCTGACCCAAGCGCCCGCCACTTTCGGTTCTATCGAGCGCGCTTCGATCAAAAAGCTGTTGGCGAACTGGCCGGCGACCAATTCATTGCCGGTGGCCATCATCCAAGCGCCGACCATCAGCCAAATGATCGGCAAGCTCAAGGTTTGCCGCATGGTGGCGTGTGACTCTTTGGCGCCGGTCCTGTTGGCGCCGTTGATGCGCCACTGATGCCGCGTCAAATAGAACATCAGGAACATCATGACCCGCGTCAGCGCGAAGAAGCCGTATATCAAGCGCCAGTCGAAGCCGAGATCGATGACGATAATGGTGACCAAAAAGGGGCCGATTGTTGAACCGATGCCGAAGCTGCCGTGCAACCAGTTCATGCGCCGAGCGCTGAAATGTACGGCGGCGAAGGCGTTCAGTCCGACGCCCATGACGCCTGAACCGAAGCCGTGGCCGAGCGCAGCAATTATGAACATCGGCCAGGAAGGCGCCAGCGCGAGCCCGAGTTGACTGAATGCCCCCACAATGGCGCCGCCCATCATGACCCAGGCGATGCCGAACCGACCGATGATCGACCCGCTGACCGTGCTGGTTATTGTGCGTCCAACGGTGGCGACGGTGAGCATCACACCCAAGGCGCTCAGCGTCACGCCGAAGTCAGCTTGTACATAGATCCAAACTACACCCAGCGTGCCAGCGCCGACGCCGCCGACAGCGAAGACGAGGGAAGAGAGTATCCAGAGATTAAACGTGTTGTCCAGGCGCTTCGATTTCATCAATTCGGTCTCTAGCGGGATGCGCGCGCCGCCCGGTCACGATCCTGGGCAGCGTCAGGATTTCGCGCATTCGGGGGAGTTTATCCGAGTTTATGGTCCAGGGCTACGGTTTGCCGCAGGCTGTCCTTAAGCCTTCGATTCGTTAGCCGCCGGCAGTTTGGCGAGCCGCTGCCGCAGCAGATTCAGCAGCCAGGACAATTCGCGCAGCTTGAGCCAGCGCGCCGCCAGGACAAAGACAGCGCCGTAAAGCAACCCACAAAGGACCACCAGCAGCAGTTCGCGCAAGATGCTCGCATCGCCGATCCAGTCCATAAGTGAAGGCAGTGTGATTAGCGCGATCGCCGCCATTAAAAGCGAAGCCAGGGCTGACTTGAATGCGGTGCGTTTCAGTCGCTGCGCGCCGAAGCCATCCAGCCGGCGCCAGAGCAGAACGCCGCTGATCGAAGCATGCACGAAATGCTTGGCGCTATCGGCGACCATCAGACTGAACAAGCCGTAGCGCTCGAAGAGCAACAGCGCGACCCCCATATACGAGATCAAACTGACGATGCCGATCAAGGCCGGCGTCAGCGTATCCTTGCGGGCGTAAAAGGCGTAGACCAGCAGCAAGTCGATGGCGGCGAAGGGCAATCCTATCAAATAAAGCCGCAGCGCCCGCGCCGTGATTTCCGTATCCGCCGCCAGAAAAGCGCCATTCTCAAAGAGCAGCCCGATGATGGGAACTGCCAGCACGAATAAGCCGGTTGCGGCTGGCAGGATAAGCGTGGAAGTGAGGCGCAAGCCAAGCCCCAGCGTGTCTTTGAAGGCGCGCTGCGCCGCCTCGGTCATCTCCGCCGATTGCCGCGCCAAGGTCGGCAGGATGGCGATGCTGATCGCGGTAGCGACCAAACCCTGCGGGAACTGCACCAAGGTGGTCGCCCAGTTCATAATCGCGATGCCGCCATCGCCGGTCAGGCTCGCCAGCCGATAACTGAAGGGGCGGATGATCAATGTGTCCATGCTCAGCGAAAACATCACCGGCAAATACAGCAGCGCGATACTCTTCAGCGCCGGATGCCGCCAGTTGACGCTCAGCCGCAACCGACTCAGGCGTAGACCGGGCATCTGTAAAGCCATTTGCGCGGCAGCGCCAGCCAGCCAGCCGACAGCAACCACCAAGATGCCCCCGGCTGGGCGCGCCAGGACGAAGGGGAAGACCTCGATACGGGCGGCAAGCGTCGGCTGCCAAGCCACCGACGGCGCCAGCGCCAGCGTGACCAGCACGATGCAACCGTTGAAGACCACGCCCGCGAAAGCCGGCAGCGTAAAGGAACGCAGCGCGAACAGCGTCCCGCTGAACACGGCGAACAAACTCAAGAAGAGAAGAGATGGCGCGGTCAAGCGCAGCAGTTGAATCGCCAGTTGGCGTGTTTCCGCGTCAGTCCCCGGCGCGACCAGGGGCACGATCTGCGGCGCGAATATCTCGATCAGTACGACCAGCACAGCCAGGACGGCGATAATGAGGCTGACCAGCGCGGAGACGACCCGCCACAATTCATCTTTGCCGCGCAGGGTGATGACATCGCTGAGCACGGGAACGATGGCGCCGTTGACATGACCGCCGATCAGCAGGTCGTAGATCGCCTTGGGCACGATGATGGCGACTTGCAAGGCATCGACCGCGCCGGTCGCGCCGAAGAGGAAGGTAAGCACGATTTCCCGCGTCAGGCCGAGGATGCGGCTGCATATATTGCCCAGGGCCAGAATCCCGCTCGCCCCGGCGACGCGGGCATTGGTGGTCTCCTGCTCGCCCGGCAAGGCATCATACAGGTCGGGGTCGCTGATAGCGATTGGCTGCTCCGCGGTCATCACTTGCGTTTCGCTCGGGGCGCCGAGTATGGCGCTTCCCCTCAATATACACAGGGGAGCGTCCGTTGCTCAAGCGTTATTGGTTTAGGGGGAGTGCTCGCGGGCAGGCGAGATGGGAGCTCGCCCCTACAAGCTCAATACCGGACCGATATAGCGCGCGCCCGCCATCAACACCAGCGAGATCAAAGCCAGCCACATGCTGACGCGACCGTTAGTCCGCAGCTTGTCTTTTGAGCCTTCCATTTCGCTCGCGTCGGATTTGCTCGAGGCGGCGTAGAGCCTAGCCGGGCGCCAGACCGCAAACCAGCCATGCCCGAAGGCCAACAGGCCTATGAGCGCGCCCAGCGTCAAGACCAGGCCCATGCTGCTGCTCAGCGCTTCGTGATAAGACAGCATGCCGTAGAGCAACAGACCGGCGACGGTCGTCACCAGCGCCGATAGCGGGATCAAGCTGGGGAAACTTGTCTCGTTATACAAGCGGCGCCAGATGCGCCCCCCATCGGCGCCAGCCCGATCAAGGGCAGGCTCAATATAGAAGGACATGACGATGGCCGCGCCAACCCAGACCAAGCCGCCAACGATATGCAGCAGGCGCAGAATCGTGACGATCAACGCGCCGCCGGCTGAACTCAGATCCATAACATCCTCCAACTAAGACCTGTTTCGCAACTCTCCGAACTTCAAATCTAATCCAATGTCAGCAGATAGGCAATCAGATCGGCCAGATCGGCCGGCTCCAGCCCCTCTTCGTAGCGGCTGTACATCAGATTGGAGTAACCGGCGACGAGATGTCGACCGGGGCGCAGGATACTCCAATAGAGATACTCTGCCACCGACTGCCCGGCGACGCGCTCTCCCGCCACCACTGCCAAGCCCGCCAATGAATTGCCGATGCCGCTGCTCTCGCCCGTGAGCAGGTGACAAGCCGAGCAGGGCGGCGATTCATTGTTGGACTGATTGAAGAGCTTTTCGCCGCTGCCGGGGTCCGCCCCCTCAAAGTCTAGGTCGGCCAGGGCAATGCGGGGGACATCTGCGCTGCAAGCGCTTAGGAGGAGCAGGCTAAAGAGTATCGTCAGCGCTTTTCCATGTTTGCTGCGCATTGATCCTCTCCCGAGGCCGAGACTTTCAGAACATTCATCTATTCACGATAATAGCGCAATAAGGCCAGATATTGGCGCATGCAAATCAATCGTTGAGGTGAATCGTTGTCTATCGTCCTGTCCCTTGCTCAACTGCGCCAGCTGCGACTATACAACCAGATGCTGACCGAGAGCTGCCGCCCGTCATCAGCGGCGCAGGCCGTAAGCCGCCTTTGCGCCTTGCAATCGCAAGAGTGGCCCTCGGCGCAGTTGGCGATCCAGGCTCGCGCCCGCGGCATCACCCAGACGGATGTCATTCAAGCCCGCGAGGTCGAGAGCGCTTTCGTCATGACCTGGAGCCTGCGCGGCACGCTACATCTGGTCGCGGCGGAAGATATCCACTGGCAGCTCGCGCTCTGCGGACCCGGCGCCATCCGCGGGACAAGACGCCGTTACGAGCAACTCGGCTTGAGCGAGACAATCCGCGAAGAGGCGCTCCCGGCGATAGAGTCCATTCTCAATTCTGAAGGCGCTCTCACCCGTCCGGAACTGGCGAGAGCGCTGGCCAGCCGCGGCATCCCGGTCGAAGGCCAAGCCATCCATCACCTCGTGCGCTTCGCAGCGCTGCGTGGACTCGTCTGCCTCGGTCCCGAACGCGGTGGCGACCTGACATACGCGCTGCTGGATGACTGGCTGCCCGCTGACGCAGCGGAAGCGACGCCGGAAGATCCTCTCGCCCACTTCGCGCGGCGCTACCTCGAGGTTTACGCGCCGGCGGCAGCGGCCGATTTCGCCCGCTGGTCGGGCTTGAGCAAAGCGCAGGTGCGAGCCGCTTGGGGGACAATCGCAGCTGAATGCGTCACGGTCGCCATCCTCGCTGGCGAGGCGCAGATGCTCAAGGCGCAGCTTGACCAGCTCGACGTCGACCAGGGCGAACCCAGCGTCCGCTTCTTGCCGCGCTATGACAATTATCTGCTGGGATATGAAAGCCGCGCCTTCATGGTCGCCGATGCTTACGCCAAGCAGGTTCACCCCGGCGGCGGCTTGATCCGAGCCTGCGTCGTCATCAACGGCGAAGCGAAAGCGAACTGGAAGCTGGAGAAGCGGCGGGCGGGGGTCCGTGTGGTCCTGTCTCCATTTGAAGCGCTCGATCGATCCGTCCTGCCATTCCGCGAAGCGGAAGCGGCGTCACTGGGGCGCTTCCTCAATACCAATGCCGAATTGCGGATCGAGGGCGGATAGCGCTATTCAACCCCTCCCCAATGAATTAGGGAGGGGAGCTTTGCGAAAATTCTTGAGTAAGAACGGGCGTCCTAAGCGTCGCGTAGACACCCACTAGGCCGCCGGTCGCCCCTACAGTTGCACCTTGGACGAGATGGCGGCATTGTCAAACATCGCCGCGGACAACCTCGACCGTCAATTCTTCCAGCTGCGGGATGACATGGCGGGCTTCGTGCTGAACGGCGCGCACGATTTCTCCACTCGCTTCCAGTGTCGTGTCGGCGGGCAGGGCGATTTTCATCACACCATACATGCGATGCCCGACCCAGCGCAGACGCAGCGTCTCAATCGCCAGCACGCCCTCAAGCTCCAGCGCATGCGCTTCCACATGCTCGGCAAGATGGGGATCGACCGCGTCCATCATGCGATACCAGATCGCCTTGATCGCGTTCCAGGTGATGCCGACGATGGCCAGGGCGATGACGACGCCGACGATGGGATCGAGGATGGGCAGGCCGATCAGGGTGCCGATGACAGCGATCAAGACGGCAAGCGAGGTCAAGCCATCGATCAGGGCGTGCTGGCCATCGGCGATCATGGCGTCCGAGCCGATGCGCCGGCCGACGCGGATTTGCATCAGGGCGACCAGTTCGTTGCCGACAAAACCCACCAGCGCGGCCAGGGCGATCCACTCCAGGTTCTCCAGCGGCAGGGGGTTGAGCAGGCGCTCGACTGATTCGACCAGAATAAAGGCGGCACTGAAGCCGATGGAGATGACGATGAAGACGCCGGCGATATCTTCCAGGCGGCCGTAGCCATAGGTGTAGCGCTTGTTGGCGGCGCGGCGGGCGATGTAGAAGGCGAAGAGCAGCGGAATCGAGTTGAGGGCGTCGCCCAGATTATGCACGGTATCGGCCAGCAGGGCGACGCTGTTGCTGGCGAGGTAGATGACCACTTGCAGGGCGGTGGTCAAGCCGAGGGCGATGAGGGCGATCCAGACCGTGCGGACAGCGAGGCGGTTATCGAGGAAGGCGCGGTCGGCGGCCAGGTCGTGGTGGCTGTGGTCGTGGGTGAAGCCGGGCAGGTGAAGAGCCATGGCGAGTTTGGCGAGGGGGTTGCTGCTGTGCTGGTGGCTGTGGTCGTGGGAATGGCTGTGGGAATGTCCCATGCGTCGCGCCTTGCTGACTGGTCGCTAGTCTAAGTTAACCACAAAGACAGGAAGGACACAAAGTGTTTCGTATTTATGTCTAACCCCTCCCCGAAGCATCAGGGAAGGGGCTTTTTTCGACGTCGGGTGGGGATGGAACAGATTGTGTTGTCACAGAGGACACCGAGGACTTGCCGCAATGCCTCCAGGGCACCCCAGAAAAACCCATGAATCGCCGAAGTATATAGATACAGTATAGATACAGGGGGGGGGGGGTACCCCCTCCGGCGTGCCGCGGCGCGATTCGGTTGTTAAACTGCGTGTTGGATCAGTGTAGCATGGATTGGGTGGGAATGGGCGAGTATATGGTCGCGTATGCCCCCACCACAAACCCCTCCCGCCATCTCTATGGCGGGCATCCCAGAATGAGGGAGGGGCTTTTTTCGCCACAGACGGCGCGTAGACAGAGCCCACCGATCGTCCCTACAATTCGCTATCGGTGAATCGTCCTAGACACTACGCCCCTGTGCGTTGAAGGCGACGATGTCCGCGACATCATCGCCGGTCTATATTGGCTTAGCGAGATTTAGGCAAAGTGGCGCGCTGATCAACAGCCAGAACAGTCACCGCCTACGTTGTCGCTGAAGGTATTGCCGCTTTGTTCCACCGTGCCCC
>JAPOYU010000157.1 GCA_026706395.1 Chloroflexota bacterium
TAATGCTTCCTTTAGCTCATTGGAAACAGTGCCATTATAATCCAAGACCATACACCAAAGCAATTCGCAATAGACGCGGGGGAATGCAAGAATCCCTGGAGTCTGTGCTGAGGCTGCACGATTTCTTACGGGCTGATTCAAGCGGCCGATCAGTAAAGACTGATATCACAAAACACTGGAGGAGAATAGACGCGCACAAAATCAGGAAATTCTTTGTCAATCCCTGGAAGCATGAAGGGATGCTCAAAGGTGAGAACACAGAGCTCACCAATATCCCATATGGCTTTTCGATCGAGCATTCTGTTGTGTCTGGATTGCGAGATGTAAAACCGCCTGAGGTTGACCATTTGGCGATCAAGCTTGACCCGCATGATTGTGTGAACATGCTTGTTTCGGGGATAGATGCTGCGTACGCGATCTTTTTGGATGACTCTTCTCCATCGCAGCAGAAGGGGTGGTTCTCACCGGCACAGTGCGGCAGCGGCAAATGTTGCAAAAAGTGCAATAAAGAGTTGCTTCCATGTGAGCGATGTGAAGAGCAATTGGAAATGGTGGGCGTGGAAATTAGATGCATGTGTGACGAAAACAGCAAGTCAATACGGGAAGCGATCCGCTGGATCAGGTATTGCGAGAGATTTTGCGCTGACCCTACGTTTCCCAAGCGCCTTGAAGGCGATCACTTTCTGCTGTCGGACGAGTGCCTTTTCTCATCGGTCTGCCGTGAGATCAATAGCGCGCTGATCGCAAATCTCCCGGAGCCAGTATTCTATGACGACGGTTCGGTAGGGTACGCAGCGGGGACATACACGGAAGAGGAAATAAGGGACATTATGCGACCTTTGCGGGCAGAGGTTGATAAGTATCTGGCAAGAATGGATACCGCCGCTACTCTAAAAGACGTTCTGTTGAAAGAACTGGAAGGCTATACTGGCGATGGATTGAACGACTCTGCCTATTTGACAACCAACGAAGCCGAGGGGATTTACACCATCGTTGATTTTGCCACGGTACGCGGCAAGCGCCTGGCCGTCAACGTGCTGGTGGCGCGCCTGGTGGGTAATCGGGTGGTCATAGAACTGGATCGGCATGACAAATCGCTGGCGGATGCGCTGAAGGCGCGCGAGGTGTCGGAGGCGCAAATTGTATTGGCGTATCATGGGGAAACGGCATGAGCAAAAAAATCAAACGGCTTGTCGCCCTGTACAATCGGGATCGTGACAAGAACAAGATGGTGAGGCGTTGCAGGCGGGACGCCCACCGGACGCCTCGCCTACTGCTTCGCACGAAACGGGAAAGGCGTCACCATACCAGCGGCGTGTTTTGACCTATAGTTCGGCTGGACATGAAACTGGCATTTGGAAACGACAATGGCGGAGAATCTTACCTACGCGCAAGCGGATTAGTACAAGTATTCCCGGGCACACTCATAGCTGCAACAGCCGGGATCATCGCAACTTATGTTGCCCCAGTTCTTGCGTAGAGGCATTGTGCGTATCTCACTACGGACCCGCTCCATGTTCTGGTCCAAGTGCTTTAAGACAAGCGAACGTAACAAGAGTATCACAATGCGCTTCAAATCCCGGTTTGGTGAAGTAACAAGTCGCGCCGCCTGCGGATCGCATTCTGAGGGAATGATCGCAAGCGCAAAGACAAGGTGCGGTGGAATGGCGAGCCGGTTAGTCGCGCAGATGATACAAATCGGCGCCTAAAGCATTCTGCGTTGCACTGGAATGTTGTCCGGCAAGTCCTCATGCCGTATGCCACGCGTCGCCAGCTGTTTCAGCCAAATGCTTTTCGGCCTGGCATGCTTGCCGCGGTTGCAAGGCTGGCAAGCCACCGTCAGGTTGGTCGGGTTGTTGCCCAGCGCCGCGTCAATATGCTCCAGCGTGCCGGTCCTGTCGTCGACCGGCGCGCGGCAATAGTAGCAGCGGGCGGATTTGGCGAAGATGGCGGCGACATCGGCGGCTTTCAGTTTTGGGCCGCCGTAGCGCCTGTTGGCGCCATAGGCGCGGTCGCGATGCCGCGACATGCTATTTTCACGCCGGTAGCGGCGGTCATAGGCGCGCTTGGCGCGCAAATGCTTGGGGGACATAGCGGTTATTCTACCAGAACGCTGTCGTCAAAGCGTTTCTGCCCGCGTAGCGCCTGGAAGGTTATCTTCTCTTCCACATCGATGATGCCGGTATCCTTGAACTTGGTCATTCGCCCTGCCCCTAGTCGAGCCGCGCAATCATTCGGCCCAGGCACGCCCTGACCAAGTGCGGTCGTCTTTGATGAACTGGTTATCGCCATCCATTCATGCCTCTCTGCAGCGCCAGCCTAACTTGATGAACTATACTATCTCTGCTAATATCACTATAGATGCGGAGAATGGCTAATACGATGCACAGGATGTTCTATATCTACGAGGCGCCTAAAGGCCAGCCGATGAATCAGTGGGTGCTGCTGAAAGCCTTCGTCCGTCCCAGCCACGTCTCGCGTTGGCTCAAAAAGACGCCGCTAAGGGAAATGCAGGTGGAAGTGCGCGATGGCGATCAGGATGAGGTTCTGGGCTTATACGAAGCTGAGGAATGGCTGCGTATGGGCGAAGCCATCGAGCGGAGAAACATGACGCTTGACAATAAGCGACGTCACGAAGGGCGGCAGGCCGACAAGCCGAAGCGCAAACGTCAATTGACCGAATTGCGTGGCTTGGGCAAGGAAATTTGGGCTGGCATCGATGCGCAAGAATATGTGAATGAGATGCGCGATGAGTGGGATCAGCCGCGGTGAACATAGACATCGCCCTACAAGCCGCGCGGCGTCTGTATGTGGATACGGCGCCGCTGATCTACTACTTCGAGGTGAATGCGGCTTATATTGAAAGAATGGATCGGGTTTTCGCTCTTATCGCAACGAACCGGGTTGCCACCTTCAGTGCTGTACACATACTGACAGAGGTCATGGTGAAGCCGCTGCAAAGCGGTAATCATGAACTGGCAGAGGAATATCGCGACATCCTCCTCAACAACGATGCCTATACCCTGGTTCCTGTCACATTGCCGATTGCTGAGTCGGCGGCTGAACTTCGCGCGCGCTACAACCTGCGCACGCCGGATGCCTTGCATGTGGCGGCGGCTATCTCTAGCGGCTGCGATGCCTTTCTCACCAATGACGCCGGTCTCAAGCGGGTCCAAGAGCTGCCCATCCTGGTTCTTGACGAACTCGATTTATAGCCGGCGAGCATCCCCCGGATCGTCAAAGAACCATGCCTTGCCTCTAGATAAGATAAAGCACGCTTCAGCTGGTTTCAGGCAAGCCCCCTTCTGTGAAGCAAACAAGCCGTATTAGGCCTGGCATTGGCTGATTTTGGGGTCATTATCCCCGTCTGTATGCTTCAGGAAAGGTTGCCAGATGACTCAAACCCAACTGTTCAGCCAGAATGTACTGGGAGGCTCGCGTTTGGACAGAATCTCAAGAAGGCGCGAGAAGAGCAAACCAAGATTGATTTGACAAATATAGACAATGGAAAACGTAAGCTGCGACACTTGAATCACAATGCTGCGCACTAAGTGACTTTCTTATTCGATTAGCCGTCGGGGGCTTCTCCCTGCCGCCAGGCCTCAGACAGATTGTGCTGCGGCAATTCTCTTACGCGCAACCCGCTCTTCACTGGATCCTGATAACAGCCAAAATAGCGATCAATCTCGCGATTCAGCCGTTCGACGATGGGCTGATAATTGCGTTCGCCGTAACGATTAAGCAATTCTGTCGATTCATCCAATAGGTCAAAAAGCTCGCCGGGAGCATCATCGTAATACCTGCGAACCAGCTTATACTGTCGCGTGCGTACCATCCGCAAATCACCGTACTCACCGAATTGCATCACGCGCCAGCCAGGTGAGGCGGGTGAATTATCCAGCAGCGGCAAGTAACTGCGGCCCGGGTAGTTGCGTTCCTCATCGAGTATGTCCAAAACGCCGGCATAGTCAGCAAGGGTCTGAAATAGATCGAGGTGGTCGACGAACTCCGAGCGCCGTTGATTTGCAAACAGATCTCGCGGCTGATTAAAGATCAAGGGCACGCGGATCGATTCCTCCAGCATATTCAAGGGCAACGTGGCATTGCCCTTTCCCCATAAGCCATGATGGCCACAGCAGAGACCGTGATCAGAGGTAAAGACAACAAGCACCTGTTCGCGAATCTGAAGCGCTTCCAGCTCGTCCAGCAAGCGTCCAATCGCCTCGTCAATGTGGGATACAGCTGCGAAGTACTGTGCCAGCGCTTCTCGCGGATCCATGCGCGTGGACAAAGTCGATTCGAGGGCCTGCCGTCCAAAAGGGTAGGCGGGCTGGTTTAGCAGGTCTTCAAAGGCGCAATCGCGATAACCGGCTACCAAACGTTCGGGTTGGCCGCGCCAGGGATTGTGCGTGCCAAAGTATCCGATGTGCAGAAAGAAGGGTGACTCCTTGTCACGATGGCGCAGAAACTTGATCGCCTGATCGGTGATGACTTGCGTACGTTGACCGGCGATTGTCTCAATAGTCCCATTCAGGCTAAATCGATGGTCGCCGCCGTGTTCAGCCGGATAGTCACCGACCCCGCTGAACCAGTGACCGAAACCCGCCTGCGGTTGATCATCGTTGCCCAAATGCCATTTGCCGCAATGTGCCGTTTGGTAGCCCGCTTGTGAAAGCAGATGCGCGAGTGTGACCTCATCATGAAGCCAGGGTCGTCGATGAATTGATTGAATGGTGGATGACAGGTAGTCATGGATGCCGTGTTGCGACGCCAGGCGGCCCGTGAGCAGACAGGCGCGGGCGGGCGAGCATACGGGCGTTGGCGTAAAGGCGTTGTCCATTTGTACGCCGGTGACGGCCAGGTAATCCAACGTTGGCGTGTGAATGTCGGTGTTGCCATAAGATCCAAGTGCCCATTGCGCCAGATCATCGTTGACGACCAGGATGATATTCTTGTGCTCACTCGATGGCATGGTTTACGTTCGCTCGACGTTGCATCAGTTCTCGCAACTTCTGATTGTCCTCTGCCCGAAAGTCTTCGCTTATCGGGGTATTAAAGTCGCGATCCCCCGTCTTTCTCAGCCATTCTTGAAGTTCAGCTTCTAATTCGAGGACCGCGTTTCTGTATTCCGAATGCTGATAAAGATTGACCAATTCGTAAGGGTCGGCTTCGAGATCGTATAGTTCGCTGCCGTAGTTCTGATAGGCGATCAGCTTGTACTGATCTTTAACAACGGCTCGGCCCAGTTCAATCGTACCGAAACCATGTCCGTAGGTCTCGACCAGCAGGGACGACCTTTCGCTAAAGTCGCCACCTGTTGCCAGGGGCAGTAGGCTCTCGCCATCGACTGGGCGCTCGAACTTTGTCCCGGCCGCATCCAGAACGGTTGGAGCGATGTCGGTACCGCAAGTAAGCGTGTTCGATTTATGTCCGGCAGGGATCTTCCCAGGATAGCGCATTGCCAATGGAACGCGGAGTACCTCCTCCGTCAGATACGATCCTTTGTCGAAGCGTCCGCCATGGCTGGCCAGGGCGTCGCCGTGATCTGCAGTCCAAATGACCAAGGTATTTTCAGACAGCCCCAATTCGTCCAGTTTGTCGAGTACCAGGCCGCCGGCGGCATCTACCATGGTGATATGGGCGTAAGCGCGCGCGATAATCCGCTGCCACTCGCCCCAGTTGAGATTACTGGGCGTCGCAAAGCGCCCGTTGGCATCAGTCAAATTGTCATGCGGATCGTGCCAATACAAGTCGGGTTTGCCGTCAAGCGCGTCGATAAAACTGCCATATACCGGGATATCCTCAGGCTCGTACAAATCGGCGAATTCTTTGGTCGGGAAGAAAGGCTGATGTGGTCCCCAGAAGTCAAGCCGCAGATGGAACGGCCGATCATTGTCCGCGGTAGCCAGGGCCTCCAGTTGCTCGCATGCCATATCAGCGAGGAAGAAGGCCTCATGGCTTTCCTTAGGTGTGGTAGTGATTCCGGTAGCATGTTCGCCGCACCAGTAGCGATCGCTGCGATAGGGCGCGCCGACTTTGAGCTGGGGAAACTCACGATTCATAACGAAGCTGTCAAAGACATATTCCACCTGATGTTCCGCCGGCGGCAAGCTATTCTTTCGCAGATAATCGCGATACTCTGCGGTGATATATGGATTGCCGTAATCTTCGAGCGAGAAGCCTTCGCAATTGAAGTCAAGAGCGGTACCGGCGCCGGCATGCCATTTGCCCAAGTAGAAGCAGCTATAACCGGCACGCGCGAGGTTGTTCAAGTAGATCTCGTGGTCGTAAGGCGAATTGGAGTAATTGTAGAAGTTTCGGTGATTGTGCGGGTACAAACCGGTCGATAGCGTACGTCGTGATGGACCGCAAAGTGGGACCGCACAATATGACCGTTTGAAGCGTACACCGCCCGCCGCCAGGCGATCAAAATTGGGCGTCAACGGTCGTGGTCCGCCGTCCCAGCCGTGTCGGTAGTAGGCTTGATGGTCATTGACGATGAGCACAATATTCGGGCGCTTGTTCATTGCACTGTTGCTGTCTCTTCCAACGGCTGCGTGACAGTCCTTGGCGCCATCGTCGTTTCTCTTACAATGAGCTGTGGCTGTACAATGACTTGTCGCTGAAGCAGTTCCGGATTGGCAATGCGCTCGAATAACAGGTTTGTCGCCCGCGTACCCATCTCGTATTGCGGCTGGCGTATGGTGGTCAGGGCCGGGCGCATGAATCTGGCATCGGGTTCGTCGTCGTAGCCGATAATTGACAACTCCTCTGGTATCGAAATTCTGAGTTCCCAAGCTGCTCGCATAGCGCCAATTGCGAGTCGGTCGGTACGTGCTAGGATGGCGGAAGGCCGGTGCTTTCGCGTCAGAAGTTCCAGTCCGGCGTCATAGCCGCCTTTGGCGCTGAGATGGGTTTCGATTATCAAGTCTTCGTCGGTCTCAATCTGATGGTCCTCAAGCGCGCGGCGGAAACCGGTGACATGATCCGGATTGGTAGAGGCGTTGGGTATAGCAGTGATACAACCGATGCGGGTGTGACCCAACTGCAGCAGATGGACAGCGGCATCGTAGGTGCCTTGCTCGCGCTCAACTTCCAGCAGATCGGCTTTCACATCGGGCGCAAATCGATTGATCAGACAAATCGGCATTCCCGTTGCCTCAAGTTTCCTTATTGGTTCTTGGTGTTCCCAAGTCCAGGCTCCGGCGAAGATGACGCCCTTCATGTCCGACCGCTCCGCAAGTTCGTCGGCATGGATCATCTCCTTTTCCGGGTCGTCGCCGGAACTGTAGACTTGTAAAGTATGTCCTTTGTCAAAGCAGATAGACTGGATGCCCTGGATAAGGCTGTGGAAAAACGGGCTGCTGACGTTTGGGATCAAGACGGCGATATCATCTGTCGCACTGTACCGTGATCCCACCCGAATAGGTTGGTATTCCATTTCCGCGATAGCAGCGTCCACTCGCTTTCTCAGCTGGTCGCTGACGTTGACAGAGCCGCTTACGACGCGAGAGACGGTGGAAATGGACACGCCGGCCCGTCGCGCGACATCGGTCATCGTGATCGACTTTTTACGCATGTTGATCCTTGGTAAAAGCTCGCACTCATCGTTCCAGATTCTTGCATATTTTTCATAATCCTGCAAAATTTGCCGAACGAGATGAAGTGTGTTAGATTTCCCAGTGAGGCATAGAAATCAAAACTGGATTTCGGAGAGTAAGAAATGTTGAGGAAAACTGCACTGCTAACATTGGTTCTGATTTTCGCATTAACGTCGTTTTCAGTTCCGGCATTTGCTCAAGACGAGGTCACCATCGACTTTTGGATCCCGGGAGGGCGCGGTCGCGATGAAGGCACGGCCGCAGTGATTGAGGCATTTGAGGCGCAGAACCCCAAAATCAAGGTCGAGTTGACGGCGATACCGTTCGGCGAATTCTTCGATTCACTGCAAGTGGCTTTCGCCGGCAACAGTCCGCCGGATGCCGCCTTGATCGATGGCGTCGGCGTTCAGAATTTGGCCTTTAACGGCGCGCTATTGCCGATAGAGGACATGTTCAGCGAAGAGGATGTTGACGACTTCATGTCTGATTTGATCGAGATGGTGTCGCTCGATGGTGACATGTGTGGCGCGCCCTGGGCGAATGCCGCCGATGCCATGTACTACAACGTCGATATGTTTGAAGCCGCCGGAGTTGAAGCGCCGAAGACGCTGGACGAAGTCTGGACCTGGGCGGAATTCGTTGAGAATGTGAACACGGTGCGGGCGCATCAAGCGGAAATGGGCAATGAGGTTTGGGGCATGATGGGCTTCAACAACCCCTTGAGCGGCGCCTTCTTCACCTGGACGATCATCCGCAGCGCTAGCAGCCCGGGCGAGCCGCTTTGGGAAACGATCGCGCCGGATTTGTCCACATTTGCTGGTTATATCGATACGCCTGAAGCGATGGAAGCCTACACATTCTATCAGAGCCTGTATACCGATGGCTTCATCCCCAAAGACAATATCCCCGATGCCTTCCCCAATGGCTTGACGGCGACATTCTTCGCCATTCCGCCGACTGGCACGGTTCTGGCGCGCAACTTCCCCGAATTGAATTGGGATGTCATGCCGATGCCCTACATCAAGACGCCGATCACCCACACCGGTTCCTTCGCGCCCGGTGTTGCCGCCAAAAGCGATAATCCCGAAGAGGCGAAAGCCTTTGTCAAGTTCTTCACCAGCCAGGAAGGCTACGCCATTTATCACAATGTCACCAAGGTCGTGCCCGGACGCAAGTCGATGCAAGCGCAATTGCCTGACTTCCAGGAAGGCTTTCTGGCGCTGCTCTTTGATGAGATGGTGGAGTGGGGCGTCGCGCGGCCCGGCGGCCCGGCGCATACGATCTTTAATCGCATCATCGCGAGCGACATGATGATCAATATCGCTTTGGGCGGCGATATCGAAGAAGAAGTCGCTAACGCGATCCTGGAAGCCGACGCGCAGCTCATGCAGTTCAGGTAAGGCGCATCCGGGATAGATGTATCTTCCTTTCCCGCCTGTCTTCACCGGCAGCGGGGAAGGAGGTTTTCCAAATATGGCACAGCTGATCTCCAAAAGCGGCAAGGCGCAACGCTATCGGGCGGCGTTTTTCCTATCCTTGCCCGCGTTGATCGGCTTGTTCCTGTTTCATTATTGGCCCATTGCCGAGACTGTTCGGCTGAGCTTCACCGATTACAAGGTCTTTACGGGTGAATTCACCTTCACTGGCCTCAAGAATTACGATATCGCCCTTAACGATCCGCTCCTATTCCTGTCGTTGAAGAACACGGCGCTCTTCTTCTTGATAAAGGTACCGCTTCAAATGGTGCTGGGTTTGTGCTTGGCTATGTTGATTGCCAAGCCCGGACGCGACTCGACTCTGTTACGCACCCTGATTCTCTTCCCAGCGGTCACATCCATGGTGGTGGCGTCGATCGTCTGGGGCATGATGTTCCACTCTGATATTGGCATCGTCAACGGCGTGCTGGAATCTTTCGGATTGCCGGCGCAGGGATTCTTGCGCGACAAGAATCAAGCGCTGCCCGCGTTAGCGTCAATCACGATTTGGAAAGATGTCGGCTTGAGCATGATCTTTTATCTAGCTGGCTTGCTGGCGATTCCATCGGTCTACTACGAGGCGGCGCGGATAGATGGCGCCGGGCGTTGGGAGATTTTCCGGTACATTACACTGCCGCTGCTTAATCGTACGCACGCCTTTGTGTTGGTGACGAGCACTATCGCCGCTTTCAAGATCTTCGTGCCGGTCGAAGTCTTGACCGATGGCGGACCATCCAACGCGACACGCGTGATCGTGCATTACATTTTTCATCTCGCCTTCCGCTTCAATCGCTTCAGTTACGCAACGGCGCTCTCTGTCATCCTGGCGATAATCTTGATCGCCATCAGCATCTTCCAGCTGCGCATCACCCGGGATGCGGAAAATGAGTGAGCTGCGCCAACCCGGGATGTCGCTGGCAGCCCTCACGTTCTCTGTCGGGTCACTGTGGCGCGTCGTGATCTATCTGGTCATCGTCGTCGCCTTTGCCACACCATACTTGTGGATCGTCGGCTCGACTTTCAAATCGCGCCAAGACCTTTTTGATGATCTCTACCCGGTGTCACTCCGCACTTTTGTGCCAAGCAACCCGACGCTGGAGAATCTCATCACGCTCTTCAGCGAGACGAATTTCGCTCAAGCCGTCCTTAACAGCGTTGTGGTAGCGGCGATGTCGGTCACCTTCGCGGTTACGATCAACAGCATGATCGCATTTGTATTAGCATGGCTCAAGTTCCCGGGTCGACGCCTGCTTTTTATCGTGATCCTGGCGACATTGACCATCGCTTTTGAAGCCAAGCTGATTCCGCTTTTCCTGACGATGCAACAGCTGCATATCGATAACACGCTCCCTTCGATTTTCCTGCCCTGGATTACCGACGCCTTTATCATCTTTCTCTTGCGCCAGCATTTCGCCGAGCTGCCGCAGGACCTGTATGACGCCGCTATCATCGATGGCTGCTCCTTCTTCCGCATGTATTGGCAGGTGATGCTTCCCAATATCGTGCCGGCGTTGGTCAGCGCCGGGTTTATTAAGTTTATATTCTCATGGGATTCGTTCATTTGGCCCTCCATCGTGATCACCGATGAATCAAAGACTGTCATCACCGTCGCTTTGGCCAAAATGTTCAGCGACGAATATATCCTCTGGGAATTGGTCTTCGCCGGCTCGTTCGTCGCCACCATCCCGGTGGTCGTCATTTTCATCTTTCTGCAGCGCTTCTATGTGCAAGGTTTTGTGCGTTCCGGACTGAAATAGGGAGACAGAGCGAGATGAATATCATAGTAGTTGTGTCGGATACCTTTCGCCGGGATCATTTGCCCTGTTATGGCGCTTCCGATACCAATACGCCCAACCTCGATCGTTTTGCCGAACGCGCGCTGATCTTCGAGGATTGCTACGCCGCATCCTTCCCCACCGTTCCTGCGCGCGCCGACCTGATGACCGGGCGCTATACCTTCACCTATTTGCCCTGGGCGCCCCTGCCGCAAGACGAGGTGACGCTGGCGGATCTGATCAGCGCGTCCGGCTATAACACGGCGGCCATCGCCGATACACCTTTCCTGGCGCGCCGCGGCTACGGGCAGGAGCGCGGCTTCAAAGAGTTCATCTACGTGCGCGGTCAGCTGCATGGGACGGAAAGGGAGTATCGTCAGCAGCAACGTCAAGTGTCAGAAATTGAGGGTTACTGTGCGCCGAAGACATTTGCCGAAGCGGCCGACTGGTTGGAACGTCACCACGAGAGCCCCTTCTTCCTCTATATCGACACTTGGGATCCGCATGAGCCATGGGATCCGCCGGCCTACTATGTGAAACCCTACTTGCCTGACTACAATCACGAGGTGATTGCGCCCACCTATTACGATTATGGGGCGGATGGCGTCACTGAAAGCGACCTGGTGATCGCTCGCGCCTGTTACAAAGGCGAAATCGCGATGGTCGATCACTGGTTTGGATATCTGATGGAACGTGTGCGGGTGCTGAACCTGCTGGACGACACTGCGATCTTCTTCCTTTCCGACCACGGTTTTTATTTCGGTGAGCACGGTTTATTCGGAAAACGGCGCTTTCGCTGGCCCGATGGCAGCGGTTTCGACGAGGGCTTCGCTAAAGGCATGACCGTGCATCAGCGACAGGTACACCGGTCACCCTTGCACAATGAGCTGACACAGGTACCACTCTTGGTCTATCTGCCGGGAATGGAAAGCCGGCGGGTACCGGGCCTGCTTTCATTGCCCGATTTGATGCCGACTGTGTTGGATTTGCTTGATATTCCGCTTTCGGCCCGAATCCAGGCGAAGTCAGCGCTGCCACTGATAGACGGTGAAACCATCCATGACCTGATCGTGACGAGCGCGCCCTTTGAAGAGGTGGGGGAGTTATCAAAGACGGTGGATGGGCAGAATCGGGTAGTGGTGGAGATATCACCGAGCTCGATCACTGACGGCGAGTGGGACCTGCTGTACGCGATCGAAGGGCAGAAGATAGAGCTTTATCGGTCCAAGAAAGACGTTGGCCATCAGCGTGACTTGAGTGATAAGTACACCGAGGTCATCGAGGCATTGCACGGCCAATACGTGGAATGGCTGATCGCAAATAATGCACCCGAGCAGCATCTGAAGCCACGAATGCAAATTTAGCGGATAATAGAATACTTCCATTCCGTACAAATAGGCGTGAAGTTTACCAGCGCTGATCGCTGCACAGTGTTTGTCTCGCTGCCGAAGATTATGACGCCGGCGACGATGGATAGTTCCTCTGCCTTACCTCCACCGACCAGTCACATCACAGTACATAAAGTATCCTCTACTTTCTATTCTGCGTGGCCTGTTGAGCGAGTCCAATCCTTCCAAAAAGTTACTGTCCAGAACCGCACAGATAAACTCGCCCTGTCCAATAGAAGGCTCCGGAACCGCGACACAATAAAGTGTCTTATTGTCATCATTATACGACAGTTTATGCTAGACTATTTCCATGGCAAATTCACGGCTCCCGGACCCGATTCCGCAGGCGCAACTGCCGCCCCATTCGGACAACAAGAACGTCGTC
>JAPOYU010000166.1 GCA_026706395.1 Chloroflexota bacterium
GATTCGAGTGTCTCAATTACACCAATGAATAAGAGCAGGCGCTCTACGTGACGCAGGCATACCAAATCGTGCAGGATATGAGCAGCATTACGGCCATGTTCTTGTATAACCTGAATGGCTGCGCCGTGGCTGATGCGGAAGCATGTTTCTTCAGTTTGGTGGATGCCGCCGGAACGCAGCGACCTGTTTACGCTGCCTTTGAAGCCGTGCCCAAAAACAGCGACACTTGATATCTGTTGTTGCCCGCCGCGACTCAGCATGACGCAAAACGAACCGTCCCGTATTGCTTCTGCGGCAGAATCGGACAGCAGTTCACTGACAACCTAAGCCAGTTCAACTGCTTTTCCATTCAAAGGTGCGCCAGTCGCCTTCTGCGCCGACATAGTTGTAGACACCTTGCGCGTCCGGCCTCGCAACCGAGACGCGCCACTGTATTAGGTGTGTTTGGCCGTCGCCGGGCATAAAGGCAGACGGAACGAGGAAAGAGTTTGTGCGGGTCACCTGGCGCAATGGCTGGTTGATCGTTTGGTCGACCAGTTCAATCAAGTATTCGTCACTGTCATGCAGCCCGGCGATGCCAACCCACTGGATCAGCAAAGGCTCGTGTGGCACGATGGCGCCGTCGGCCGGGTAAAGAAGGCGCGGGGCTAGCTTTGTCGCCGTTGGCGTCGCTGTCTCGTTGCCGGTGGGAGTAGGGAACTTGGTTGGCAAAGGCGTCGGCAGCGGAACGCGAATGCATTGCCCGATACTGAGATTGGGCGCGCAGTTTTCACCGCCGCTAGGCAAAGTAAAGTTGCAACCAAACCAGTTTAAGTCACGGTTTAAGCCATGCAGGATTTCTAGCGTCGTATTGTTCTGCACGGCGACGCCGATGATCGCGTCGCCCGCTTCGACGATGTGGCATCCGATTGTCGCGCCGGCTGGCAGGACAACGCCTGACGTGTCATCAGCGCCGATAGTGGCCAGGAATTCTTGCGTCGCTTCGGCGCCAAGGGGTGTGGGCGTGAGTGTTGGTCGCGGAATTAGAATGGTAATCCCGCCGCGAACCGAGTCCGCGTTAGGGATGTTTGCGTTGAGGGCGACGACCGTCGCGGCGACATTCGGCTCATAGCCATAGCCGTGCTCCGGCAGTTGCAGGATGTAGTACATCGTCTCGCCTTCGTTCACAAAATACTCGAAGTAGGGCGATGTCGCGATTGGGGATGCCTCGGGTGTGATTGGCGTCGCTGTATCCGTTGGCGCAAGCGTCGCGATTTCCAGCGAGACGTCGGCCGTCGGCGATTGAGGTGAAGGTGTCGCACTGGGTGGCGCTTGGGTGGTCGCCAGCACCTCGACAATGTCCGTCGGCGCCGGCACTTGGTCCGGCCGGTTGATATTGCAGCCTGTCAAGCCTGTGAGAGCGGAGGCCAATAGAACGGAAAGGAGGGGGCGCATCAGGCTTCAGCCTGCCCAGTACCTTGCCAGACGAAGGTTCGCGCTTCAGTCATGAAGGTTATCGTGTCGGTGTCGGTATTCAGGACGCTGACCTGCCAGGAATAGCGATGACTTTCGGCGTCCTGGCTTTGCCATGTCGCCGGAACTATCAGAAAGAGTTCATGTGTATTGGCTTGGAAGCGCTGACCACTATCCATGTTGGTGAAGTCGACTTGATAAACTTCGTCCGCGGCCAGGCGACCAGTTCCTACCCAGCGCAAGGTCACTTGCTCGAAAGGTGAGAAGTAGGCCTCATTCGCCGGGCTTTGCGCTATGGGAGCGTTGAACGTCGCAGTCGGAGGCGGAGTGGCTGTTGCGATGCCGGAGTCGAGCTGCAACGGTGTTGCTGTTGGCGTCGGCGCCGGTACTCTTATGTGCTGGTTCACACTCAGCTGTACGGTGCATTCGGGTCCACCGTATACTCCGCTGAAATCGCAGAGCAGGAAATTGATCTCGGGATTAAGGTCCGAAAGCACCTTGACATCGGTATCGTATACGGCTGCGATGTAGATCATGTCTTCATCCAGCTGCACGACATGCCACATGAGCCCGGGCAGCAATGTCGGCGTCAAGGTCGGCGCGAATGGATCAAAGGCCAGGCGTTCCAGTCGGTCCTCCTCGCTGGCGACCGAGGCCGACGCGTTGGATTCCGTGGCTGCAGATGGATCGACAGCCGGGGAGGGATAGGGCACGACAATCTCCTGCCCAATTTGCACACGCGTTTCATCGGTGATCCCGTTCAGCGCCATAACAGTCGGCAGGATAGCAAGACTGGTATGACCACAGCGGGAAACAATCGCAATTAGTGAATCGCCTTCAGCAACTTTGCGAACACATGGCGCTGGGGTGGGCATTAGCGTCGGCGTATCCGTCGGCAAGGGACTTGCGGTAAACGTCGTGGTGGGTGTGCCAGGCGTGACGGACGGACCTGCGATACGTGTGGGATGGGCAGTGTCGGAGGGACGGGCGATCGCCATCCGGCTGTCACTCAGGCCTGGCGCGAACGCGATGAGCGCGGCGATGCCGGCGACGATTACGACCAGAACGAGCAGAATGACGCCCCCGATCCGCCCTCTGGAAACCAGAGACGATTCCGCAAGGTCGGTCTCGCCATAGCGATAGTCGTAAAGATCGGAGCGAGTTTCGTCTGCGTGGGTATCTTGCCTCGGCGCCACTTCGGCAATGGTCGCGCCGCAGGTTGCGCATAGCGCCGCATTGCGATGGTTTCGCGCCTCGCAAATCGGGCAGACTTTGTAAATTGTCGTCAAGCGCAGTCCTCGGTAAGCCGATACGCGTCCAGCCTATTATAGCGAATTGACGCCGATTAATGTCGCAGACGTAGGCTAAGCGGCAGGTGGCATCATGCGTGGATCTGGCGCGGCTATTGGCACAGATTGGCGATCCGGTCTTGTATCTGCCTGGTAGCCGCCTCAAGCTCCGCCATACGGTCGCGCTCGCGCTGAACCACGTCGGGGCGGGCGCGCTGTACAAAATTTTCGTTGGCCAGCATTTTCGCCGTGCGGTCAAGCTGCTGTCTCAACTTTTCCTCTTCGTCTGCCAGACGCTTGCATTCCATGTCGATGTCCAGCATGTCTTCAAGAGGCAGATAGAGAGTGATCTCGCCGACGACAATACTGGCGGCGTTGGCCGGCTCGGCTTCGTTTTCTGCGAGCAGGTCCAGTTCGTCTACGTTGCAAAGGCGACGCAGGATGGGTAAGTTCTCCGCCAAATCCCTGGTCATTGCACGGTCGTAGGCAATTGCGCGGATCCGCCGGCCAGGGTCTACCTTGTATTCGCCGCGTGTATTGCGGACCTCTCGCACAAGTTCGAGATACAGGTGCATGCGCGCCTCGATCGCGTCGTCGATCAAGCCGCAATCCGCCTCAGGCCATTCAGCCATGATAAGCGCCTCGCCAGCGTGTGGCAGATAGCGCCAGGCGTCTTCAGTCATGAAGGGCATGAATGGATGCAGCAGGCGCAGGCAACTGTCCTGGACATGAACCAGGACGCGGCGCACGACATTTTTCTGCGCGTCGCGTCCTTGGTACAAGGTATGCTTGCTAATCTCCAGATAGTACGGTGCGAACTCATCCCACATAAAGGCGAGGATCTGATTGCCGGCTTCGCCATATTGGTAAATGTCAAACAAGTACTGGACGTTGGCGATCAGGCGGTGCAGTCGGCTCAGGATCCAGCCCGAGGGCAAGTCCAGGCCTTCGCGCGGCGGCAAGCCCAATTCGACCTCACCATCGAGATTCATGTTGATGAATGAAGTCATCTGCCAGACCTTGTTGATAAAGCGAAAACTATGGTCGAGCCGCCTGTCATCCAGGTGACAGTCGTTGCCGGGCGTGCCGCTTGTGATCAAAGTAAAGCGCAGCGGATCGGCGCCCAATTTATCGACGATTGTTAATGGATCGATGGCGTTGCCCAGCGTCTTGCTGAACTTCTTGCCGCCTTCCGCCCGCACCAATCCATGCAGGTAAACCGTGTGGAAGGGCGCTTCATCAGTGAACCACAATCCCATCATGATCATGCGCGCCACCCAAAAGAATAGGATGTCGTGTCCCGTCTCCATCACCTGCGTCGGATAGTAGCGTTTGAGATCGGTCGATTCTTCGGGCCAGCCCAAGGTGCTGAAGGGCCATAGGCCGCTGCTGAACCAAGTGTCCAAGACATCCCGTTCCATCACCCAGCCGTCACCGGCCGGCGCTCTTATACCGACGTAAATTTCGCCTTCCGGGTCGCCGTCCTTCTCGCGATACCAAGCGGGAATTCGGTGGCCCCACCACAATTGCCGGCTGATGCACCAGTCCTGGATATTCTCCAACCAGTGGAAATAGACCCGTTCGAAGCGTTCCGGCACGATTTTGACGCGTCCATCGCGTACGGCGGCGATCGCTTTGTCGGCCAAAGGTTGAATCCGGACGTACCATTGTGTACTCATCATGGGTTCGACCACTTCGCCACCGCGCTGACTGCGCGGAATGCGCGTCGTATATGGCTCGGTCTTGATAATCAATCCGGCCTTGTCCATGTCCGCCCAGAGCTGCTCCCGGCATTCGTAGCGGTCTAGCCCGGCGTATTTGCCCGCGTTGGCATTCATGCTGGCATCTTTGTTGAGAATGTTGAGCAACTGCAGGCCATGCCGTTGCGCCAACTCATAGTCGTCGAAATCGTGCCCTGGCGTGACCTTCAAGGCGCCAGTGCCGAATTCCATGTCGACGTGCTCGTCGGCGATGACCGGAATCGCGCGTTCCAGGATCGGAACATATGCCCGCGTACCGATCAGATGGCGGTAGCGCTCATCAACGGGATGAACGGCGACAGCTGTATCGCCGAGGATGGTCTCCGGCCGGGTCGTGGCGACCGGCAAATGCTCGCCGCCGTCGACGGGATAGCGGAAGAAGTACAGCGTGACCTCTTCCTCACTGCTCTCAACTTCCAGGTCTGATACGGCCGTTTGTAGCCCCGGGCTCCAATTGACGAGCCGCGGTCCTCGGTAAACCAGTCCCTGTTCCCACAGTGTCACGAAGGCGTGTAATACCGCTTCCGACAAGCCTTCGTCGAGGGTGAAACGTTCGCGGTCCCAGTCGCAGCTTGCGCCCAAGCGCCGAAGCTGCCGAATGATTTCGCCACCGTATTCATCCTTCCATTGCCAGGTGCGGTGGAGAAACTCCTCGTAGCCTACATCCTCGCGACTTGTGCCCTCTTCGCGGAGCATATTTTCCACTTGCAGTTGGGTCGCGATGCCGGCATGGTCCGTTCCCGGCAGCCAGAGCGCCGCTTTCCCGCGCATGCGCTCATAGCGGATCATCAAGTCTTCCAGCGCGGTGAACAGCGCGTGCCCGATATGCAGGCTGCCGGTGACATTCGGCGGCGGCATACTGATGACGAAGGGTTCGGCATCGGTATCGGCGGCTTCCGGCTTGAACCAGCCATTCGCAACCCACCAATCGTAGATTCGCGATTCAGCCTCGCTGAAGTCGAAACTGCGCGGCATGTTCGTTTCGGCGCTTGCTTTCATCAATCCCACCTCCGCTCATTCAACTAAAAGTGCCTTCCATCCAGTACAAGGACGAAAGGCACTCTTCCGCGGTACCACCTTGTTTCAGCGGATGAAAATCCGCTGCGCTCAAGACGCGTTGACGGGCGTAAACCGGCTCGACTCTACTAGCTTAAGCGTTCTTTCGAGCAACTCCCGGGTGACTTTCGGCGGTCACTTGCCAGCGGGTTTCCAGCCATTGACCCGCATTCTCTCGCGCAGTGAGTTCCGCTTACTCCTCCCGATCGACGTTTTTGAGTATTTTGTTGTTAGCGCCGCCAATTGGCAACCGTGGCGCTGAGCCACCCATGGGACTTGAACCCATAACCTATCGCTTACGAAGCGATCGCTCTGCCAATTGAGCTAGGGTGGCGACTATATCTGCGGCAGTATAACAGTCGACAATTTGGCGGGCAAGGTTTGAATCAGGGTTGCAGCCGGGTCCCAGCGCATTCTGCTATACTCGAACAATGATGATAGCAAGCACAGATCAGTCTGATGCCGATTCAGATATTGCCCGAAGATGTGGTCGCGCGCATCGCGGCCGGCGAAGCGGTTGAACGGCCCGCTTCGGCTGCTAAAGAACTCATCGAAAACGCCATAGACGCCGGCGCGACGTCAATTCAAGTCGAAGTCAGCGGCGGCGGACGCCGATTGCTGCGCATAAGCGATAACGGTATTGGCATGCGGTCGGAAGACGCGAAGCTGGCCTTCCGGCGTCATGCCACCAGCAAATTGCGAAACGCTGAGGAACTTCAAGCGCTTAAGACACTCGGCTTCCGAGGTGAGGCGCTGGCAAGCTTGGCAGCTGTGAGTCAAGCGAGAATCGTTACACGGCATCGCGAAGATACGATGGGAGTCATGCTTGAGTCAGTCGATGGCAGGTTGCAGTCGAAAGGCGTTGGCGCGCCCGCCGGCACGATCGTCACGATAGAGCATCTCTTTTATAACACGCCGGCCCGCCTGAAATTCCTCAAGAACGACAGCACTGAGAAGCGTCATATTTATTGGGTGGTCGCTCGATATGCGATGGCTTATCCGGCTATCGCATTTGTGTTGAAGCAAGACGGCCGGGAGCGCCTGCATACATCCGGCAGCGGCAAGCTCGCCGATGTCGTAGCCACCGTTTATGGTCCGGAGGCTTTCAAGCGCATGGCCCCTGTCGAGGCCGATGGGGAATCCCGCCCGGGTAGGACGCGAATCGACGTCAAGGGCTTCACCTCGCTGCCGGAATTGAATCGCGCCAGGCGCGACCGCATCATCCTCTTTGTGAACGGCCGCGCGATTCAAGACAGCGCATTAACGCATGCTGTCATTCAAGCCTACGAAGGCTTGCTGAAGGCGGGCACGTTTCCCCTGGCGGTATTGCTCATTTCCACGCCAAGCGATTTCGTCGATGTAAACGTGCATCCGACCAAGGCAGAGGTACGCTTTCGCGAGCCGCAACAGGTTTTCCTGGTGGCGCAGCGAGCGGTGAGGGAGGCGCTCCAAGCATCCGGCGATGGCGATACGGTTGCGAGGACTGACCTGTGGTCTGGGAGCGGCTTTAGCGATCAATACTTGGATTACACTCGTCCCAAGCCCGATTGGCGGCGAATTGAGGGCGATGAATTATTTGATGATGCCGGTCTGAGCTACATTCCTGATGTGGCCGACCAGCCGGTGAAACCGCGGACTCTGCCGGTGCTGCGAGTAGTGGGCCAGGTGGGGGCGACGTACATTGTGTCTGAAGGGCCGGCGGGCTTGTATCTCATTGATCAGAACGCGGCCCACGAGCGGATTGTCCATGAAGAAATCTGCGAAGAGCTGAGGGCTGGTGATATAGCCGGCCAGCGGCTGGGTGAAAGCCAGACGGTCATGCTCTCGCCAAACGATAGCGACCTTTTGGCTAGTGTGAGCGATATCTTAAGCAAACTCGGATTTGAAATCGAGATATTTGGGCCGAATACATTCGTAATCCGCGCGATGCCGGCGCATGCCAAGGGTATCGAGGCTGGCGATCTGCTCCCGCGCATGTTGGATCATCTGCGCCGGTCGAAGCGTGAAATCGAAGATGGGGTCGCTGCGCTCGCGTCTGCTGCGGCTTTGCGCCGTGGTCAAGTCATGCCGGACGAGGATATGCGGGTGCTCGTCGCCAAGCTTGAGCGATGCCCCGATCCGCTTACGTCGCCAAGCGGACGGAGGGTGCTCATTCACTTGAGCAGCGAGCAATTGGCGGACGAATTTGGGCGCGGCTGATTATTGTAACAGCGGGAATACACCCAGCAAGTATAGTGGAACCAAGCCCGCTACCGCCAGAAACGCCAAAATGACCAAGAGAATCGTAACAAAATCGGCGCCTTCGCGCCTGGCTTGTCGTTGCGGCAAGAAGGGTCCGCTGTAGCCGCCGGTGGCGTCGATGTTGATTGTGCCGTCCGGGTTGAAAAGCGGGTTTGGCGGGCCCGGTATCGAAGCTGCCTCGTCGGATTGATCAACAGGGCGGTTGCCGCTCCCCGCTGGATCGCTGCCTTGCGTCGCCACTGGAGCGCGACGTACGGGCACGGGCGGCGACGGGACCACGCCGGGCGATCGCGGCTGCACAGTAGGTTGCTTCGGCGAGGCAGGCTGCTGCCCGACTGCTGTCGGCGGCGCCATCCTGCCGGCGGCCTGAGGCGGAGCGCTGCGCCGGCGCTCGCGAATCTGCTGCAGGATATGCCCGAGTTGATCGGCGTGATTGTAGCGATCATTCGGGCGCTTGCTCATCACCTTGGCGATCACATTGCTGAGTTCGATTGGCAGCTCCGGGTTCAGCTCGATCGCTCGCGGGATCTCCGCTTGGAGATGCGCTAATGCCAACTCGCGCTGAGTTCTGCCGACGAAGGGCAAGCGTCCAGTGACCATTTCAAACAGCACGATGCCTATGGAATAGACATCGGATGCAGGCGTCGGCTTCTCTCCGCGCGCCTGTTCCGGCGCGAAGTAATGCGGGCTGCCCCAAACGACTTCGCTGCGCGTCTGTGGCAGTGTATCGGTGAGGGCTTGAGCGATGCCGAAGTCGGTGACCTTGACGACGCCATCCCGGTTGATAAGGATATTCTGCGGCTTGACGTCGGCGTGAACCAGCTTGGAGCGATGGGCGAAACCGAGCGCTGCGCAAATCTGGATACCCAGGTCCAGCGCCTTGTCTAGAGGGAGAGCGCCGCGCGTCTTAATCAACTTCTTGAGATCATCGCCTTCGATCATCTCCATGACGATGTAATGCGTTGCGCCGTCGCTGCCCACATCGTGCACGGTTACGATGTTGGGGTGCGACATCATGGCGAAGGTGCGCGCTTCCTGCTGGAATTTCTCCAGGAGCTCGGCGTCTTTGGTCAGATTGGGACGAAGGATCTTTACCGCGACCATGCGACCGAGGGAGCGGTCGAGCGCCCGGTATATGACGGACATCCCGCCCGAGCCTTGCTGCGCGACAAGCTCGTAACGTTGATTCAGCAGTGTCTCACCTGGCATTCGGTAACCTCATCTACGGTCGTGAAATCGGGTCAAAGAGCTGCCGGAATTCCTGCAAGGCGCTGCGGTCGGTTAAGCTGGCGATGTAATCGGCAATCACACGATGCGTCGATTCCAATTCCAGTTTGGCGCGGTAGACCTCGGGGAGTTGGCGCGGCTCCTTGATGTAGCTGGCGAAGAGCGCCTGAAGGAAATGCTCGGCGCGCGTCTGCATTCTGACTATGCGATAGTGTCGATACATGGCGTGAAACAGAAAGTCTTTGAGTTCGGCGTTTAATGCTTGCTGCTTATCACTGTGGCGCAAGACCGCTTGGCTGTGGTTTTGGACATCTAGCGATGACGTCGGCTGAAGCGCGTCCAACCGGCGCTCCGCTTCAAAGAGCACATCATCGACAAGAAGACCAACCAATTCGCGAATGATCTGATGCCTAGACACATCATCGAGATTCGTACCGGTCCAATTGAGACGATCCGCGACCTGGCGCCATAGCGCTAGCTCAGTTACCTGCTCAATGCTAATCAATCCAGCTTGCAAGCCATCGTCGAGATCATGCGCGTTGTAGGCGAGTTCGTCGGCTATGTTGGCGATTTGCGCTTCCATGCTGGCGCCGGTATCGTGGGCAATGCCGCTGTATGCGCGCCGGTCATAACTGGTTTCGTGCTTGGCGATGCCTTCGAGCGTCTCCAACGTGAGGTTCAGGCCCTGCCACTTCGGATATCGCTGTTCCAGCTTGGTGACCACGCGATAGCTCTGATGGTTGTGATTGAAGCCGCCATGATCGGACATTAGCTCATCGAGCACGTCCTCACCGGCATGGCCAAAAGGGGGGTGACCCAAGTCATGCGCCAGGCAAATCGCCTCAACCAAATCCTCGTTGACGCCCAACGCGCGCGCCAGTGTCCGTCCGATCTGCGCCACCTCCAGCGTATGCGTCAGGCGTGTGCGATAATAGTCGCCGGCGTCATTGACGAAGACCTGTGTCTTGTATTCCAGCAGGCGGAAGGCGGCAGAATGCACGATACGATCGCGGTCGCGCTGGAATGCAGTCCGATACCGTGGTTCCGCCTCGTGGTGCACGCGTCCGCGAGAGTCGCCGCTGAACAAGGCGAAACTCGCCAGTGACATCCGTTCGTTCTGTTCCAGCGCCGATCGGCGCGATGGCATGATTGCTCCCATAAACACTATTCTAATATTCGTGGACGAATCGCGCATGTTGAAGGCGATACGGAATACATACGAGGCGAATTACGCTAGAATCCTTTGTAAGCTGTTCTATCTGATGAGAAAATGGACATGCTGAAGACAATCGCGCTCTTGACCGATTTCGGCTTGGAAGACATCTACGTCGGCGTTATGAAAGCGGTGATTTCGGATACTTGCCCGGGCGTACAAATCGTAGACATAACGCATGCGATTCAGCCACAGAACGTGCGCGAAGCCGCCTTTGCTTTGCTGAATAGCTACCGGTACTTCGGCGCAGGCACGGTATTCTGCGCGGTGGTAGATCCCGGTGTTGGCAGCGCGCGGCTGCCCATCGCTGTCGCGAACGAGCGATACACGTTTGTCGCGCCGGACAACGGCATCTTAAGCTATGCGCTTGCAAACCTGGAAACCGACAATCGGGCGGTGAAGCTAGAGAATTCCGCCTATTTCGCTGAACGTATCAGCCGCACATTTCACGGACGCGACATTTTTGCGCATGCCGCGGCACATTTGGCGAAAACACCATCGGTCTTGGCTGACCTGGGCGACGCCGTCACAAGCATCGTCACTTTCGCGACACCCCAGATGAGTTACGCTCGCCATCGTCTAATAGGAGAAGTGATGCACATCGATCACTTCGGCAATATTATCACCAGCATCGGCGCATTTAATTGGGAAGATGACGATACGCTGCGGCTTTCGCCAATGTGGGGCGAGGAGATTCCGCCATTGCAACTGAGCGCCAACCATGCGCATGTCACGATCCACAGTCACACAGCGCACCACATCTCCCACGCCTATCATGAAGTGCCGCTCGGGGCGATCCTGGCGCAAATCGACAGCAATGGATTCCTTGAGATCAGCGCGAATCAAGATGATGCCGCGGCAAGGCTCGACGTCCAGATAGGTGACAAGGTGATGCTCAGGCTTACTGACTGAGGCGCGAAAGCTTGGGTTAGTGGACGAGTATTTGACACACCCGCATAAATGTGCTCAAATCTGCCGCAAATCGATAAATGTTTGGAACACAGTGTTTATGGCATTGGCGGTGTTCTGTGTTGAAAAGTTGCGGCTCTGTATTTCTCCTGCTGCTGTTCAACTAATGTCACGATTCAGGCTACAGAGCTTCTGCTTCTGTGCAGTCGGATTCGTTGTCGTATGCCTGCTATTGCGTGTGCTTACCGGCCGGCGGAAGGACTTGCCTATGCAATAAGTTGAAAGGGTGTGAAGCGGGGTTCTCTGCAATCGTATGCTTGAACTCATGCCTCGTGACAAATCGATCAGCAATTGATTCCTATAGGAGAAACTGTAATGAAGAAATACGCTCTTGGATTGGTAATGATCTTGCTGCTGGTGTTTTCGGCCGGCGGCGCAATGGCGCAAGATGTCGTGCTGGAGTTCCAGCAATGGTGGGAGCCGGAACTGCCGGAAGGTTCTTTCCGCGCGATCTTGGACGATTTTGAAGCAGCCAACCCGGGCATCAGGGTTGAGACGATCAGCGGGCCCTACCTGACCACGAAGGACCAGATCATCGCGAGCGCGGCGACCGGTACGATGGCCGATGTCGTCGGCCTGGATGGCGCCTGGGTGAATGTCTTGTGGAAGCAAGGCGCCCTGCATAGTCTGACTCAGGCCATGGCCGACGCAATGTACGATGACAGTGAATTGGCGGCGCAGATTCAGCTGGCTGGTGAGACCTACATGATCCCCATCGCCAACTTTATCTATCCGGTCTTCGTCAATCTTGACATGCTGGGAGCAGCCGGTATTGATCCGCCGTCGACGCGCGCCGAATTCGCCGCCGCGGCCGAAGCACTGACGGACCCCGATAACAACGTCTACGGCTGGGCACAGCCGCTTTCGCTGGAGCAGCCCAACGGCATCCAAAACGACACGATGTCCTGGCTCTGGGCCACTGGCGGCAGCATGCTCGATGATATGGGGCAGCCAAACCTGGCCGGCAACGAGCAGTTGGCGGAAACCATGGCTTACATCAAGAGCCTGCATGACGCTGGCGTAGTCGCGCCCGGCGCTTTCGCGATGAAGGAGAATGAAAAGGTCGAAGAATTCGTGAACGAGCGCGTCGCCATGATCATCAACACGCTG
>JAPOYU010000070.1 GCA_026706395.1 Chloroflexota bacterium
GAATGGGCAAGTTGAACGGATGCATCGGACCCTGAAAGAACAGACCGTGTATCGCTATTTCTACCAAACACCCGCAGAGCTGCGCCAGCACCTTGAAGCCTTCATACAAGCCCACAACTTTGCCAAACGGCTCAAGACATTGAAGGGGCGAACTCCCTACGAGTACATCTGCGACCGCTGGAAGGAAAACCCGGAAAACTTTCACACTGAGCCGCACCATCTCACCACCGGATTATACACCTAGCTTGCTGGGGCAAGGGGGTTGGGAGGATGGGGTAGAATACGGCAGTGGCTCGCGTCAGTAGCGGACAAGCCTTGCAAATTCAGGGCAGGCACGGGATATAACCGAGAAATTCACGGCGCCCGAGCCCGCTGCCATCTCGAAGTAACGTCAACGTCCGCCTAAAATCATTCAGATTCTATCGGCAAGTGACCAACAACCTCAGCACATGGAAGAGATCGCAATTTTCGCGCTGGTTGGCATCCTGATCGGCTTTTCCAAAGGTGGACTGGGCGGGCCGGTTCCCGTCGCATTGACCGTACCCATGCTAAGCCTGATCCTCGAAACCCAAATCGCCGTCGCGCTGGTAGTGCCCCTGCTCATTTTCGCCGATGTTTTCGCGCTGTACATTTACTGGAAACAGTGGGACTACCAATACATCAAGCTCATGCTGCTGCCCGGATTGATCGGGGTGCTGGTCGGTACGCTGGTGCTTAATGATATCGATACCGTCACGTTGAATCGCATTGTCGGCGGCCTGACTTTGCTCGCGTTGGCCTTCAAGGTCACAAGCGATCGCCTGGCATCGCTCAAATATGCGCCGCGCAACTGGCATGGCTGCTTTGCCGGCTGGGCATCCGGTTTCGGCTCGACCCTGGCGAATGTCGGCGCCCCGCCGTTCACCGCGTATCTGCTCTTGCAGCCGACGATGACGCCGCTAAAATTTGTCGGCACCACGACGCTTTTCTTCGCTGTCATGAACCTGACCAAAGCGCCCGGCTACCTCATCATAGGCCTGATCGACATCGACCGGCTGCTGAGCATTGCTTGGGTTTTCCTTCTGATACCGCCGGCGGTGCTCCTCGCCCGCTACCTGATTGACCACATCAACCAGCAGGTCTTCGAGTGGCTGATGATGGCTCCGCTCGCTGTATTGAGCCTGCACCTGCTGTTTTTCAGCTAGCGCAGCCAGGCGTCTAAAGCGGCAATGCCTTCGAGCATTTTCGCGGCGTGCAGCCCGACATGGGCGTCAAAATCTTCACCATCTTGTAAGGCTGCTTCGCCGTCAAAGTCCACGTAGGCCAGGCGCGCGGCGAGCGCTTCCGCCGGCATGCCAAAAGCCGTGCCCGGCAACAGCGCGACTCCGCTCTCATCGAGCAATCGATCGCAGAGCAGCTCGTCCGTCGAGATGCCCCGTTGCGCCAGCGGTTGCGCAAATGGGCTGAAGTCAAGCAGCAGGTAAAACCCTCCCTGCGGCGAGTGCAGGCGGAGACCTGTATCCTGCAGCTTGCGATATATGGCCCGGCCTATCCCCGCCAGAATGCGGCGTTGGGCAGCCAAGAAGCGCTGGATGTCGCCATTCAGCTCATAGGCGGCGAGCGCGGCGAACTGGATCGGCGCGGACGCGCATGAATAGGTCTCCGAGCCCAGGCCTATCAAGGCATCATACAAAGCCTGCGGCCGCTCCGGCGGCAAGATCAAGGCGCCCAGCCGCCAGCCGCCGGCGCCGCACCACTTGGAAAGCCCGGTGCTTACCATCGTCCGTTCGGGATATAGGCTCGCAAGCGAGACATGGGTCCCGGCATGGTCCAGCAAGGCGTAGATCTCGTCGGAAATCGCCCAGGCCTTATGAGCGCGCAGAACTTGCGCCAGCGCTTTCAATTCGGCGCGGCTGTATGTCAAGCCATCTGGATTGCCCGGGTAGTTGAGCACCAGGATTTTTTGCCGGCCGTCCGCGCTGTGTTGTCTAATAGCCCGGTGGAGCGCTTCCGGCAGGACACGCCAACGACTCTCGTAAGAAGTCGGAATGCGAATCACATTGTGACCCGCGATTAGGGCCTGCGGCGCGTAGGACACCCAAGACGGCCCGGGCAAGAATATATCCGCCCGCTGGAAGGCCTGCATGACGTTGTGAAGCAGAGGCTTCGTGCCGGGCGCTACCAACACTTGTTCGGAAGAGATTGGGTAGCCATCGGCTTCGTGGTGAAACGCGGCTATCCCTTCGCGCAGCGCCAGCAACCCGGCTACATCAGTGTATTCTGTGCGATGCGCCGCCCGGCCCAGGGCCGACTGAATGCGAGCCGGCGGCGGAAAGGGCGACTCGCCGAAACCAAAGCGATAGACCTTGCGCTTGGCGCGAACGAGCTGGTTCATCTTCTCATTCAAGGACAATGTGCCAGATTTGGCTACTGCCATGAAGGCCATGGTCCCTCCGCCGATGAAGATCGTGTGAATCGCTTCGAGCTAGATTGTACCCCGTTGAGGCTGCCTTGGCGCAGCAATTGACATCACATCCGCTAGGGGCATAATGAATGTCCGCCGACAAGGTTTGTATCCGGTCTTTCAAGTATGGCAACTGTTGCTGAGTACCTTGCCGAAGAACTTGCCGCCGCCGGCGTAACCCGTGTTTATGGCCTGCCGGGCGGCGAAAATGTCGAAGCGCTTGACGCGATGCGTCGTCAGGGCATCGAATTCCTGTTGGTGAAAAACGAGAGTAGCGCCTGCTATATGGCGGCGACGGAGGCTCGCCTCACCGGCGGGACAGGCGTAGCGTTGACCACCTTGGGGCCAGGCGCCGCCAACGCCTACGCAGGCCTCGCCCACGCTTTCCTCGATCGCGCGCCGATCTTGCTGATCACAGCGGCAGCAGATCCTGCCGCAGCGGGACGTCACACACATCAAGTTCTGGACCTTCATGCAGCTTTTGAGCCTATCTGCAAGTACACCGTGGAGCTTTCGCCGGGAAACGCCATTGGCGCCATAAGCGGAGCCATACGCCTGGCGAGATCGAATCGGCCCGGCCCCGTACATATCAGTGTGCACAATCGAATTGCCTCCCAGCAGGTCGGCGCGAGATCTGAGCGATACGAGACTCCCAGCGAAAGCGGGAATCCAGCCGGTGACTTGCAAAAAGCGCGCGCTATGCTCGCCGACAAGCGGCGGCCAATCATAATACTTGGCTTGGGCCTTGAGCCGGACGCGCCGTATCCGCAGGTCAAAAAACTGGCCGAGGCACTAGGCGCACCGGTCATCGACAGTCCAAAGAGCAAAGGGGCGCTCTCCGCTGACCATCCCTTGTACGCTGGCACCATAGGGCTTACGCGCCAGGATCCGGTTTACCAGCTTCTTGACGAAGCAGATTGCATGGTCGCCATAGGTTTTGACGTCGTTGAGCTGGTCAAACCCTGGGATTATCAAAAGCCGTTGATTTGGATCGCAAATTGGGCGAACCGTGACCCGCGCATAGCCAGTGAGCTTGAGTTGCTTGGCGACATCAAAGATATTCTCGATGCGCTGAGCGATGTAAAGTCGGCAGCCGGGGGCGATTGGGGCGGGACCCGTGTACGGCGCTTTCACGACAAACCAGCGGCAGGCGAGCTTCCGACTCCACGAGCGAATCGTATATTGCCGCAAAGTTTCTTGAACTCGCTCCGCGCGCATACGCCAGATGACATAATCATCACTACCGATGTCGGATCGCACAAGATCTTGGCTGCTTTGCGCTGGCAAGCGCGCCGACCGAACCGGTATCTGGTATCCAATGGCCTGTCCGCTATGGGATTCGGCTTGAGCAGCGCGATGGCCGCCGCTGAAATCACCGGTCAACCGACGGCCTGCATAACCGGAGATGCGGGCATCGCCATGGTCCTGGGCGAACTTGGTTTGCTGGTCGAGCGACGGCTGCCGGTGCTTGTGGCGGTGATGAATGATGGGGCGCTCGACCTCATACGTTCGGCGCAGAACCGGCAGGATCGCCAAGCTTTCGGCACGGAATTCTTCAACCCCGAATTCGAATTCATCGCGCGCGCTTACGGACTGCCATATTACAAGGTGGAATCAGAGCGAGATTGTGACCGGGCTATTCGGGACGCGCTGGCAGACCGAGGGCCGGCCCTGCTTGATGTTATGATTGACCCGATTGGCTACCCTACAACCGTAGTCGAATCGCACGGGTCATAGCGCTTGAATACGTTCCGCCAGCGATGGATCGCGTCGAAATTCCGCCCCCACTTTGTTAAGCGCGTTGACGACATCGTCGACCCCCTCCTTGCCAGCGCGGAAGATCGCCTCTTCCAGCCAGAGGCCTTCGAAACGACTTACGCGTTCGGTTGCGGGCAAGCGCATTTCCTCGAAGTCAAAACGCTGCGGAAAAGCGGAGGGCACGGCCAGTCGTGAACTGGTCGGACGGAACAGATCATAGCGGTACATAGGGTCGTAGCCGCTGGAGCAGGGGATGCCTTCCGCGTACAGGGCACGGGCCAGCACCTCGTTTGTCGCGCCGAAGTCTTCAGGATCAATGGCGAAAGTGTAGCAGTAGAGAGCGCGCTTATCCTGGCGGGGATCTCTTTGAATCACACGAATCCCTTCAACTTCGCTCAAAGCCTCATCCATATAATTTCCCATCTCTTCACGCGCTGCGGCTTGAGCGGGAAAACGCTGCAAGGCGACATTCAAGAGAGCCGCCTGCAACTCTGTCATGCGGTAGTTGCTGCCTTGCATATAGAGCCGGCCGGAAGGGTCATGCGGCCGCCCGCAATCGATGACGCTGGCCGCGCGCCAGGCATGATCCTCAGAGCGGCAAAGAAGCACACCGCCCTCGCCAGCGGTCATGATCTTGGTCGATTGCATACTGAAAGAGCCGAAGTGGCCGAGCGCGCCCGCGCCCTGCCCTCTCCAAACGGCGCCGTGCGCATGGGCGGCATCTTCAATGACAATGAGGTCATGCTTGTCAGCAATCGCCATTATGGCGTCCATGTCGGCCATTTGTGACGCGATATGAACCGGGATGATCGCCCGCGTGCGTTCCGTTATGGCTGCTTCGGTCGCCGCCGGACTGATGCAAAAAGTACGCGGGTCGATATCGACCAATACCGGGATGGCGCCGGCCATCATGGGCGCGGAGGCGGTCGCCTGAAATGTGTAGGCTGGTACGATCACTTCATCGCCCCAGCCTATCCCGGCCGCGCGCAGGGCGACTTCCATTGTAATAGTGCCGTTCATCATTGCGACGCCGTACCGGCCGCCTTGCAGCTCAACAAACGCGTCAAGGAAGCGCTGAGTTTGGGGACCGGGATAGGGAAATCCGCCCCAATTGCCGCTTCGCACAACTTCGGCAACAGCAGCGACATCCCGCTCGTCGTGTACCGGCCAAGCGGGATATGCAGCCGTCCTTGTCTTTTCCCCGCCAAAAAGCGCCAATTCGCTCATCGCGCTGCCTCCCGCCTCACTATTGCGACCACTGCACCCCCATCCCCCGGCCCCCTCGCCATCTCTATGGCGAGCATCCCACAAGGAGGGAGGGGGAGCTAAACTTGGCGGATTCTGTAGTAATCTGTGGCTTTTCACAAGAATCGACCCTCTTATATTGTATTATTTCAGTTACCTATACGCGTGTTTTTCAGTAGCGGACAAGCCTTACAAATACTTTCGCTTTTTTGTGTCTCCTTTTAGTTCGTCATTCTTTCACATTGCTTATTTGGAAATACGTATGTCATCAAGTGTCCCGTTTGTGAGCTTGCCTTGTCAGAAATCAAGGTCCGACGCGGATATAAATTTTGGGTACAGACCGTATGCCGGTCAAATCACGCGCCGAGCAACCTGTAGAATGTAGCCAGAGCGACAAATGCCACCGGAATCAGTCCAAGAAGGAGCATCCGGCGGATGACGGGACCTTCCTGCCCGCCTAAACCTACGGTGCTGCAGCCGACGATTATTTTCGCCGGCGCGAGCACACTGCCCAGCGAGGCGCCCGCCGTTTGACCGGCAAGTATAATGGGGACGCTCAAAGCCAGCAGATTCGCCGTCTCCTGCTGCAGCGCGCCGAAGACCACATTCGAGTTGGTATTGCTGCCTGTCATGAAGGCGCCTAGTGTCCCTATGAATGGCGCGAACAGCGGGTACAAGTCAGCGCTGAAGGTTTCGCTAATGCCCTTGGCGATGATCTGGGTCATACCGGTATGCGTCATGAGCGCCGCCATAGCCACGAGGGTAAGAATTGATATCGTCGATCCGAGCGCGGACTTGCGGACTTTGGCCCAAATATCGCGCCAAACGTCTCGGCTTTCATAGTAGCCCGCCCGCCGATACAGCAAAAAGGCGACCAGGCCGGCATAGAAGAGAATGGCGCCGGCATGGCCGAAAAGGCTAATCACGCGACCGGGCTCCGCCGGCACGCCCCAGCCCAAGGTCGTCTCCACAGCTGGAAACTCGATCTCAATCTTTACACTGTCTACAAGTTGTTCCAATGGTCCGATCAAGTTGGCTGAAAAGGCCAGGGCCAGCAAGATCACGTAGGCCGCCAGGGCCAATGCCACGCTGCGCGAACGGTCTTCGCCGGTTGATTCCACTTTCTTGTTTCTACCGCGATGCAGCGGCGACATCACGTAGGCGACGCCAATCACGGCGCCGGCCAGCGCGCCGGAAGTCGATCCGAGCGTCCACATGCCGTTTGTCGCCATCCACCACTGCGTCAGGCCCATCACCGCGCCGACCAGGACAAGCATCGGCATCGTAGTCAGCAAGCCTTCCCAACCGGCGCTGACGTAGGCAACCAGCGCCCCGCTGATCAGGCAGGCCAGGCCGAGGATTACAGCGGCGTCATGCGCCAGCATCCGCCCGGGCAGGCCCGTTACCGCGGTCAGCGCGACAAATGACGTGCCCAGCGACCCAAACGTCACCGCCCAACCGTGACCAAGGGAGGCCATGATCACGGATTGCGTCGCCGTATAGCCCAGGCCGACCAGCAGAGGCGCAACCACTGCAACGGGAACGCCGAAGCCGCCAACGCCTTGGAGCAAAGAAACAAAGACCCAGCTTATCAGCAGGCTCTGCGCGGCGCGGTCGGTGGTCAAGCGCGGCAGACTGCGCCCGATCAGGGCGACCGAGCCAGATTCGTTTGTCACGTTATAGAAGAACAGCGCCATCCAGACAATATACAGAACGTCCGCGGCGAGAAGCAGCGACTTGCCGACAGCAACGGCGACAAGCGACAGATTTCCGCCGAAGACGGTGAGCGACAACAGTAGCGCGGCAATGAAGCCAGCGGAGCCGGCCCGGCTGCCACCCCAGCCCAAGCCCACCATCAGGAAAAGAACGGACAATACCGGCAGCAGCGCCAGGAGCCAGTTTAGCAAGTTGAGTTCCAAAAGCGATTCTCCAAGGGAGGCCTAAGTAGCTTTTGAGAGATGAAGCGCTCAGAGTTCCCCCCCCACCCTAAATCCCTCCCGTCATGTCTATGGGGAGAGGGGCCGGGGGCTGGGGGCTTGACACGATATCAATGATTCAGTACTCCCGTTGACCCCACGCGCGCACAGCAATCTTTTCAGGACGAATGGCCGCCCAATGACGGCCGGCGCTCGTAAAAGCGAGTGGCTTCTTGAAAGGCGTAAGCCAACTGCAGAACGGCGAAATCGGAGCGCGGCCGCCCGACAATCTGCAGCCCTATGGGCAATCCATCTTCGGTGAATCCACAAGGCAGGGATATCGCCGGCAATCCCGTGACCGTGATAAAGGCGCAGCTCATCATCCAGTCGATATAGGTCTCCATTGGGACGCCATTAATCGTTTTCGGATACTCCCATTCAATGGGGAAAGGCGGCACCTGCGCGGTTGGTAGCAGGAGATATTCGTAAGTATCGAGAAACTCGCGCACACGATGATAGAGTTCCGTGCGCTTGACCTCGGCGCGGCTGATCTGCGCGCCCGTCAGATGTCTGCCCTGCTCCACATTCCAGCGGATCGTTTCCTTAAACTGCTCCTCGCCGAATTGGGCAAAACGCTCCGCAAAGGTCTGTTCGAAGCTCCAGGCGCGCAAGGTCTGGAAGATCTCGTAGGCATCGCGGAAGTCGGGCTCCGCCCATTCGAGATGGCAACCCAGATCGCTAAACACGGGGAGCTGCTTTTCTATCGCGGACGTGACGCTTGGGTCCACCGGCAGCAAGCCAAGGTCGGCGCTCCAGGCAATTTTCACGTCAGTGAAGTCTCGTCCCAGGTCATCGGCGAAAATGGACGCCGGCTCTTGAAGCGAAATGGGGGCGCGCGGGTCGTAGCCGGCGATGGCTCGCAGCATCAAGGCGACGTCTTGCACCGTCCGCCCCATCGGCCCGCTAACGCCAAGGGTCCCCCACGCGTTGGACTTGGGATAACTTGGAACACGGCCCGGCGACGGCCGAAACCCGACCACATTACAAAAGCTGGCCGGATTGCGCAAAGAGCCGCCCAAATCGCTGCCATCCGCGAGGGGGATCATGCCGGCCGCCAGCGCTACTGCCGCGCCGCCGCTGCTGCCGCCGCAAGTCTTGGAGGGGTCGTAGGGATTGCGAGTCGCGCCGAAAACGCGATTAAACGTGTGCGAGCCAGCGCCAAATTCGGGCACGTTGGTCTTGCCAATTGTGATGCAACCGGCTTCTTTCAAGCGCGCGATGATGAGGTCGTCGGATTCGGGGATGTAGTCTTTGAAAAGGAGTGAACCCATTGTCGTTCGGATTCCTTTGGTTTCGGCAGCGTCTTTATGCGCGATGGGCAGGCCATGAAGAAGGCCTAGTTCTTCGCCGCGGGCCTGCTTTTCGTCCGCCTGCTTCGCCAATTCCAGCGCCATGTCAGGCAAAAGCGTGATGATCGCGTTGAGAGGGGGATTAACCTTTTCGATCTGCTCAAGGCAGGCGGTCAGCAGTTCGACAGCGCTGAGCTCTCGGCGCCGTATCAGCGCCGCAAGTTCTACGGCGGAAAGCCAAATTAGTTCGCTCATTGCATGTCAGCCTCGACCGACGTAGGGCATACCGGTGGCCATCACGGTCATGAAAAGCACGTTGGCCGAAAGCGGGAGGTTCGCCATGTAGACCACGGCATCCGCGACATGGCGAGCGTCGATCTGCGGTTCGACTGCTGTTGCGCCATCCGTCTCTTCTATTAGCTTCTGCATATTATCCGACATTTCTGTGCGCGCGTTGCCGATGTCGATTTGGCCGCAAGCGATGTCAAAAGCTCTGCCATCCAGCGCCGTCGATTTGGTCAATCCGGACAGAGCGTGTTTGGTGGCGGTGTAGACAGCGGAATCCTGACGGGGCACATGCGCTGAGATCGAGCCGTTGTTGATAATGCGGCCGCCCTGCGGGTGCTGGGATTTCATCAGCTTGTAGGCTTCCTGCAGGCACCAGAAGGCGCCCGTAAGATTGACCTCGACGACGCTGCGCCAGTCTTCCGCCGTCAACTCCTCTAGTTTGGTCGCCGGCACATTGCGGCCCGCGTTATTGAAAAGTACATCCAGCCGGCCGAATGTTTCTTTCGTGACAGCGAAGAGCCGGACGACAGCCTCCCGGTCGGTGACATCCGTCGGCACAATCAAGGCGCGTTCGCTGCGCGCCTTGGCCATGGCGACCGTCTCTTGCAAATTTTCTTCACGCCGGCCGGCAAGCACTAATGAATATCCCGCTTCAAACAGCGCCAGGGCAGAGACACGGCCGATGCCCGAGCCAGCGCCGGTAATCAATGCTATTCGCCTATCCATTTTCTCCTCACCTGCCTGGGAACTGCGCCAAGTTTACGACTCGACATTGAGCTTGTCAAATCGTGACAATCCCGGGGCGTTGCGCTAATATTTGACGCGATTCGGCCAGAAGCTGAAAGGCTGTTGAAATGAAGATCACCTGCTGTATATGGGCATTCAGCCCGCCGGATACGGAAATATTGAGACAGGTCCGCGAGCTCGGTTTCGATTGGATCGACATTCAGCCCGGGCAGCTTCAGACACTGGAAAGCCGACTCCTGGCGCAAGAGCTAGGTATTCGAGTCTCGTGCGTCGGGGCGTCCTTCGGCATGCCTCCTGGATCCGCACTCGACAGTCCTGACCCCGCCGCGCGACAAGCGGCTGTGGATCATGTCGCGAAGGCGATCGAGCAGGCCGCGGATGTCCGCGCCGACACCGTATATGTTGTACCGGGCAAGGATGAGAGCGGCGAGGCGCTCAGAAAGTTTGCCGAGTCGCTGACCGGCCTGGCGGATGTCGCCAGCAAGAGGAATGTCAAACTCGCCATTGAGCATTTTCCGGGTACGGCGCTGCCTACGGCTGCTCGCACGCTGGAGTTCATTCTTCAGGCTGGCCACAGGAATCTGTATTTGTTGATTGACACGGGGCATCTACAGATCACCGGCGAGGAGGCAGCAGGGACGATTCTCAATGCGGGCGACCGCGTGGCATACGTCCATTTTGACGACAACGATGGCATTGGCGATTTGCACTGGGCATTGCTAGACGGCGTGATGACCGAAGAATCGCTGGCGACCACCATCGCCGCTCTGGATGATATCGGCTACCAAGGCGCGCTCAGTCTTGAGCTGAATCCCAAATTGCCAAAGGTCAAGCGAGCCCTGCAGAGTAGCCGCGATATTTTGATACGCTCATGTCTTCTGTAAGAGACTGTATCCGCCGACCAGAGCCGGCATTAGAAAGAATGACATGATCAGGAAATTCCCAGCTCTCTTCCACGAGAAATATGTTTCGGGCTTTTTCTTGACATGTTTCAGCAAATCAGATAAAGTTGTTTCCGACATTTGCTGGCTGCGCGTACAGGTTATGGGCGACTCGATACAGCGACAAAAGGGACAGACGACGATTCGCGATATCGCGCGCGAGGCTGATGTTTCTATATCTACAGTTTCTCGGGTCTTGAACGACCATCCCCATGTCGATTCTCTTACGCGCCAGGCGGTATGGAAGACTGCGACCGAGCTTGACTATCCATTTTCGCGGCTGCGCGGGCAGACCTCGAAGCAGGGGCGCACGATGGCCTTCCTGTCGTCGTCTGTAGAACAGCATGCCCAGGTCTTGCCGGCGCTGTCTGGCGGTATCGAGCAGCTAATCGTCCGTGGCGCGCAGTCTGTCTTTGAAGACCGGCGCGTCTCGACGCATATTTACAAGGCGCTTGCCGATGTTGAGCACATGGTAGATGTGGTCGAGGCGTATCATATCAGCGGGGTAATCTTTCTCGGCGGCGTCTTCGACCATGCGCTTTTGCGCAAATTACAAGCGCAGTCCATCCCTTTTGTTACCGCCGGCGGGCATGCCCATCCTCTTGATGGCAATGCCGTCATGGCAAATTATGTACAGGGTATGGTTTACGCGATCGGCCATTTAAAAGCGCGAGGGCGGCGGCATATTTGTCTGGTGAACGGACCGGAAACAACAAATACGAGCCGAGAGAAATACTGGGGTTATCGTCTTGCGCTTGGCTTGAACGATTTGCAATACAAAACCTATCAGACGACGCGCGGAACAAATTTCAATGTCGAGAGCGGCTTCGTCGCCACTTCAGAATTGCTCGGTCTGCACAAGCCGGTGGACGCTATCATATATGCTGACGACGGCATGGCTGTGGGCGGTCTAAAAGCAATTCGCGAGTCGGGGCGCAAGGCCCCTGACGATATCGCGGTCATTGGCTTTCACAATTATGACTTCGCGCGCTTTGCCGACCCGGCGCTGACGACTATCGGCTTTGATATGCAGATGATGGGGCGGCTGGCGGCGCTGCGCCTGTGCAACTTGATGGACGGCGCCAAGGATGACCCGCATGTGATGACAGTCTCGACCAAGTTGATCGTCAGGGACTCAACATGAACACAATGCGTCACTTAAATGAAGCGAAGGAGGAATTGGTGTAGCCGAGCGTACAATGGTCGGTCCCACCAGCCAGACCGTACGCGGCATCTTTGAGTTTGAGTTCAATTTTTTCGACCGCGAATATCGATCTTCAGTGAAAGGATAATTCAATGTTTAGGAGATCAACGTTCTTGCTGCTGGCATTGGTCATGATTCTGGCGATGCTGCCGCTTTCAATGACAGTTTCGGCACAAAACCCCGATTGTGAAGGCGATGTCACCCTGACCTATTGGCATCACTGGGGCGGCAACCGCATTCCATTGCAGGAGCATCAAGTCGCCGCTTTTGAAGATGCCCACCCCGGCATCTGCGTCGACAACGTA
>JAPOYU010000024.1:0-29078 GCA_026706395.1 Chloroflexota bacterium
GTGGCGAAGCGCTCGCCCGGCTCGGCATCCATCCCGATTGGATTACATGCGCCGGCCTTATCTTGGTGGCTCTGGCTGCGTTGTTTCTGGCCCAGGGCGAACTCCTTGCCGGCGGTCTTCTGCTCTTGCTCAGCCTGCCATTCGACGCCCTCGACGGCGCGGTTGCCCGTGCGATGAAGCGTCAGGGCGCATTCGGCATGGTGCTGGACTCAACTCTCGACCGCTACGCTGACGGTTTAATTTTCGCTGCTTTAGGCTATTATTTTGCCGCGAACGCCCGGCTGGATATGCTCGTTTTGTCGCTGGCCGCGCTCGTGGGCAGTTATATCGTCAGTTACATCCGCGCGCGCGCCGACGATTCCCTGGTTGGCGTCAGCACGACGGTCGGCTTCTTTACTCGATTGGAGCGCGTTCTTGTCGTACTTGTCATGATCATCGGCAGCGTCTTGATGGATTCGACAGCGCCGCTCGAAATCGGCATGCTGATCCTGGCGCTGGGTACGAACATCACGGCCCTTCAACGGCTCCGACATGTATATGCAACGCTGAAAAACCGAGGTGACTAAATGGAATTCGAACAAGCCCATGTGGTGATTGGCAATCTGCAGATCCGCTACTACGGTATCATCATTGTGGTCGCGCTCCTGGCCGGGGCCTATGTCGCCTCGCTGCTTGCCAGCCGCAGCGGCCGCGATAGCGATCACATCTGGGGCGGCTTAACCTGGGCGATCATTCCCGGGATTATCGGCGCGCGTCTCTGGTTTATACTTTTCCCGCCCGTCTCATTGACCGCTGGATGCGGCATCGAAGGCGAGATCTGCCAGGATACCGCCTGGTTCCTTGAGAACTTCTTCGATACCCAAAACGGCGCTGTAGCCATTTGGAGCGGCGGCTTGAGCATTTTCGGCGGCATGCTCGGCGGTCTGTTTGGCGCCTGGCTCTACCTCAGTCCCTGGCACAATCGAATCATCAGGTTGTTTGTCACTATTCTCACGCCCCTGCTATGGCTCTACCAACTGCTGGAGTGGCTTGTGACGATGATCGCCCAACGCCTGCGCGGGAAGGACGTCGATCCATTTCGCTACCAGCGGCCGAAAAGCGACTTTCCCGATGAAGGCATGCCCCTGGGCCCCTGGATGGACATTGCTGGCGTCGCCTTACCCTTGGGCCAAGCCATCGGACGCTTCGCCAATTATGTTAATCAGGAGCTTTACGGCGCGCCGACGAACTTTCCCTGGGGAATACAGATCCCGCGTGACGCGCGTGTCGCCCCCTACGAGAGCCTGATAGATTATCCCCTGGATACGCTCTTCCATCCGATCTGGGCCTATGAAGCGGTCTGGAGCCTTGTCGCTTTCTACATTCTTTGGCGCATTTACCATCAGTATCGTGATCGCTTGGTCAGCGGAGATATTCTGCTGCTCTATGTCGCCCAGTACTCCTTTGTGCGCTTCTTGCTCGAATTCTTGCGCGTCGAAGTCGCGCAAATCGGCGCAACCGGCATCAACAGCTCGCAGACCGTTACGCTCATCGCCTTTGTCGTCTCCGCTGCAATTCTCTTTCGACGTCATCAAGATCGCAGCGCCGGGCCGCCTGAAGTCACCGACGGCGGAGAAGCTGACGCCGAGGCTGGCTAGGTCTTCGCAGGCTAATGATATCGCTGTACCAGGTGGGCATATTCCCTCGTTAGGACGGTAGCTGACTTGCGCAGCCGTCGCCCGAGTAATACCGCCAAGCAGGGCGCTCAGCGGTCTTGCCGGCTAGTATCGGCATACATTACAAAGTTTCGATAATCGCTGACTTATGGTATCGTCTGTTGAGCAAGGTTGGCGGTGCGCCACTCTGTTATACTGGTGAAACGCCTGCAAGGCAGGATAAAGGCAAATTGATGGCGCGCGTTGTTATTTTGGGAACAGCCGGCGCAGTCAACAGCGCTCAACACGACTACACGCATTTTCTGCTGATCGGCGAAGAGGACAGCCCCGTCCTCGTCGACGCCGGTTCAAATCCACTGGAGAAAATCAACGGCCTCGGCATAGACGACCGGCAACTGCAAGACATTATTCTGACGCATTTCCATTCCGATCACGTCGCTGGCGTGCCAAATATGTTGATGCATATGTGGCAGATGGGGCGCAAAACGCCGATGCGCTTTTATGGCATTCCCCATTGCATCAACAGAATTGAAGAAACGATGGACATGTACGGCTGGGAATACTGGCCCAATTTCTTCCCCGTGTCTTTTTCCCGCATCGGCTTGCAAGATAATACTTTGCTCTTTGAAAACAAAGATTTCGCCATCCGTTCTTTCCCCGTTGTACACTTCATCCCCACAATCGGCATGCGTATCACCAACAAGCACAGCGGCAAAGTCTTGGCCTATAGCTGCGACACTGAACCTTGCCCGAATGCCGTGAAAATCGGCAAGGAAGCTGACATCTTTATCCACGAAGCCGGCGGTCCGCCGCCCGGCCACAGCACGGCGCGCATGGCCGGCGAAGCGGCGACCAAAGCCGGCGCTAAGGAACTGCGCCTGATACACTACCAGGTCTGGAATCAAGACCCGGAACCGCTTGTGCGGGAAGCGGCAGAAGCTTACGACGGTCCCATCCAACTTTGCCGTGACTTCGACGAATTCGAGTTCTAGCTCTCCGCCCAATCGCGCGCGCGCTCGACCGCTTTCTGCCAGCCGGCGTACAAGCTCTCTCGCTCATCCGTCGACATAGCGGGATCGAAACTACGCTCCACCTGCCATTGGCCGGCGATCTCGTCCTGTGAACCCCAGAAGCCAGTCGCCAGCCCGGCCAGGTAGGCGGCGCCAAGCGCGGTGGTCTCGGTCACCGCTGGACGCTGTACTGGTACGCCCAGGATATCGGCTTGAAACTGCATCAGGAAGTCGTTGACGACCGCGCCGCCATCGACGCGCAGGGCTTCGAGCGGCAAGCCGGAATCAGCAGACATGGCAGCGACGACATCGCGGGTTTGATAGGCGATGGACTCCAGAGTGGCGCGGACCACCTGCGCGCGTCCGCTGCCGCGCGTCAGGCCGACGATCGTACCGCGCGCATACTGATCCCAATATGGCGCGCCCAGGCCAACGAATGCCGGCACGACATAAACGCCGTCCGTACCGGAAATGCCGCTTGCGATCGCTTCGCTTTCGGCGGCGTCTTTCAACAGTTTCATCTCGTCGCGCAGCCATTGCACGGCGGCGCCAGCCATGAAGATGCTGCCTTCGAGCGCGTATTGCCTGGCGCCCGCGCCCACTTGCCAGGCGATGGTGGTGAGAAGATTATTCTTCGAAGATTGGGGTCTGTCGCCGGTGTTCATCAGCATGAAGCAGCCCGTACCATAGGTGTTTTTCGCCATGCCCGCCTGATACGCCGCCTGTCCAAAGGTAGCCGCCTGCTGGTCGCCGGCCATTCCAGCAATGGGTATCGCCGCGCCGAAGTGCGCCGCGTCGCTTTCGCCGTATACCTGGCTGCAGGGGTAGACCTCGGGCAAGATCGCGCGAGGGATATTCAGGCGATCGAGTATCGCATCGGACCAGTCGCCACTGTGAATATCGAAAAGCATTGTGCGGGCAGCGTTGCTGACATCGGTGATATGCAGCTTGCCACCGGTAAGTTTCCAGGCGAGATAGGCGTCGATTGTACCGAAAGCCAACTCGCCCGCTTCCGCTCTTGCGCGCGCCCCTGCCACGTTGTCAAGAAGCCAGGCGACCTTGGTTCCGGAGAAGTAAGCATCGGTTACCAAGCCGGTATGTCGCAAGATCGTTTGGTCGAATCCTTCCGCCTTTAGCGCGTCGCAGAAGGCGGCGGTCCGCCGGTCTTGCCAGACGATAGCGTTATGAATCGGCTCGCCGGTTGATCGGTCCCATATCACGGTGGTTTCACGCTGATTGCTGATGCCGATGGCAGCGATGTCCCCGGGATCATCGACAATGTCTTGGGCCACTTGCAGTTGCGACGCCCAGATATCCCCCGGGTCGTGTTCAACCCAGCCGGGCTGGGGATAGATTTGACGAAACTCCTTCTGCGAGCTTTTGACGGCGTTGCCGTCGCGGTCAAAGAGGATGGCGCGCGAAGAAGTTGTGCCTTGATCTAGCGAAAGGATAGTGGATGCCATTTGTATACGAGCCTTTGCGTGTCAGGTGGTCGAGAGGCGGTCCATTTTAGCGCATTAAAGGCGGTCGGTCTTATCCTCGTTTGCTGTGTCGATCTCGCAGCAGGTTCAGCAAGAGCGCAATGCCAAAGCCGGCCAGCGCGCCGGCCAGCGTCCAAGGCGGCAGGCGTTCGAGCATGCCCAAGATCATCGACGGCGGAAAATCGGGAAAGGGGTGCGCGTGTCGCAGGTCTTTGAACAGCATCAGCGCGGCGGTGACGGCGCTGGCCGACGCGCCGATTAGCGCGCCCGCTAGCGTGGCGCTAAGGACCACATTGTGATTCCTCATTCGTCGCGACATAAGCATCATTGTCAAAGCGGCGGCGGTGAGCAGGCCGAGAGCGGCAGCTCGGGTGGCATCTCGATCTTCCAGGCCCGACCAAAGCAGAATGGCCAGGCCGGCTATAACCATGACGCCCCGCCACAGGTTCCTCGAAAGCAGATGCCTGGGTCTCATTGTGCGCTTCTGTGGCTGCATCTCACAAATGTAGGTTTTCCCCTCAACTCGACTTGCCCGGATTGAATACCAGCTTACGGCGCTTCAGTGAGGTGTTGCAGCGTCAGGCGATAGAATTCGTCGCGTGCTTCATCGTGAACCGCGTGGCCGCAATCGAAGAGGGCGAGCCGTCCATTCTTGACGCGGCTCACGAAACGTTCGCCATATTGCGGCGGATTGAGTTTGTCATGTCGCCCCAGCATGACAATGAGCGGGCATTCGATATTATCGGCGGAACTTAGGCTGACGTCTCCGCCGGCATCAATCATTCTGGTCATTGCCCGCAGCCACTCGCCGGTGAACTTGGCTGCATCGGTGAAGCCATGGATGCGCTTATCTTCGTCGCTGATCCAATCGCCAGGGTACATGCGTTGAAAGACCGAGCGCAGTTCTGGGCCGAAATTGCCGATTGCGCCTATGGCGATGCATGAGGCGATGCGGTCGGGGGACTTCCCGGCGGCGATCAGCGCGACCTCGCCACCGTCCGAGTAGGCGATCACGTGGGCGCGTTTTATGCCGAGCGCATTCATGAAGGCCAGCAGGTCGTCACAATCTCGCTGATAGAAGTCGTCGGGGAAATCACGTGGCTTCGGCAGAGATTCGCCATAGCCGCGCAGCGTCAAACCGATGACGCGGAAGCCCTCGCCATGCAGCCAATCCATAACGTGAGCCAAGTGCCTGCGCGCCGTGCCCAGCATACCATGCAACAGTATCACCGGGGTTTGATCGCTATCGGGCATCATGTCTTCATAGTGAAGCGCAGCGCCTGTCGCCAGTTCTACGAGCGGCATCTTCTGTCTTTCTCGATACGGGTCAATCGCCGTGCCGCCGGCTAATGTAGTTGCGCCGCACTGGGGCCATCGGCAAGTGCCAAGTCAAGGACCTGGTCCAAGTGCTCCACCAGGACGAAGTTCAGGTCGGCGCGGACATCGTCGGGCACATCGTCCAAGTCGTTTTCGTTTTTGCGCGGCAAAATAACCGTATCGGCGCCGAGGCGATGCGCGGCGAGCACCTTGTCTTTGATGCCGCCGACCGCCAATACCTGACCGCTGAGGGTGAGTTCACCGGTCATCGCGATGTTGCTCTTGGCTGTTCTTCCCGTCAAGAGGGAAGCCAGTGCGGTCGCCATCGTCACGCCGGCGCTCGGACCATCCTTCGGCACTGCGCCAGACGGGACATGCAGGTGGATATCGTAATCATCGTAGAAGGCGGGGTCGACGCCCAACTGTTCCGCGCGCGATCGCGCGAAGCTATACGCGATCTTAGCGCTTTCCTGCATGACTTCACCCAGTTGACCGGTGTACTCAAAGCCCTTGCCGCCTCTCATTTTGGTGGCTTCAATGAACAGGGCGTCACCGCCGACCGGTGTCCAGGCCAGCCCGGTTGCGACGCCGGGAATGTCGGTGCGTTCCTTGAGTTCGCTGCGATATCCGAAGCGGGCGTTGCCCAGCAGTTCTTTGACCTCGTCCACCGTCACGCGAACGCCCTCTGTTTTGCTCTCGGCGATACGCGTGACTACCTTGCGCGCCGCTTTACCGATCTCACGTTCCAGATTGCGGACGCCGGCCTCTCGCGTGTAATCTCGGATGATTTGCAACAGCGCCTGGTCAGTGAAGTCCAATTCATCTGTATGCAGGCCGTTTTCACGCCTCTGGCGCGGCACGAGATATTGCGCGGCGATGGCTCGTTTTTCCATTTCGGTATACCCGCTCAACTGGATTATCTCCATGCGATCACGCAGAGGACCTGGAATCGTATCAAGCGAGTTGGCGGTGGTGATGAACATGACATCGCTGAGGTCAAAGGCGACGTCGAGATAATGATCGCGGAATTCGGCATTCTGTTCCGGGTCGAGCACTTCGAGCAGGGCCGAACCCGGGTCACCGCGGAAGTCGCGTCCGAGCTTGTCGATTTCGTCCAGCATGATCAAGGGATTGCGCGACTTGGCGCGTCGAATCGCCTGGATAATCCGCCCGGGCATCGCGCCAATATAGGTCCGGCGGAAGCCCCGAATCTCGGCCTCATCGCGTATTCCGCCAAGGCTCATGCGAATGAATTCACGCCCCATAGCGCGTGCGATAGAGGCGCCTAGCGATGTCTTCCCGACGCCGGGCGGGCCGACGAAGGCCAATATCGCTCCAGCGCGATCCCGCCGAACCGGGTCGAATTGTTCACCTTCCGCGAATTCGTCAGAGCGGTCGGCGCGCAGCTTGCGCACAGCGAGGAATTCCAGAATGCGTTCCTTGATATCCTTCAGGCCATAGTGGTCTTCATCAAGGATGTCCCGCGCATGGGTGATATCCAGCTTGTCCTCTGTGCGCTTGTCCCAGGGCAAGCTGCAGATCCAATCCAGGTAGGTGCGAATTACGCCATATTCCGCGGCAGCTACCGACAGCTTCGACAGGCGGTTCAACTCGCGCTCGGCTTCTTTCCGCGCCTCTTCAGGCATGTTGGCGGCTTGGATCAGCTCGCGGAACTTCTCGATTTCATGCTGATCTTCGTCTTCCTCCAGTTCTCGCTGAATGGCCTTCATCTGTTCGCGCAGGAAGTAATCACGCTGGGTTTTCTCCATTTCCTGCTGCGCGTCTTCCTGAATCTTGCGGCCGAGCGACATGACGTCATACTCTTTGCTGAGCAGCTTCAAGAGGTGGCGAATCTTGTCCGACACGCTGTCCATCTCCAACAGAAGCTGAGCATCGTCGAGTTCGATGCGGACGTAGGTCGCAATCGAGTACACCAGTTGCAGCGGATCCTCGACATTCAAGGCGTTGCTGACCAATTCCTGTGGGATGCTCGGCACTAACTCCGCGAGGGCGCTGAAGCGGTCGACCACGGTACGGACCATCGCTTCCATTTCAATGTCATCGGTAAAGACGACCTCGTCTTCCGGGATCCGCGTGACGCGCGCTTTGAGATAGGGGGAGGTCTCCACGAACTCGTCGATCTTGATTCGCTGCAGACCTTGAATTAGCAGGCGAGCGGTGCCGTCCGGCGTACGAAAAAGCCGGTGTATCGCCGCGAGCGTTCCCACCATCTGCACCTGGTCCGGGCCTGGTGTGCCCAGACTGGGATCCTTGGACGCGACCAAGCCGACCAGCCGATCGCCGGCGACCACATCGTCTACCAGTTTGATGCTGCGGTCTTGACCGACGGTGAGCGGAATCGCGGTTTGCGGATAAACGACCAGACCGCGCAAGGGCAGGATTGGCAATTCCTCGGGCAAGTCAATCGCCGTTCCTTCGTCTTCCAACTCGTCGCTGAGCCCGACGTTGATCTGCGTTGGCGGATCTTCCAGCTCGTCGAACAATACTTCCCAGTAGCTCATGTAATTAGTTCCTTGTCTCGCGCGTATCAAGTATGCTTCGTCAAAGACTGACGGATCAGCTTGAGCGAGATACGCCTGCCGAGAGTTTCGTCAATCAAGCGCGTGCGGCCGGACACAGTTCCCATACCCTTACTCTACATATAGACGTGTAAAAATGGTATCAGAGTTCGCCTTAGAGCGGCATTTTTATACGTTTCTAAGAGTTGACGGCTTTTGATCCGTCACGAACCAGTTGGCGCGGTTTGCAATTTGCCCGTTTCGCGAGCCTGAATACAATGAAGGCACAATATGTCGCCGGTCGTCAAGGAAAACTGTTCCATGACAGAGAATATAAGCGGAGCGCGAAAACGGAAAGCGAAGCGAGCCCGCAAGCGCAATCTGGCCAGGCAGCAGCGGCAGCTTGCTATGATGGAAGGCAAATTGAATAGCGGCGACAACCACGCCTTCTTTCGCCGGCGCTTCCCCTCCTACGATGAGAGCAAGATAAGTCATCGCGCGCTGGCATGGCTCTTTTCGAGCCGTTCGCCAGTCGCCAAGCTGACAACCGTCGTCACCGTATCAGTGCTCATATTCTTCATCGGCAGCTACGTGCTTTCCGACCGCATATTCCCCAATGTTTACGCTATGGGGCTGCCGGTCGGCGAGTTGACGCCCGCCGCGGCGGAGACAGCAATCCTCAAGCACTGGGATGCCAATCTTTCCGTCGAGATATGGGTCGATGGCGAGAAGATTGACCGGGTTGGCCCTGATGAATTGGGCCTGACGGTCGACGCGGCAGCGATGGTAATCGGGGCCAAAGCAGTGGGGCTGGCCGGCATCCCCTTTGGCTACAATGTCGAACCTGTTGTGACAGTATCACACAGTCGCGCGCAGTCTCTGCTTCTCGATTTGACCGAGTCGATTTATGTGCAACAGTATGAAGCGGGCTACAAGTGGTCGGGCGGTCGTCTAGTAACCGTGCCCGGGCGCCGCGGTCGCCATCTCGACATTAAAGCCAGCCTGGATCGATTGAAGGCCGATGCGGCGATGGTCGTGTCGGAGGGCCGTTTCGAGCTACAGACGATACCGTTAAACCCAACTGTAGCGGACAGTTCGCCATTTCTGGATGCGGCCTTGGTCTTTCTCGAAAGCGGGATACGCTTGCGCGCCTACGATCCCTTCAAGAATGACATGATAGCGTACACAATCGACCAGCAATTGGCGGCCGAGTGGCTCATAGCAGGCGTGAATGGACTGGCGGTTCGAGCAGAGACCTTCGGCGAATTCATCGCACAGGAAAACGAGAAGCTGGTTCGTGGCGGGCGCTACCTCGATAAGCTGCTCGCCACCAGTAAGCTGCAAGAAGCGCTGATTCGTGGCGAACCCGATGTCACATTGCGTCTCAATTACCTGCCTGTGGAGTATGAAATCGTACGAAGGGACACTGGATTTCGTGTTGGACGCAAACGCGGCATCCCGTTCGAGTTGATCCGGGATGCCAATCCGACCGTGAATTGGAATAGTCTGGTTGTGGGCCAGACGGTACAGATTCCCTCGCGCGATGTCATGATCCCCGCCGATCCAATACCGACCAAACGCATCATTGTCGATCTCGAAGCGCAGTGGCTTGTGGGATTCGAGAATGGCGAACTCTTGTTTGATTGGGGCATTTCGTCCGGACGCGAAGAAGCGCCCACTTACCCCGGGATTTTCCAGATTCTGACGCATAATGAGAAGGCCTTTGGCGGTAGCTATGCCCTCTGCAACGAAGCGCAAACCAACTGCAACCAATGGGAAATGGCCTGGTTCATGGGCATTTATGAAGTCTTGCCCGGTTTGATGAACGGCTTTCACGGCGCTGTTCTGCTCCCCAACGGAAACTATCTTGGCGGCGGCGGCGTTTACGAACCATCAACCTTCGGCTGCATTATGTCTGTGGACGGGAGGGCTCGCGAGCTCTATGAATGGGCCGAAAAAGGCACGATGGTTGAAATAATCTCTGATGAATTTGCCCCGGAAAGCGACTTGGCTCGCTACGCGAAGGAGTATATTTCCACGATCGACACCAACTTCCGGCCGGTATCTGTGTAAGTTGCGGTTTCTCATTACAAGATACTAGGGTTGCCTCGCGTTAAGAACACGCGCCTTGACGGGCCCCATTTATTCGACGTGGATCAAGCGATTTCTCGTGAATCCGCCGCGAGAGGCGCACGAAAGTGGGCATTTTGTTTTGGCCTGCCTAAAGTAAAATCAGTAGTTGTTCGAAATCTGAAGCAGGTCAAGTGGCATGAGCAAACCCTACGGCACTTGGAAGAGCCCAATAGATGGCGCATCAATCGCCAGCGGAGTGACGTTGCGGGATGTTCAATGGAACAGCGCCGGCGATACTCTCGTCTGGTGGGAGAGCCGCGGCAAGACCGGCGTGCTTATGGCGGAAACTGGGGACGAAGCGCCGCGGGATCTCACAGATCGGCGCCTGAACGTGGCAGGACGGGTGGGCTATGGCGGCGGGGGCTTCACGCTTGGCGATGGGAAAGCCTTCTTCGCGGCCAACGGCAGGCTGTACAGTCAGTCCCTCGCCGGGGCTGAACCTCAGCCGATCACGCCTGCATTCGGCAGCTACGCGTCGCCAGCGGTTTCGCCCGACGGCAGGTGGGTCGCTTTTGTTCACAGTTATGAGCATGTCGATGGGATAGCGCTTGTCGATGCGGATGGGGCGGAGTTTCCGCGGAAGCTCGCCTATGGCACGGACTTTGTCATGCAGCCGGTTTGGCATCCTTCAGGTGAAACCATCGCATATTTAGCGTGGAATCATCCGCAGATGCCATGGAACGGCAGCGAGTTGCGCTTGCTAATGCTGAAGAATGGCGGCTCCGGCCTGCCTTATGCCGACAGCATCGTGACGCTAAGCGGCGACCAGGATACGGCAGTGTTTCAACCGGAATTCTCCCCCGATGGTCGTTATCTCTCCTACGTGAGCGATGCCACCGGCTGGGGGCAACTCTACGTCTATGACCTTGAAGAGTCCGAACATCGTCAACTGACCGTGAATGAAGCGGAGCACGGCGCGCCGGCCTGGGTACAAGGCTTGCGCACTTATGGCTGGAGCGGCGACGGACGCTCAATTTTCTATCTCGAAAACTCGCGCGGCTTCATAAGTCTGCGACGCCACAGCCTGGATTCAGCGGAAGACGTGAAGATCGCCGGGCTGGAAGACTACGCGCATCTTCAGCAAATTGCGGTCTCACCGAAAAGCGACTCAATCGCCCTCATCGCCTCGTCTTCGTTGATACCGCCGCGAGTGATTACGCTCGACCGCGCGGAGAAAGTCACTGTTCACCGGCGGCGCGGCGCGGAGAATCAGCAAGCCGATCAGTTGTCTGTTGCCGAGGCGATGTCCTGGCCATGTGAAGACGGGGATCTTGCTCATGGCCTGTTTTACCCGCCGATTGCGCAAGACGAGACGCCGGCGGGCCAGCCGCCGCTCATAGTAAATGTCCATGGCGGACCTACATCGCAGCGCTTTGCCGAGTTCGCCAGCGAAGTGCAGTTCTTCACCACTCGGGGATACGCCGTATTGCAAGTCAACCATCGCGGCAGCACCGGTTATGGCAAAGCATATATGGACATGCACCGTGGCAATTGGGGCCTGTATGATGTGAGCGACTCCATTGCCGGTGTGGATTCCCTGGCGAGCGAAGGGCTGATCGATGCCGGAAAAGTGGTAATCATGGGCGGCAGCGCCGGCGGCTTTACTGTGCTTCAATCACTTGTCGATCATCCGGGTTTCTATCGCGCTGGCATCTGTTCTTATGGCGTTTCCAATCAATTCGGCTTGCTTATGGATACTCACAAGTTTGAAGAGCGCTATACATATTGGCTGCTTGGAGAACTTCCGGAAGCGGCGGAGCTTTATCGCGCGCGCTCGCCACTCTTCCATGCGGACAAGATCGTCGATCCCATTATCGTTTTCCAGGGCACAGACGACGAGGTCGTGCCACAGAACCAGTCCGATAGCATCGTCGCCTCGCTAAAACGCCGCGGCATCCCCCATGAGTATCATCTCTTCGAAGGCGAGGGGCACGGCTGGCGTCGTCCTGAAACTATCGAGACTTATTACGAGAAAATCGACCGCTTTTTGCTTCAACATGTGATATATGCTTAGATTCGCACATCGGGTCTTGTCACAAGACACCTGGCGCAGGTATCGCAGTGTCGCTCGGCAATCTAGGGATTCTGGCTAGTGCTAGCCCAAGTCATTCTGCTTATCTTTGGACTCGTGGCTCTTTTCTATGGCGGCAATTGGCTTGTGCGCGGCGCCTCCAACATGGCGCTTTCTTTCGGTGTCTCTGTCCTCATCATCGCGCTGACATTTGTCGCTCTGGGGACCTCTATGCCGGAGTTGCTCATTAGCGTACAAGCAGCCCTCAGCGGAAAAAGCGATCTGGCGATTGGCAATGTCATAGGCTCCAACATCGCCAACATCGGGCTAATCTTGGGCGCTACCGGTCTAATCACACCTCTAGGTGTCAAGGCGATATTGCTGCGCCGCGAGATTCCCATCATGATTTTGATCTCGGTCGGCGTATATGCTCTGACGCTCGACGGGCAAATAGGACGGGCGGATGGGCTGATGCTGCTCATCGCCTTTGTTGCATTCAATGTCGCTTTCTATTTCTTGGCGAAACGGGAATCGGATACTCGAGATCGCTTGCTTTCCGACCTTGATGATGAGGGGGCAGAAGGGCTAAGGCGCAGCCGGGAGATAGCGTATTTGGTCGCCGGGATCGCCGCGCTCGCGCTGGGCGCCCGCTTGATGGTCGACAGCGCGGTGGTCCTTGCCCGGGCGGCTGGCATCAGCGAGCTGGTAATCGCGATAACATTGGTGGCTTTCGGCACATCGCTGCCCGAACTGGCGGCGTCCATTTCCGCCGCCTGGCACAAGGAGGCTGACCTAGCGATCGGCAATGTCGTTGGCTCGAATATCGCGAACCTGTTGCTCGTCCTCGGGGCAACCGCATTTTTGCAGCCGATCCCCGTTGCTCGGGCCGAGGTTCAATTCGAGTTCATCGTCATGATCGCCTTTGCCGCGCTGCTGATTCCATTCATGAGCCGGCAACGTTTGGGGCGGAAGCGTTCGGCGCTTTTCCTCCTCGCATACTGCGCGTTCGTCGTCTATAGCATTTTCAGCGGCGGCACATAACCTATTGCGCATCTGCTACAATGAAGTCGCATGCTTGCGCGCCATGTGATGCGCCAGCAAGCGAATTCCGCGTACTTGAAAGACTGAAACCATGAATCACCTTCCACCAGTAGAACGCTTTAGCAGCAGCGGCGGCGTCGATATTTACCGTTTGCCGCTTGTGCTTTTCCCCAATAACTTCACCGGCCACGCATTTGTTTTGGAGGGCGCCGGACCGCTTACTCTGGTCGATACCGGCTCCGGCATTGGGCGCAGCAATGACGACCTGACGGAGGGCTTCAGGCAGATCGGTGAGCGCTACGGCAGGCCTCTCGTTTTGCAAGACATCGAACGTATCATAATCACGCACGGACATATCGACCACTTCGGCGGTCTGGCATTTGTCAAGACACAGACCGACGCAGCGGTCGGTATTCATGAGCTGGATCGGACTGTGCTGACCAATTACGAAGAGCGTGTGATCGTAGCGACCAAGGCCTTGGGCATATATTTTGATCGCGCGGGCATTCCGTCGGCACAGCGTGACATGCTCTTCTCCATGTATGGTTTCGCCAAGCAGCATGTCTCGTCAATCGATGTCGATTTCAGCATCGCCGACGAACAGACTATCGATGGCATGGAATTCATCCACACGCCGGGACATTGTCCGGGCCAAGTCTGCATTCGGCTCGGCGACATATTGCTCAGCGCCGACCATGTGCTTTCTCGCACAACGCCGCACCAGTCGCCGGAGAGCATCACGCACTACATGGGCTTGGATCATTATGCTGATTCTCTGCGCAAGCTGTTGCGCTTCGAGGGCATCCGTCTCGCCTTGGGGGGCCACGAGGAGGCGATTCATGATCTTTATGGGCGCATCCACGCTATCCGCGCCAGCCACAATCGCAAACTCGACCGCATTCGCAAGATCATGCGCGACAACGAGTCGCCCATGACCGTCAGCCAGATTTCGCAGCAGATGTACCCGGAGGTCGAGGGCTACCATATCTTGCTGGCGATTGAGGAAGCGGGCGCGCATGTCGAGTACCTGTATCAGCATGGACACCTGGCGATCGCAAATCTGAAGGAGTTTGAGGCGGAGCCGAATCCGGCGATTCTTTACCAACTGAATGAGTGAGCGGCCGCTGCCTTGCAGTTGCAATTGCGCGCACCGGTCACTACCGAGTAAACTTAAGGCGTGGCGAAGAGATTCGGCAGTAGCTATATCCCAAGTTTAATCAAGGAGAACAACAGTTCATGTATGAGAAAACGAAGATGGGTGGCGCTCAAGCCGGCGAAGCAATCGAATTGGCAAGTATATCCTCGCGCTTTGTGGCGCTTTTCATTGATGGGATAATACAGGGCATCGTTGCGGTTCTAGCGCTAGTGCTCATTGGGCTGGTCTGGGGAGACTCAGCCGAATTCTTGATGCAGTTCCTCGCTTTGGCGCTGCCTATCGGCTACAACTGGTATTTCTGGACGCGCCGCGACGGGCAGACGCCAGGCAAGTCAGCGCTTGGGATACGCGTGGTCAAGGTAGATGGTTCGCCGATCAGTGATGTTGACGCGGTCATTCGGGCCATCGGCTACCATATCAGTTCGCTGATCTGTGCTCTCGGGTATATCTGGGCAATTTTCGACAAGAACAATCAGTCATGGCACGACAAGCTTGCCAGCACCTATGTCGTGCGCAAAGACGGAGAACGCCATACCGTCCAAATGTGAAGGGTTCCCAGCCTCTCAATCGACGTCGCGGATTCTCATCTGCATAGTCGCCACGTCCTGCGGCGCTTCATATATGTATGGTCTCTTTTTGATCGGCCCTCCTGATGGAGCTTTCATGCGCTTTGCATTCTCCTGGCGCCGGAGATTCGCTTGATCAGTGGACTTTGAAGCGATACTTGCCGTTTGCGGTGAGAGTTTATTGGCGAAGCACATGTTTGATTGCTAATTGAGATGAACAAACTCGCTCAGCGTTTGGGCCTTACTCGATATCGAGCTGACGAGCGCTATCGTGCCGGCCTCGCCGCCTTTGTCTCTCGCGATCTGGAATCGGCGATCCGTGAGCTTCAGATGGCGGCGGAACTCTTGCCAAGTCATGCCGAGTATCATGCCGCCTTGGGTTTTGTCTTGCTGGACGGTAAGCGGCAAAGGGAGGCCCGCGAGTCATTTAAGCAAGCTCTCACCCTGAATCGCTATGAGATGCTGGCGAATTATGGACGGGGCATTATCGCGTATCGCGGCAAGAGCTGGCTTGAAGCCTTGAATTTTTTCAGCGCCGCTTACGCAGCCCAGCCGGAACGCGCCGAGACGGAATACTATCTCGGCATGATCAATCATCGCCTTGGGCGCAATAAAGAAGCCGTGAAGTGGATGGAGGCCGCCGCCGCAGCGTTCGCCAAGACCGGTGACCGGCGCGAATCACACTGTACGGCCTGGTTGCGCGAGTTTCATAAGCTGCTGCCGGGGGCATAATTGGGTTCAGCAGGAAAACCTGATACCTCAGGTGGCTCATTCCGGATGAGATCGTGATGAAATATAACCTTGTGCCTGACGAAGCAAGTAAAGGCCTACTGCCTGCTTTGGCGCTTTTCGGCGCTATTGCCATCCTGATTATGTTGCTCGCTCGTGGGGCGTCCCCGTCTGAATCGCTTCGCTTGGCGCGAGGCGGTCTAAAGGACAGGTGGTGGAACGACCGTGTCTTTTACGAGATCTTCATTCGCAGTTTTCAGGACAGCGATGGCGACGGCAGCGGCGACATTCAAGGTATTATCGATCGCCTTGACTATCTGAACGATGGCGACCCATCCACTGAAGATGACCTGGGCATCACCGGAATCTGGCTGATGCCGCCCTTTGAGGCACGGAGTTACCATGGCTATGATGTGACTGACTACTACACGGTTGAATCGGACTATGGCAGCGTAGACGATATGCGTCGGCTCATCGCCGAAGCGCGCAGCCGCGGTATCGCAGTCATCGTCGACATGGTTATTAACCATACATCGAGTCGGCATCCTTGGTTCCTTTCGTCCCGCTTGGGCGAGGCTGAATTCGCCGACTGGTACATTTGGGCCGATGAAGACCCTGGTTATCGCGGTCCCTGGGGCGCTCCCGCCTGGCATCAAGCCGGCGGGCGTTTCTATTACGCCGTGTTTTGGGACGGCATGCCAGACTTGAATTTTCGCAACGCCGAGGTCACCCAAGCCATTTACGATATCGCTGCGTTTTGGCTGACCGACATCGGTGTTGACGGCTTCCGTCTCGATGCCATCAAACACATTATAGAAGTGGATAAATTGCAGGAAAACACGCCGGAGGGCCGCGCCTGGCTCGCAGGATACGAAGCGCACCTCGAATCGGTTAAACCGTATAACTTCACCGTCGGCGAGATATTCAACGGGCCTTCCTTCATTGTCTCGCGGTACATTGAGGAAGGCGCCATTGACCTTGGCTTCGACTTCAACCTGGCTGACAAGATGATTTCGGCGGCACAGCGCGGATCAAACAGAGATATCGCTCGCGCGCATCGCTATGCGGTTCGCGATTATCCTTTGAACCAGTTCGCTACATTCTTGACCAATCACGATCAGAACAGGCTGTCCAATCAACTAAGCTTCGACAATGGCAAAAACAAGGTTGCCGCCTCGCTCCTCTTGACCGGTCCAGGCCTGCCATTTCTGTATTATGGCGAGGAGATCGGTATGGCCGGCGCAAAGCCCGACGAGCGCCTGCGAACGCCTATGCAATGGGATGGGTCCCGCTTTGCCGGCTTTACAATGGGCGACTCTGTTTGGGAGCCATTACAGAGCGCGGAGAATGTGGCCGCCGCGAATGTCGCCGCTCAGGTCGCGGACCCTGACTCGCTGCTCAGTCACTATCGCGATCTGATTCATTTGCGCAATAGCAATTCCGCCTTGCGGAGCGGCGAGTTTACGGCGGTGGACAGCAATTCGCGCGGCATCTACGCATTTATCCGTCACAATGCCGAGCAGACGCTGCTTGTCGTGATCAATCTCTCGGGAGAAGTGGTTTCGGATGTCACGCTGACGCTAGCCGAGAGCGATCTCCTGTTCGACGCGCCGACCCTTGTCTATGGACATGGCGTGCTGGCTGAGCCGGATTCCAACTCGGACGGAGGATTTGATGCATATACGCCTTTTCCGCATATCGATCCGTACAGCCTTGTTGTCATTCGATTCTGAATGACAGCAGTTTGAACCGGGCGGTTTCCAGTCGACATCACTGCGTTGCGCCTTCAGAAATTGCGTATCAATCGCCCGCCAACTAGAATTACCAGCGGTCTTCAGTTTACTGTTCACGTAGGTTGCATTGGAAAACTTCATCGGCGAGATCACTGCACTCGCTGCCGCGTTCAGTTTCAGTTTGGCATCTACGACCTATACCCTGGCGGGCCGCAAATTCGGCGCGAGCATGTCTATGGCCTTAAGTCTGCTCGTTTCGCTGGTCTTTCTGCTGCCCATCCACCTGGCGCTCTATGGCGAGATCTTTCCGCTAGCCGCCCCTCCTCAGCGGTGGCTGCTTCTGGGCATGTCCAGCCTGGCCGGATTCGCCATTTCGGCGTCGCTATTCTTGCGGGCATTTCAATACATCGGTCCCAGGTTGAGCATGCTCGTCGCGTCAACATCGCCGATATATGCCGCGTTTATGGCTTGGTTATTCCTGGGCCAGGGCTTGCCACCGTACACGTTTATCGGAATTGTACTGGTGATTGGCGGCGTATTCTGGGTGGTCTCTGAAGGCGTCGTTGGCGCTTTCGGCGGAAACCAAAATCAATATCACAAGGGCTTGGCGACGGCATTCGGCGCGGCCCTTGCGCAAGGCGCCTCTTTTGTCCTTATGTCTGAAGGCGTGGCAGGCGACTATCCGGCGATGAGCGCCAGCGTAATTCGGATGGTTGTAGGTCTGGCGCTGCTATGCGTATTCATCGGCTTGCGCGGGAAGCTGCGATCTAATCTAAGCCTCGTTTCCACCGAGCCGCGCGCGCTGGCATTTGTGGCATTGGCTTCTCTTGCCGGTCCCGCCGTCGGCACGACATTGGTGCTGGTGTCTTTGCAGTTTACAAGTGTCGGCATCTCATCGACATTAACAGGTACGACTCCGATTTTTCTCATACCGCTTTCGTTTGTGGTTTTCGGCGAACGTATCACTGTGCGCGCCTGCGTCGGCACGATCGTGGCGGTTGCCGGCGTGGCGCTGCTCTTTGCCGTTTGAACCGAGCTCTGCGCCGCTATGGCGCCCGGTGTATGCTGAAATCCAACAAGGCGATCTTGTATCTGCGCCCAGATTTTTCTTGTCCGGCCAAAATAGCTATAATGGTCGCTGGATAGGTAGGGCAGTGTGAAGGTCTTGGCGATGGCCGAATTCAGCATCCGTCCTTTGGAGCGGTCTGACCGTGAATGGGTGGCGCATTTTCTGGATGAGCGATGGGGAACGACCCAAATTGTTTCGCGCGGCAAGGCGGTGTATGGTCACCTCTTGCCTGGTTTCATAGCGGAAAAGAAGACAGACGTGTCGGACGATGAAGAGCCTGAAGCGCAAGCCGAGATGGAAAACATCGGCTTGGTCACGGTGCATGTTGGTGAAAGAGACTGTGAAATCACAACATTGAACAGCTTGACCGAGTGCGTGGGCGTCGGGTCCGCGCTGGTCGAGGCGGTGGAAAGCTGGGCGCGGGAAGCCGGTATCGAACGCCTTTGGCTGGTTACGACGAATGACAATCTTGCGGCGCTGAAGTTTTGGCAAAAACGCGGCTACGAATTGGTCACTATTCATCGGAACGCCATAGCGGAGGCCAGGCGCATCAAACCACAGATTCCGATTACTGGCTTACACGGGATCACCATTCGCGACGAAATTGAGTTGGAAAAGCGCTTCTAGCCGCTGCATTGCCTTTTGATCCGGCGGCGTCTCAACTGACTCCCTTCAAGTCGAGTCGTCCGCTTGAGCGGTGGGCCTCCGTTCGCGATTCTCTCGCCAGAGACTCTCGGCGATCACGAGCAGCACGCCCAGAACGATCGCGTGGTCTGCCAGATTTGAGACGTTTGAAATGACGTTGGGAATCTGATAATGGATGAAATCAACGACATGCCCATATTGCAGGCGATCCAGCATATTGCCGAATGCGCCGCCGATGACGAGGCCGATTGCGAATGGCGCCAGACGCGCTTCCGGCCTCGTTTCACGGAAATGCCAGAGTAAGCCGGCGACAATCAGCAAGGCGATCAGCAGGAAAAGATCGCCGGCCATCGGCAGGATGCCAAATGCCGCGCCGGTATTGCTGCTCCGTGTGAATTGGAATAGGGGCGCTAGCGCTGGAATCGGCCTGGCGCTCTCGTATAATTCCAAATTGCTGACGATCCAGCGCTTGCTGGTTTGGTCGGCGGCGAGCGTAGCGGCGCGAGCGCCAGCAAGTATGATCCATTTTCGCATTTGGCGATCCGATCACAGCAGACTCTTGCCGACCTATTCTAGCAGAAAGTCGGGCGGAGTCTCGCAAAGCCAAATGCTGACGCAACGCACTTGCCTGATATGATATGGAACACTGCGATGGATAAACCAACCCACTTCTCTCAGTTGAACTTGCAGCAGCAGCGGACGTTATTTGAAGGGGCGGCCGCCGAGTTGCTGCCGCAGTGGCAAATCGGCGAGCATAGTCTGAGTTGGATCGGCTACGATACGAATGCTGTTTTTGCCGTTACAACAGCGGCCGAACGTTACTTCCTGCGCTTGCATCCGCCCGGGCGCGTCGACGAAGACGATGTGCATTCTGAACTGATATGGCTGCTCGCGATTCGTCAACAGACTGGGCTGCTTGCGCCCCTGCCTGTTCCCGTTTCTAACGGGGGACTCCTCACTTCATATATCCCGCCGATGCTCCCGTCTGCCGGCCAGATTCATGCCGTTCTGTTCGAGCGCTTGCGGGGTGAAACCAAGTCCGCCAGCGCCTTTACTGTCGTAGATGCCCGCGCAGTTGGCGGCTATCTGGGCCGATTGCACCGCGATTCGCAATTTGAGCCGCCAGCCGACTTCAAGCGACATCGTCTCGACTTCGGTGGGATATTCGAAGCCGAGTCAGCATACTATGTGACGAATGAAAGCGAAGTCCTTACTCGCGAGCAGATTCGGGTCTTCCAGGCGGTTTCTGATCGGGCCCGTCAAGCAATGCCATGCCGGGATCAACCAGGCGCCGGAATCGGCCTGATCCACGCCGACTTGCTGGCCAAGAACCTGCTTTTCGTCGAAAATTCGGTCGCCGCGCTCGACTTCGAGTATTGCGCTTGGGGCTATTTTCTCTATGACCTGGCGCCACTCCTTTGGGAGTTCAGAGGCGAGCGCGCAGCAGATTACGTCGAGCTGGAAGACGCATTGTGGGCCGGCTACCTCTCTATTCGACCGCAGGCGGCTGCCCAGCGGGACGACCTGGAAGCTTTCATAGCAGCGCGGCAGATGCTTTCCTGTCGCTGGCTGTTGCAGAACCTGCATAATCCGAAGGTAAGGGAAGTGGCTCCAACCCTGCTTCAAGAGCGTATTCGAGAGCTGGAAGGCTACCTGTCGACCGGGAAGTTGCAGCGCCGGACAGCTACATTGTAGGCCATGAGGCTGCGCTGGATTCAGCATGCTAACCCGAACACGATTGCCCCAAGTTGACGCATACAGGCTGTATCTCCTGATGATGGCTATGCAGGCTGTTGCCCTGACCACGGTGTTCACTGTAAACATGGTCTATCAGGTGCAGCAAGTCGGGCTGAACGCCCTGCAACTGGTCCTGATCGGCACGACGCTGGAGCTCACCGCCTTTCTGATGGAGATTCCCACAGGCGTCGTCGCCGATGTGTACAGCCGGCGGCTGTCAGTCATTGCCGGTTTCTGTCTGCTCGGCATAGGCTTTATTATAGAAGGCAGTCTGCCGTTTTTTGGCGTGTTGCTCATCTCGCGCGTTATCTTGGGTTTGGGCTATACATTTCTGAGCGGGGCGACCTCGGCCTGGATCGTCGACGAAATCGGATATGAACGCGCTGTCGGCGCTTTTCTCCGCTCATCGCAAGTGGCGCAGGTGGCGAGTTTCCTGGCGATTTTCTTCAGTATAGCTCTGGCAAGTTACAGCCTGCAGATCGCCATCATCGCGGGCGGTGTTATCCTCTTGCTGCTTGCGGTCTTGCTCGCCCTTGTCATGCCGGAGCGCGGTTTCGCGCGTCGAGCGAATGGCGAGCGCCAAGCCTGGCAGACCTTCCGTTCCACTCTTCGCGCCGGCGCGGGTCTCGTGCGCGCCCGCCGGATCCTGATGCTGATCGTCATTGCCACGGTGATACACGGCGCCTTCAGCGAAGGTTTCGACCGCTTATCTACTGCCCACATTCTTGAGAGCTACAGATTGCCGCCTTTGGGACAGTTGAATGAGATCGTCTGGTTCGGCATCATCAGCGCGGTATCTATGCCTTTAACCCTGGGGGCGACGGAGGTTCTGCGCCGCCGACTGGACTTGACGGATGGCCGCGTCGTGGCTTTGACGTTGGCGGTCGTCTATATCGTCATGATCGGCGGTGTTCTGGTCTTTACAATGGGCGATAGTTTTGGACTCATATTGCTTGGCTTCTGGCTGGCTCAGGCGGCGCGTAGCGTGAGAAATCCATTGATGGACGCCTGGATAAATCTCTATGCTGAATCGGAGGCGCGGGCGACCGTGCTGTCGATTCAAGGGCAGGCCGACGCCCTCGGGCAGATCGCCGGTGGACCTGTTGTCGGCGCTATCGGTTTGTGGAGTTCTATCCGGGCGGCGATATCGCTTTCGGCCCTGATGCTGCTGCCCATTCTGCTGGTCATCCGGCGTACCCTGAAGCCCAACTTGAATCGCCGCGACTTCTCCGCCTGAAACAATGACATATCAGCTTCGACTTCCCAAGCGATGCGCTGTAGAATCCGATACGGAAATCCACCGAGAGGCAGTGAGACTATGAACAGGATGGAAATGCTGGAAGAACTCAAGAACTTTGACACGCCGTCAATCACTAACGTGGTCGCGACGTATCCGGAGTCGCCGCTCTGCCTGGGGCTGTACAATCCATGGAGCGAGAATTGGTACACCGACCAGACCATCCGCTGCATGTATCCGGAACTGGGTCGACTTGTGGGCTATTCCGTGACTTGCGTATATGGCTTGCCCGATCCGAATTACTCTCGCCTGGGCTTCATGGATGTGCTGGATGCGATGGAGGCATCGCCTCAGCCGACCGTATTGGTCATAGAGCAGAAGTTTCCTCCTGAGTTAGCCGGCAAAGTCGGCTTGGCGGGCGGCAACATGGTCTCGGCGATGAAGGCCCTGGGTTGCCTTGGCCTGCTTTCCAATGGACCATCGCGTGACCTGGATGAAGTCCGCGAGATGGATTTCCAGTACATGTTGAGCGGCGTAACCGCCGGTCATGGAGCGATGGCGGTGCAAGCTGTGAATGTACCGGTCTCGGTCGGCGGCATGGATGTGGCGCCTGGCGAACTGATCCACATGGACGAGAACGGCGCTTGCAAGTTCCCGGCCGATCAGTTGGAAGCTGTGTTGAAGAACGTACGCGCCCTGCAGAAGGAAGAAGCCGCGCGCATGAAAGCGCTGCAAGGAGCCAAGTCGGCGGCGGAGATTCGCGCGATTTTCGGCGGGCACAGCTATGGCGACGCCGATGAGTAGTGCCTGAATACGCGGACGTTCTCAATAGCCAGCTTGTATGAATCGCTCTCGACATCGCGCTCGGCGCGCATTCTACGTTTTCAGAATAGTGGCGCCCTTTGTTTTCGCCATGTGGTTGACGATGGCGAACCTATTTTTTGTGAAAGCCATCACCGACGATCCCTTTCGTTTGGCCTGGCTCCTGGTTGTATTGGAAGGGGCCACATTTGTCTTTGAGGTTCCGACCGGCCTCATCGCCGACAGCTTCAGCCGCAAGTGGGCTATAGTCATCGGTTACATCATTTGGGGCGGCGGCTTTCTCTTGCAGGCCCTTGTGCCAATTTACGAAGTGACGCTGTTGTCGCAGGCGATTTGGGGTCTCGGTTTCACATTCGTCAGCGGCGCGCCGGAAGCCTGGCTGGTTGACGAACTCGGTCAGGAAGAAGCGTCATCGTTGTTCCTCCGTGGCTCACAGATTGGTCAGGTAACCACGCTTCTCGGTATCGCCGCTTCGACAGCACTGGCGACTGTGAATCTTGCTTTGCCCATCGCGCTGGGCGGCGCGGCGACGATCCTCCTGGCGCTTTTGCTCGCGGTTATTATGCCGGAAGAAGGTTTCCAGCCGGCCGGCTCTATGGGCATATCTTTCGCTCAACTGCGGCGCACTTTCTCCGCCACGCTAAAGATGGTGAAGGGAAGGCCCGTCTTGCGCGCGGTGGTCTTGATCGGCCTGGTCATCGGCAGCTCCGTCGGCGGCTTTGACGCGATGCACGCTCCCCATATTGTGCAGAATTTCACATTGCCCGTCTTTGAATCAGAAATCTGGTTCGGCATACTGTTTGCCGGTGTGACGCTGTTGACCTTGCCTTTGCTCGAGTTGACGAGGCGATGGCTGCGACAAAAGCGTCAATCGGGAACGACGCTTATTCTCTCCATTTTCGCTGGCGCTACAGTTTTAGGCAACCTGGTCTTCATTTGGGCGCCATCCTTCTATGTCGCTGCCTTGGCCTATTGCCTGAGCCAGTCCCTGCGGACGGCGACCAAGCCGCTCTTCATGATCTGGATCAACCGACACGCGCCCTCTGATGTGCGCGCAACCGTGATTTCGCTATACTGGCAATCTAATGCCTTGGGGCAGATCGTATTTGCGCCAGTGCATGGCGCCATTGCTACGCTGACATCTCTACGTATTGCCTTGTCTTCCGCAAGCTTGGCCCTCGTGCCGGTCATCCCGCTGTATCGACTACACCGAGGCCAGAACCTAGAGGCGGATCGGGAAGACAGTCAGCAACACTTTTAGATTGCTGTACCTCATATAGAATGGGAAAGACTAAAATCGGCAAAGGCAAACAATGATTGGCAAACGAGTTCTCATCACCGGGGCGACAAACGGCATCGGCAAGCAGGCCGCGCTGGAACTGGCGACGATGGGCGCGGAGATCGTCATCGTCGGGCGCGACGAGATAAAGACGCGCAAGGTTTCCGTCGATATCAAGCGGACGAGCGGCAACTCCAACGTAGAAATGTTGGTTGCCGACTTATCATCCATGGACGAGATACGCCGGATCGCCGCCGAGTTTCGCGACAAGCATCAGCGCCTGGATGTCTTGCTGAACAATGCCGGCGCCGTCTTCTCTGAGTATCAGCAATCGGCTGATGGCTACGAGATGACGTTCGCGCTGAATCACATCAGCTATTACTTGCTGACCAATCTCCTGCTTGACATCATCAAACTGACTGCCCATGAACACGGTGAAGCCCGTATCATCAACGTCTCGTCAAGCGCCCATAGAAACGCGTCGTTGCGACTGGATAACCTGCGTGACCAGAAGGGCTACAGTTTCATGAACAGTTACGGCGCTAGCAAACTGATGAATGTGCTTTTCACCTATGAATTGGCGCGGCAGCTGGAAGACACCACTGTGACCGTCAATGCGGTACATCCCGGTTTGGTCGACACCGGCTTCGGCCACAATACGAGGGGACTTTGGTCTTCCATAATCAAGATCCTGCAGAAGCTGTTTGCGATATCACCCCAAAAAGGCGCCGAGACTCTGGTCTACCTTGCTTCCTCACCGGACGCGGCTGGCATCAGCGGCAAATACTGGAATGAGAAGCAGCAGAAGCGCTCCAGCGACATCTCCTACGACCGCAGCCAGCAGACCGCGCTCTGGGAATACAGCGCTGATGCGACGGGCGTCGGCTAGGGATGGTCAAGGCAGGTTAGACGGGAGCGCGAAACCCTCCTCCGTCTGCGCGAGTTCGACTGCCTGAAGGACCGCGTCCAGGTTAAGTTCCCCATAAAGATGCGGGAATACGGTCTCGTCTGGAAATGAGATGACCGTTTCAGAATCCGGATGCGCCGGCGCTTCCCAACGAAGCTCGGCACGTAATCTGCTTTCGTCAATGCGGAGAAGCAGCAGGTCCCTGGCGCCCAGGTAGAATGTATTCGCGACTTGCAGTATCTGGTCTCGTCCGGAGCAGTGAATGAAGCCTTCACTAGCCAATGTCGGCGCACTGTACCAACCACACTCTTGCGCCGCGAGCCAAGCTGTGCGGCTGGTGATGTGGTAGATCATGCAAGCGCCTGCCGTAAGTCCGCGATAAGGTCGGCTGGATGTTCCAGTCCAATAGAGATGCGCAGCAAGTTGCCGGGTGTGCTTGAGCTTTCTTCGATCGACTCGCGGTGTTCGATGAGGCTGTGCGTGCCGCCGAAGCTGGTCGCGCTGGTGAACAAGTTAAGCCCGTTGACGAGGTCAATCGCCCCTTGACGCCCGCCTTTGACGAGGATCGACATCAGCCCGCTGCCGACGCGCATCTGTCGCAGCGCCAGTTCAGATTGTGGATGGCTGGGATGGTGGGGATAGAGTACGCCTTCGATTTTGGGATGTTCCGCCAGGAAACATGCGACTTGCAGGGCGTTTTCGCTGTGGGCGCGAACGCGGTAGGATAAGCTTTGCAGACCGCGGGCAGCCAGCCAGCAATTCATCGGCGACAGGACGCTGCCGCCGATCTTCACCAGTCGGGTGACCCGCTCGGCGAAGTCGTCGTTTTCCGCGAATATGATGACGCCGCCCAATACATCGTGGTGCCCGGCGATGTACTTGGTGAGGGACATGACCACGATATCGGCGCCGAGCGCGATGGGATTCTGCGCCACCGGGGTGGCCACGGTGTTATCGACGAGCAAGAGGGCGCCGTTTGCGCGCGTGATCTCGGCGATTGCGGCGATATCCGCCAGACGGATCATCGGATTGGTCGGCGACTCGAAGATGACCAGTTTGGTTTCCGGGCGCATCGCGGCGCGCAGCGCCTTCAGATCGCTCATGTCGACGTAGGTTGTTTCCAAGCCCCAGGGCGCGAAGAATTCATTGAGCTGAACACGAATGCCAAAATACATGTCGTCGCTGGAAACGATGTGGTCTCCCGGTTCAAGAGCCTGGAAAATGGTGAGCATCGCGGCGGATCCGCTGGAGATCGCGTGTGCGACCGCGCCACCTTCAAGCTTCGCCAGCGATGTTTCCAAAGCGGCGCGATTTGGATTCTGATAACGGGTATAAATGAGCTCGTCGGGTTCGTGCTCGCGGCCGGTCGTCTCGTACTCGAACGTCGTGCTAAGGACGATTGGCGGCACAATCGCGCCACTTGAGCGATCGGTATTTGCGTTGTGAACCGCCTGGGTTTCGGGCCGCAGATTCATAGTTTCTCTTTTCCCTTGCGCTTGCTCGTCAGCAATCATACAGGCTGGCACCTTACCGTGCCAATATAAGGCTTTTCCGATGCTCCATTAAAGCGCCGGCAACTGATACACGCGACACTGATCGCCGGCAGCAACAGGTTCGTCTATCGCCGTCACGAGTTTCGGCGAGTACAGCTGGAAGTATTTTGGCATGGTCTGTGTCCTATCTGTCACTACGGTGCAAAAAGACGCAAAAAGATGCAAAAAAACGCAAAAGGATCTCATTTGGATACATATTGGATGCGTAGAGCATACATTTTTGATATTAACAAGCAGCATAATTGCCAGGCTCTATCGATACAGTATCCATACAGGCGCGTTTTGGGGAGGCCCCCGTTGGACAGCAGTGAAATTCGTTTGCTTCGATCACCTCCTTTGCGCTGTCCCGGCAATGGGAATTGTGATTTGCGCCAATAGCGAATGCTAGTGATGGCGAGGCTTGCAGACAATATGGCCGATGCATTGGCATTGGCGCGCGACCAAAAACTTTTTTCCGCCAATGCGCCAATGGCGAAATGCGGCGCAAGCCAGGAATGGCGGGGCTTGCAGGGCGGTTTGGCATTTGCCGGATTTGCGCCAATGGCGTGGATTGAGTCATGTTTTGGGATTCCAGCTCCCCCGAGCGCTTTTGTGATAAGGGTATGGTATCACAGCTCAGGGGTAATACTAGACCAAATGTTCGCTAATTTGAGAAAAGGGGCTCATTTTGGAATCGCGGCGTGTTCAGCCCCTCTAAATCTCTTCCCATTGCAATGGGGGATGATCTTCGGCAGGGACGACAATACAAGCAGCGGACAAGCGTTGGGGATGAGATTGCGCTGAGAATAGACCGCGGACATTTGAATTCGGTGTAGAATGAAGTGGCAACAGGTAACCGCCCGATTAGCGCGTGAAGGATCGATACACGACGGCAGCGCTGAAATGGAGAGTGGAACCATGCCAGATATGCTTGTCAAATTATACGATCTGCCGGAGTTGGAGCCTGTGCTCGCCAGGCAGCGGGTTATGGGTATAACGATCAGACGAGGGATGGCGCCAGAAAAGTTCCTCGTATTGGATTGGATTCGTCAACATTTCAGCGAATATTGGGTGAGCGAAGCGGATGTTGGATTCTCAGTGAGCCCGCCAACGATCTTTCTGGCGCATCGTGGCGAGCAAATGCTTGGATTCGCCTGTTACGATACCTCACACAAGAATTTCTTCGGTCCGACCGGCGTTGATGAGGCGGAGCGCGGTCGCGGCATAGGCACGGCTTTGCTCATGGCGACATTACACGCTATGCGGGAGGCGGGCTATATGTACGGCATCATCGGTTGGGCGGGGCCGGTTGGTTACTATGAGAAAGTGGTTGGCGCCGAAGTCATTCCCAATTCCGAGCCGCCCGGCAGCTATCGAGGCATGTTGGGCACGCACGCTATCTATACCGAGGGCGCCCCGGGCAACTCGTTCCTGGAAGTTCATTGACCTACATCGACTTCAGGCGTTGACCGGCATGATAGACGACGGCATTGACCAATTCGGTCAGGCCGCGTCCCTTGCCCATCGATATACCTTTGACGAAAAACGCAAATAAAACTTTGGCCATCGCCGATAAGCCCTGTGGGTTAAGCACATCAAAGTAATAATCGAGCGTGCCGTCCGCGCGGTCTATCGCCCAAACGAAGGCCTCTGATTCACAGCCAATCACACGATGCGCTTCGTCGTAGGGCTTGGCGGCGACGGCGGCGGGCACCGGAAGGAATTCGTCGGCGATGGCGATAAGGTATTCGACGCGCTCTTCGCGCGATGTGATAAAGGCGAAATCGTCGAGGTACTCTTGCAGCTTGGGAGGGTAGTTTGCCATTTCCGCCTCACGGTGGATGCATGAGCCGGGGCGGTGAACTTAACCACTCCGGCTCTTGCTTCGCAAACTATTTCTCGATCGGCAGTCCGACGCTGTTGCCCCACTCGGTCCAGGAGCCGTCGTAGTTGCGCACATCGGCGAATCCCAGGAGGTTGGTCAGAACGAACCAGGTATGGCTGCTGCGCTCGCCAATGCGGCAGTAGGCGACTGTGGGTTCGGCCGAGTTTAGACCGATTTCATCAAGGTAGATAGCGCTGAGTTCAGCCGCGTTCTTGAAGGTGCCATCTTCATTGGCGGCCCGTGACCAAGGTACGCTGGACGCGCCGGGAATATGGCCGCCGCGGACGGCGCCTTCTTGTGGATAGCCTTCCATATGCAGCTTCTCGCCGCTGAATTCCGCCGGGCTGCGCACATCCACCAACTGACCGCCGGTTTGAATGTGCTGCAGGACACCGTCGCGAAAAGCGCGGATCTGGCTGTCATCACGTTCCGGCGCGCTATAGCTCGTTGGACTGATAGCCGGCTTCTCGCGCGTAAGTTCGCGTCCCTCTTCCGCCCACTTGAGACGCCCGCCATCCATGATTCTGGACTTGGTATGGTTAAAGAGCTCGAAGACCCACAGGGCGTAGGTGGCCCACCAATTGCTCTTGTCGCCGTAAAAGATTACCGTGGTA
>JAPOYU010000024.1:29088-68035 GCA_026706395.1 Chloroflexota bacterium
CTCGCCAGCGCCTCGAAACCGGACTTGTCGAGATAGTCGCGGCGCAGCGGATCATTGAGGTCCTTGACCCAGTCGACTTCGACCGCGCCGGGTATATGCCCGCTTGGATACAGCAGCGGGTCTTCATTTGATTCGATTATGCGAACATTGTCGTCGCTGAGGTGAGCGGCGACCCAATCGGTCGAGACGAGCTTGCCTGGATTGGCGTATCCACGACTTCCGATATCACTCATGCCTACTTCTCCCTTTGTACTAGCCTTTCTAAGCAATGCGGCTGGCTGTCCACCGCCGCTCGGCGCGTAACCGGCGATAATGGCTACCGCAAACTGCAGTTTGACAAAACATGGGCCGCAGAATCAAAAAAAGCCAACCGTTGCGGGTTGACTTGTTTTAGCGAACAACCATGTTGCCAGCAAACCAAACGCACCCGCCTATACGCCGGCACCAAGACAACAACAGGGGGTTAACGCGTTGAGTTTGGTCAGTTTGCTCATACGCCTACATTATCACAGGCGATAGAAGAATTCAAGGCGAGATGATTCGCGGGAGTGGTGAATGTCGTTTTTCCAACCCCTCCCCCGGCCCCTCCCCGAAGCATCAGGGAGGGGAGTTTTCCTAGCGAGGTTGTTTTTTACACAACCAACTTGATATTACTGAGGGTCGTGTAGACACTGACCGCCGGCACAGTGGTGTTTCTATGCCAAGTGAAGTCGACAAGTCGGCGAAGTTTGCCACTCTCTGATTCGCCATATGGCATTCTATTGAAACGGCGGCAACTCGAGCGAAGTGTGGAGCCCGTCGCAGCAGAGCCGGCAGTTCTCCAGCTTGAGTGAAATATGCAGGCCGTGAGGCAGCGCGAAGGCGAGCCTTCCGCGACCGACGCTGCCGATGAGCGGTTTTCGCCTTGCGACGACATATACGCCAGCTTCATCTTGATCGGTCGTCCATTGCCAGCCGAAGCCGGCGTGGAACTCCAACTCGGCAGACACCAGCGGGTCTTCATGCCAGGACAGGTTGATATCGCAATGTTCGGCCTGGAGGAAAAAGGTGCTGGGCAGCTTCACGGCCCACTCAAGTCGGCGACTCTCAATGGCCAGGTCCCTGGCGGAGCTGACCAGCTTGATAGCCTTCCATATGTGGCCCAGGCGCCGCACTACAGTTCTTCCAAGTTCTCGGCGACCCAGTGATCGTAGGCCTTGCGCAATTCTCTCGTAACAGGACCGACTCTGCTATTGCCGATTGCTCGCCCGTCAATCTCGACTACGGGGATGATGCCGCGACTGCTGCTGGTAAGAAAAGCTTCGCTGAACTGGGGCAGGTCAACCAGTTGTGGCGTCTCCAGGCGAAGCGAGATGATGCCTTTGCAGACCACGAACAGGATTTTGCGGGCGATGCCGGCCAATACGCCGTCGCCTGCGGTGAGCAATTCGCCGTTCTTGATCGCGTAAAAGTTTGAGGACAGACCTTCTAGAATGCCACCGCGCCTGTCAAGCAGAAAGACCTCGTAGATGCCCGTTGGCAGATTAGAAAGGAGCGATTCGCGCTTGGGCATCCAATCGCTTGATTTTGCGGCGGGATCCCCCCGAATGGCAGTTGCGGTTGTCCTGCAACGCGCACCACTGTGGATGAGGATGGATGATGGCGCTTCAAAGGGTTCAATCGATAGCGTCAATGCTTCGGGCGCCTCGGCCGGAACAGTGATGCGAAACCGGACGTCGCCGTAGCCGGAGTCAATGATCATCTGCCGCAGGGCCTGCCTGAGACGGCTGCGGTCTAGGGCCAGGGCAATGCGCTTGCGCGCCGCCGAATCTTCCAGCCGATCGAAGTGGGCATCCAGCAGCAGCGTCTGCGTTGCATTATAGGTGTTGGCAACTGTGTACACGCCGTCTACGGGCTCGTGACTCGCGGCGTCGCGAAGACTCTTCGCTGAGTAGTTGGCATCAACTAGCCCGGCTGCCGTCAGTCGTTTGACTAGGGCTGGCATATTGGGCCTGCCGATCTAGCGCTGCAGCCACTGTTCGCTGAACAGGTTCCAATCGGATTGGCTTAGCTCCGCGTCCGAATAAATGGCGATACCTGTTACCAGCGCGCGTTCCTCATCATCCAGGCGGCGCAAACCTTCGTTGACGCCATCCAAGGCATTCGCCATCGTCTCTATCGCGGGGTTGTGCGCATTGCTCGCGCCACCGTAGTTGGGGATGCTCACGAGGATTTCTGTGCTGGTTTCCAAGAGCTTGACATAAGTTTCGACGTGATAAGCCACCCAGTTCACATAATCCAGCGTCTTCTGTCGGTAGCTCTGGTACATGAGCAAAATGACTTCGTCCGCCGCGACCAGTACGCGTTGCTTAAAATTGGGCGACCACATCGTGCCCGGAGCTATGGAGGGTATATCTTGCGGTCGCAGATCGTGCGGGGTCAGGTCAGCAGTCACGGCAACCGCGATTGTCTTGTCCGCCCCGACGGCGGCGCGGACCCGGCGAATTAGGCGGATGAAGTCGTCGTTGCCAGCGAACAGTGGTTTGACATCAAGCAAGATCCCATCAAAGCCCAATTGGTCTACGAGAAACCGGGAGAAGTCGGCAATGTTCTGGTGGAGATTTGAATCGTCCAGGCGATAGCTGTCCACATTGTCCAGGTGCGTCCAGATCTCGATCCAGGCCAGCAACTCTATTTGCTCGTTTTTGTTCTTGAAGGTCTTTACAAATTTGTCGACAGTCCCGCGAGAATTCATAAAACTGGTTGTACCTTGCGCGCCGCCCGACCAGCGTTCGTCGATACCAAGCGAGCTGACATAGGTATATGCTTTGCCGATTCGGTGGTCTATCAAATGATTTACAAAATCGCCAAGTCGCGCATCGTCAAGATCGCCATAAACCCAAGTTCGATCCAGCCAAATGGCATTGTTCAGGGACAGTTGTTCCACGCTGCGACTCAGTAAGGCCCCGATCAGCACAGCTGACGCTACCACGATACCGGCGGCCCCGACTCTGAGTCGATTTCGCGGCGCGAGCAAGGCGGACAAGCGCAAGGCGCGCTGCCGGCCAAGGTGGCCGCTGCCAGTCTTTCCGCTGGCTTGGCCGCTCGAAGAGCTTAGCAGTCTTGAGATTAAGGAAATGACGAGATTAAGGAAACTTTGAAGCCCGCGCCCGGAAGATGAGTTTTCGGAAACTGGTTCACGGGTCATGGGCATGGAAACATCCGAAAGGTCGTTTCACCTTCGATTGGTTTTCATTGTAGCACAATTCGTTTTTCGCTATAGAACAATTCAGAGCTGGACGCTGCCTTCAGCCAAAGGGCATAGCGAAACTGTCGCCGATTTTCTCCAGAACAGGCGGTCCCAGAATCAAAAATCCGACGATGGCGGACCCAACCGCCGCCAATAGGACCGCGCCCGCCGCCACATCTTTCGCCTTTCTCGCCAATGCATGATATGTTTCTGTGGATAAATCCACTGCCGCTTCGATGGCGCCATTGACAAACTCAGTGACCCAGACAAGCGCAATGGCAAGGCATAATGTCGCCCAGCTATCGGCGTCTATGCCGAGCCACCAGCCTGTCCCCAAAACGGCGCAAGTCACAAGAGTCATGATGCGGGTATTCTTCTGATGACGCAGCATATAGGCGCAACCACTTAGCGCGAATGAGAAACTCTGCAATCGACTTGAGCTGGCCTTGGTGCTGAATGCGGCGGGATCCTTCAGCGTTACGCTTTGCTGGCGTCGCTCCACCTGCTTAGACCTGCTTGACTGTTTCATATCTGTCGACAATCGAGATACTTATGCCCAAGGATTGCAAAGCTCTGGCTTGCGCAGACCACATTTGGGCGCATGCTTCCGGCGTGTCATGCTTATATCCCAGCAAATGCAAGGCGCCGTGGATGACGAGTAAACACAGGGTGTCCTCAAGACATGCGCCTCTTGTTTCCGCTTGTAGAGCGGCGTAGTCGTAGGCAATGAGCGTGTCACCGAGATAGCCTTGATCCTGATCAATATCGTCGGGCAACGGTGACGCGGCAAAGGACAAGACATCTGTGGGGGCATTGACTTGACGATGTCGCCGATTGAGTTCGCGCAGGGTCTCCGCACAGGTAATTACGATGGTCATGCCGGCGCTGACATATCCAGGATGTTGGTCAAGAACTGTCTGTGCGGCACGTATCAGACGTGCTTCGCGCAGGACATAGTTATTTGGATTCTGCAATTCAATATGAGCAGCCAAACCGGCTAATCCATTTCGTCGGCGCGCCGGGCCGGCTGGTTGGTCTGCGATCTGTTGCCATTGCGCTTGGGCAGAACCGGAACATCGGCCAAGGGTTCGTCATCATCGATCAGAGAGGATTCGCTTGACTCAGGGGCTTTTTGGGGATTCAACCTCACAAACGGCTTATCTGGCGCGTCATGACCGGCGTCAGCATCAGCCGTACGCGCGAACGCTGCGTCAGACTCCGAGGCCCTCTCCCGGCTATTGGGCGGCAGGGGCGGAGCAATCGGTTCGGCAATGGCCGGTTCATCGCTGATCTTCGGCGCGCCGTCCCCGCCCTTAGGCTCTCGATGCGGCGCCTGTTGAACCGCTTTGGCATAATCCAAGCGCGGATGGAACAAGCCGCGGAAAATGTCGATGAAAGTGTCTTCGATCATCCGCAATTCGTTGAGGGTAAGGTTGGAGTCATCCAGTTGGCCCGAGTTGCGTTTGCCTTCGATAATGTTGTGCACGAGCTCGGCGATTTCCTGATTGGTTTGAGGCTGCACGGCACGGGCAGCGGATTCACAGCTATCGGCCATCATCAATATGGCGGTTTCACGGCTCTGCGGGATGGGGCCGGGATAGCTGAATTCGGCAGGATCGATCCCATTCTCGTCGCCGGCGGCGACCAGCGCTCTCTGATAGAAGACGTAGACTTGAGTTGTGCCATGGTGTTCGCGGATGAATTCGCGAATTCGGTTCGGCAGATTGAATTTTTTGGCGATCTGGTCGCCTTCAATAACGTGGTTGATTATAATGTCCGCGCTGCGGTAAGGATCATCCAGCGCGTCATGCGGATTCTGGATGTGCAACTGGTTTTCGGTGAAGAAAAACGGGTTACTCATTTTGCCAATGTCATGATAGAGCGCCGCAACATGAGTCATCTGTGTGTCTGCTCCGATAGCTTGAGCAGCCTGTTCCGCCAGGTTGGCGACTTGCAAGGAGTGCTGGTAGGTGCCGGGCGCCTCGCGCAGCAGCCGTTGTAACAAGGGTTTACTTGGCTGGCTCAAATCCATCAGCCGGAACGGCGTCGCCAGGTTCAGCGAAACGGACAGCACGTACATCACGCCGAAAGAGGCGGTTGGCACGATGAGCAAGCCACTAAAGAAGGCCTGGAGCATATAGTAGGCGTCATTGGTTTGGAAGCCGATCTGCAGCGCGAAGATCGCGACCACCGCTGCGTTCGCCAAGCCGACGAATAGACCGGCGAGGAAGTAATTGTTCAGGCGACCGGCGTTTCTCAACGTCAAGATCGCTGCGATATTGCCGGCGGCGACCAGACTGGCGATCTCGAGCGACGGGCTGCGACTCAGCATGCTGCTTAAGAAGGCAAAGCCGATGGCGGCGATGATGGCCAGGTTCGGCGTACTGAGCGCCACGTAGACTATGCCAAGCGCAGCCGCCGGCATCAGATAGATGTTCGCGCTGCCAAAGGCTCGCATCGTTGCCAAGGCGACTAGGAATAGCGTGGCGATGAGCGCTAGATTCGCGCTGTCGGAGGACAGCAATTGCGCTTCAAAGCGGCGTATGTAAATGAGGAGCAGCAAGGTTACAAGGGCGCTGGCTAACAGAGCGCGCAGTATCCTCGCGCCGCGATTGCCGGTCTGCGCCAGCAATCCCAATTCCTGAAGCGCTTCGAATGAGAGGGCGTCTATGCGCTGCCCGGCTGGAGCGACAATTTGGCCGGTGATAAAGTGACGCTGCTGATCCTCGACTTTGGCCAGCGCCTCAGCTTGGTTGATCGCCGTCTGTTCCGGGTTTTCGAAGGTATTGACGCGAATCAAATCAGATGTGATTTCGGTAACGATATGGCTTTGCTGTTCGGTCAAGCGGAGGCTGACTTGATTCGGCAACTGTTCACGCGCCCGGCTCAAATCGGCAGCGCGAATCTCGTCGCTCATCACGCGCTCTAAGACGAGCGTTATCTCGTTGCGCACTTGAGCCCAGCTTTCGTCGGGCAACTGAAGGATCACTTCGATGGTCGCTTTGTCTTCGTCCAGTTGCAGCGAAGTAATTGCTTGAATATCCGCGACCTGTTGCTCCAGCGAGGCGTGAGAGTCGGCGCGTACGTTATCGATGTAATTGAGGATCTTTTCCGAAAGATCACGCTGGCGGCGCGCGACGCTGGGATCGGCGGGCGAGAAAACCGTCTGCACTTGAGCCAGCGCATTCGTCCGTTCTTGCTCGGTGAGAATAGCGCTGATGAAGACGCCTTCTTCCCGCGCGATAATATCCTCGGTCGGTACGCGGCCGATGCCCAGATTGGCTGTGTTGTTGAAACGCAAAAAGATATCGTCAAGCGCGATTATGAGCGTACAGCAAAGGGCGAATAGCGCCGCGGCAATCAGAACCAGCAAGAAATGCGCCGCCGCTTCCGTCCTCTGCGGCGGTATGTTAAAGCGCTCTTCGAGCAGATCGGCGACCTGGGCAACCACAATCTAGCTCAGCAATTCTCTTACCATCGCGTTGACCGCTTTTCCATCGGCCAGTCCTCGAACGCGCGGCATTACGACACTCATTACCCGTCCCATCTCTTGAGCAGACTTGGCGTCTACTTCGGCAATTGCCTCCTGAATGATAGGACGCAATTCTTCGGTGGTCATCTGCCGGGGCAGGAACTCCTCAGTAACAGCAAGTTCGAAGCGTTCGCTTGCGGCGTCTTTAACGCGGCCGGCGCCTTCCAATTCTGCAATTGTCTCACGACGCTTCTTAGCTTCGCGGCGAAGAATGTCCAGGACGGCTTCATCGCCAAGCGATTTGCGTTCGTCGATTTCAACCTGCTTTATGGCGCTCTGCAGCAGTCGAATAGCGTTTCGGCGCCCGCTGTCCTTCGCCTTCATCGCATCTTTAAGCGCTTCCTGCAGTTGCTGCTTGGGATTTGACATGGCAATTATCTAAACTTGCTTGGACGGCCCAATCGGGCTGGTCACACCGGATATGAGCGCGCCGCGCAGCACAGGCATCGAGACGATATCTTCCACTTTACCATGAATCTCGCCGTCAATGTATACGTCGAGTTTGGTATCGGTTATGATATTGCTCAAGTCCCTCGGGTGTACAGCGCGAACTCGAACGTAATTGTCGGTATAGCCCGTGTTGATAAAGCCTTCCGGCGTGGCGCCAACAACTTGCTCCCAAAGCACGGCTTGTTGCGATCCCAGCAGCCGCTCTGCGAATTGCCTTTCCATTACTTGTGATAGTCCGAGCAGCTCTGTGCTGCGCGCCTTCTTATCGCGACTGCTGACTTGATGTCTCATGCGGCTTGCGGGCGTACCGGGCCGGTTACTGTAACGAAAGACGTGAAGACCGCCGAAGTCCATATTGCGCAGAAATCGCGCCGATTCCACGAATTCATCTTCGGTCTCGCCGGGGAAACCGACAATGATGTCGGTGGTGATGCGAACGCCGGGTATCATGGCGCGGGCGGAAGCAATCAGGTTGCGAAACCCCTCCTGGTTGGTGTTTCTGCGCATGCGCTTGAGCGTGGCGTCGCAGCCGCTTTGGAGTGGCAAATGCAAATGACGACAAAGTCGGCTGTCTTCCCAGAGCTTGAAGAAATCCGGCCTTAGGTCCCAAGGTTCGAGTGATGAAAGACGGATCCGCGGCATCGTCGTCTCGTCAAGCAGCGCTTCCACAAGATGCCTGAGCCCATCGTTGTCGCCAAAGTCATGCCCATAACTGCCTAGATGCACACCGGTCAACACCGCTTCCTGATAACCGCAGCGCCGCAGATAATTCATTTCACGCAGAACTTCCGGAATAGGGCGGCTTCGCCCGGCGCCGCGCGCGACGGTCGTGACGCAAAACGTGCAGGCGTTATCACAGCCATCTTGCACTTTCACAAAGGCGCGTGTCTTGCCGGACGCGCCTGTTCCGAATTGTCGTTCGACTGGCTCCAGGTCGTACTCGTCAACTGATTCGCCGGTGATTTGTGTCACCAGCGCGGATTTGCTTTGGTTGTCGATGACGCGTTCGACGCCCGGCAGGTGGCGAATGTCGTCCGGCGCGATTTGCGCGTAGCATCCGGTAACGGTGGTTTCGCCATTGAGGTTGGCGCGCTGAAAATCGCGGATGAGCTTGCGGCTCGTCTTGGTCGCTTCGTTGGTGACGGCGCAAGTATTGAGAACGAAGTGCTCAGCTTCCTCTGGCGAAGCGACCACTTCATGACCCAGCGCAGCAAACTGCCGCGCCATTGTGTCGATTTCGCTCTGATTCAGTCGACAGCCAACCATGCGCAAATGCACTTTCATAGCCGGGCAGCCTCACCGTCGGTTTGAGCCGGACTGTAAACTATGAAGTCGTCAAAGCGCACGACAACGCCGCCGCCACCGGTGGCGGTCGCCTGCGCAATCACGCCGATTCTCCCGCGGCGCGTTTTCTCGTCTTCGTAAGCATCTTGCATGTTGCCGTCGATGCATTCGCCGCCGGCGTAGGTGCTTGCGGCTGTGGCGTCATCTGGCAAACAAAGCGGAACATGAAAGTCATTTATGAAGAACTTGTAACGTGATCCTTGAGCTACGATCCTTATCGTGTTCTCGACGCCGAGGCCTTGGTTGATAGTGGACAACGGGATCCACGCGCTCAGCGCCTCCGTCCTGCCATCTTCCGTACGCCAAAGCGAATAGTAACCGTCGCTGCTTATCATGAAGGCGCTGTAGCTGGCGGTCGGGCGGAAGTCCAGCAGCTGTTTTAGCGCCGCTCCGGCCAATGGCACAAGTTCGCTGATGCCGCAAAGTACAATAGCTGGCAGCGCGCAGGCGCCATCCGCTTGGTCATTTACGTGAAAGACGAGCCCGTAGGCGTTGTCCAGCGGGCCATCGCGCGCGATAGCTCGGACACTTATGTCGAAATCCGCGAAACGGGGACTTGCAGTAGACCAGACGGCGGTCTGTGGAGCGCCAACCGAGATTTCGAGATGTTCCGCGACTATCCGGGCGCTTTGTTCGCCGGCGAAAATATCCCAGTCATCTTCTAAGGCGGAAAACGTAGAGACGTATAGCAATTCACCGGCGGCGCCGGCAAGCACATCGGTTGGCAGAGTCAACGCGCTGTACATCAGATTTGCCGCGATCACAGCGAGTGTCAGGCAGAGGCAAAGCAAAAGGATTCGCAGGGTGCCCGGCAGGCGTCTGCGCCCAGAAAAGGATGAACTGATGGTTCCAAACAACTTTAGTTCCATGGCGCATCGCTTACAACCTTCGGGATTCTAGCACAGGCTCCCGGCGCGGTAAACGCTGAACGGGCGCCGAAGCCAGAAGGTACGCTCATGTCTTTAACTCCAGCCGAGGGACTATCACAGTCAGGAATCTGAAAAAATGTCCTTGACAGCTTTAAGCCCGCTTGCTAGAGTGTCCGGCGGATGGCGGCTGGCAGGGATTAGCATGTCGATCGCAGTGACTGGCGGCACAACTATGACCACCACTATGATGCGCAATAGCGCGCACCGTGGAGGTTTTGGTTTGTTGTAGTCAGGACGAAACGAACAGCAAACAGGCGCGTGGAAAACCTCCAGGCGCCTTTTTTATTTTGCCAAGGAAGGGATAACACAATGGCCAGATATGCGATGAAATTCGGCGGCACGTCTGTTGGTTCTCCAGATGCAATCGCGCAGGTTGTAGCGATCGTCGAGGACTACCGGGAAAACGGACATGAGTTGGCAGTGATCGTCTCGGCGATGTCTGGCGTGACCGATATGCTGCTTGAGTCGGCCGCTGCCGCCGCCGCCAGAGATCGGGCGACATTCCTGGCCATCAACGATGGGATCCGCCAGAAGCATGAAAGCGTAATCGACGCGCTGATCGAATCACAACACGATCGTTCAGTCATCAACGCCGAGGTTGGAGAGCTGCTCCAAAGCCATCTCGAACTCTGCGAAGCTGTGCATATCCTGGGCGAAGTCACTCCGCGGATATCGGATGCGCTTGTATCTTTCGGCGAGCGCCTGAGCAGTCGCGTCATTGCCGCGGTCATGCGGGCGAAGGCGATGCCCGTGAGACAGATCGACTCGGCCGCGTACATCATCACCGACAATCAGTTCGGCGACGCCGACCCAATATGGAACGAGACTGAAGCGCGAATCGCCGGCGAGCTTCGGCCAGAGCTTGGCGCGGGCCCTACACCGGTCATCACGGGTTTCATCGGTGCCACGCCTGACGGCACGATCACCACGTTGGGACGGGGCGGCAGCGACTATAGCGCTGCGATATTTGCCGCCTGCCTGGACTGCGACGAGTTGATCATCTGGACAGATGTTGACGGTGTGATGACGACAGACCCGCGCCTGGACAAACGCGCAAGAGTCTTGCCCTATGTCTCTTACCAGGAAATCGGCGAGCTGGCGTTTTACGGGGCCAAGGTGCTGCACCCCAAGACTGTGCAGCCGATCATCTTTCGTGGCATACCGCTGCGCGTGCGAAACACCTTCAACCCGGGCCATCAGGGCACATTGGTGGGCGAGAGGCCGCAAGCCAGCGCGACAGTGATCAAAGCGGTAACGGGCATCAGAGATGTATCCATGTTGACCGTCAGTGGCCGCGGCATGCTTGGGGTGCCTGGTATCGCTGGACGGACCTTCCTGGCCTCAGCACATGCCGGCGCCAACATCCTGATGATTTCGCAGTCATCGTCGGAACAGAGCTTTTGCTTTACGGTAGTTGATCCTTTGGCGCAGGCGGTGAAAGCAGCGGTAGAGGCGGAATTGCAGCGGGAGATACAGCACAAGAACGTGGACAGCGTCGATGTGCTAAGCGACATTGTGATCATTACTGTTGTCGGCTCGGGCATGCGCGGAACGCCGGGCGTCGCGGGCAGAGTCTTCTCGCTGTTGGGGGAAAACAGAATCAACGTCCTGGCGATCGCGCAGGGTTCGTCAGAATGCAGCATTTCATTCATTGTCGCGGAAGAAGATCTGGAAAGGGCAGTGGGCGAATTGCACAGCCTCGCTCTCGAGACGGTTGAAAACGACCGGGTAAACGGAGTCGGCAGCCCTTACTGAGAGGGCGCGTTATTCTTCTTTTAGCGCCTGCAGGATAGATTCCCAATGTGTATACAGCAACAGGTGCCCAGCCTGCGATTCACAGCGCGGGCGCGCTTTGGGTATCATTTTGGCCATTCGTTCGCCCACAATAGGCGAGCAGAATAAGTCAGCTTCTCCCCACCAGATATCAACCGGTACGCGAATCGACTGCAGGTGGTAGCCCCAGGGTCGAGTCAGCGCGACTATCTCATCCGCCAGGCCCTCGCTGCCGGCCTGACGAGTCTCGTCCCAGATGTCGCGACGGCTAATGAAAAGATCAATGTTGCTCAGCGCCGCCTGATCGGTTCGAGAAAGCGAGTTGCCCAGCTCTCGAATATATTGGTCAGGGCTGCGCTGCGCGTCGAACATGAAGAACCCTCGCAGCAGCAGACGGAAGAGCGCTTCGTTTCCGGCGGCGAGTTGGAACAAGCGGCCGTAGACGGGATGCAACGCGCGAAAGCCATTGGCATGATCGAGCGGTGGCCAACAGGCGACAACGGCGCAGCGTTTCACATTTTGCGGAAATCGCCAGGCGCAAGCCAGCGCGTACGGTCCCCCGGCTGAGTAGCCCAAAACGGCAAATCGCTCGAGCTTCAGCGCTTTGCTAAGCAGCATCACATCATCGACAACATCCATGATGCCGCGCCCCGGTTTGCGAGTTGACGCGCCGTAACCAGGTCGGTCGACGCCGATCAAGCGAATGCCGAGGCGCCTCAGAATAGAGTCGTCCGGATGTCGCAGGCTGCGATTGCCCCAAACGTCGTGGAAGAGTACAACCGGCGAACCTGCGGGCTCGCCATACTCAGCGAATCCCAATCGCCTCCCGTCCTGCAGTTGCGCCTGCCGGGCAGTAGCAACTTGCGCCAATCTAGGCATGATTGCTCCGGTGAAAGATTTGCCAGTTGCGAGCTTACAGGAATCCGCGCATAGACGAAAGCCCATAAGACAGCGTTAACGCCGATAAACAGCGAGAACCAGCGGGACCGTGTCAAAGGACGGCTGAAAATAATCTGCGGCCGGGATGGCGATCATCGTCGACCCGCCGCCATCCAGGTTGATCGCAGTGACAATATCAAGATTTGCTGTTGGAAGAAACGCGCTAAGTTCCGCCAGCGACAGCCCAAAGAACGGCGCAACTATTATGAGGATATTGCCATTCGCGTCTTCGGCGATGACAGTGCGGCGGTTTCTTTCTTCATTGGGTGAACCGAAGTAGGCTTGCTCGCTTTCGAACACCAGTAAAGGGAAGCCCTGTATCGCTTGCTCAACGCTGTGGTCGAGCAGGGGCGGTCCCGAGCGAAAGCTGACGACCGAAGGCGCTCCATCACGCACAAGAAATGTTCCGCCGCGGTCCGCATAAGCGAGTCCATGAGATAGGCCGTCGCTGACCACCGCTCCGAGAGCGCGGTATGCCCCATCGAAGAAGTTGGCGTTGATTAGTACGCTCGCCGCGGGTTCAAGCTGGCGCCAGTCGGCCAGACTCAGCGGTTCGCCAGGGCGGTATACGGCACGAAAACGGAAATACTGTGGGTCAATGCGAAGGACGACGAGTTGAGACAGTTCATCGCCATTTGGGCGAAGCGCGCGCCATTCCAGACCCTCTTCAATCTTCTCCCACTGTGAGGCCTCTGTAGCTGTAGGGCCTGGCAAAGCTGTCAATGTCGGGCGAAGATCGCTCGGTAGATTGCAGGCGCCGGCCACCAGTGCCAGGCAGAAGAGGATTGACGCGGGATAGCGCATGTCGCCTTGCCTGAAGTTGTCAATGAGAGACCGGCCGAATGTCTATGCAAGTTTGTCGGCGATGCCGCGTATCCTTTCAACGGCTTCCTTGAGCTTGTCAAAGTCCTCCGCGAAGGAAAAGCGAATATGCGCGTCTTCAGTGACGCCGAAAGCGCTGCCCGGCACACCGACAACGACCGCTTCGTCGAGGATGATGTTGGCGACTTCATCGCTGGTCTTGCTCGTTTCATTCACCTTGGGAAAGGCGTAGAAGGCCCCTTCAATATCCGGGCTGGACATATTTGGAATACTGTTGAAAGCGCTGACCATGAAGTTGCGCCGTTCTTCGTAGGATTGTCGCATCATCTCGACGCAGTCTTGTGGCCCGGTGAGCGCGGCGACCGCAGCGTGCTGAGTGAACGTAGCCGCCGATGTGGCCGTCTGCGAATTGTACATGCCCGCCACGCCTATGAGTGACGTGGGTCCGGCCAGCCAGCCCAGACGCCAGCCGGTCATCGCGTAGGCTTTCGACATGCCGTTGATGACAACGACTCTGTCGCTGATGTCCGGTATGGAGGCTAGCGACACGGCGGGACGTCCGTCAAAGTTCAGCTTTTCATAAATGTCATCCGAGATGATGTACAAATCGTTTTCCAGCGCCAGCGTCGCCACCGCTTCGATTTCAGCGGAAGAGAGCATGTGCCCGGTCGGGTTGCAGGGCGAGTTGATGATGATCGCTTTGGTTTTTGGACTAAGGAATCCGCGCAGGTTCTCCAGGTGCAGTTGGTAATTGTCAGCGCTGCTGGTCTCGACTGGCACAGGCAGGCCGCCAACCATGGTTGTTATCGACGGGTAACTGACCCAGTATGGCGCGGGAATCAGTACTTCGTCGCCGGGGTCAAGCATGGCCTTAAGCACCAAGAAGAGCGCCAGCTTGCCGCCGGGCGTCACAATGATGTCGCTCATTGGGTCGACGCGGCAATGATTCTCGACTTCCATTTTCGCCGCGATCGCTTCCAGAAGCGGCCGAATGCCTTTAGATGGCGCGGCATAGCGCGTTTCGCCATCGCGCAAGGCCTTCATCGCAGCTTCAACAATATGCGGCGGCGTATCAAAGTCCGGCTCTCCGCCGGCGAGGCCGATAACGGACTTTCCTTCTGCCGCGAGTTGTTTTGCCTTGTCGTTCATTGCAATCGTGGGCGACTTCGATATCTTCTTCGCCAGTAGAGTTGGTTGTGGCATTGCCCGACCTCTTTTGCCCTCATGTTGGATACCTTGCGACGCGGGAAGTGTATCCCCATTGCCAGCTTCATAAAAGGGTGGTTAGCCTTGGCGGCACGCGCATGTTGATTGTCAGCAGTCGGCCAGGGCGATTTCAGCTGTGGTCTGCTGCCGAACGATAGCTCCCGTTCCTCGCGGCAGTCCAATCACAAAACTGTGTAGAATACTGTCAGTGTGCAGGCGATGTCCCTGGAATCCGGCATGAATCACTCTGAACTAGCATCGCTCCGCGGTGAACCGAGCTACGTGTGGCGCTCCGGGCAAGAGCGGCGCCTGCGGATGATGGCGCGATGGGCGCGCTTGACCGACGCTCGGGTGCTCGTAGCGGGATGCGGGGTGGGCATGTATGCCCGCCAGATCCGTTCGCGTTTCACCGCCAATGTTGATGCCTTTGATATCGAGTTTGGTCGTGTCAGGCATGCGCGTACCGACGTTCCAAACGCTATAGTGTCGGCTGGCGAGTCCATTCCCTTTGCATCGGACACATTCGACACGGTGCTATCGCATGAGGTGATCGAACATGTATCAGATGATCGACTTTCGCTGCGTGAAATGTTTCGTGTAGTGAAGCCCGGCGGCCGAATACTGCTCTTTTGCCCAAATCGCTGGTATCCGTTTGAAACGCACGGACACTACTGGAAGGGCGAATATCGCTTCGGCAACACCCCGTTGATAAACTACTTACCGAGGATCTGGCGCGATCGGCTTGCGCCGCACGTCCGCACATACACCCTGAGTGATCTAAGGCGAGTGCTGCCGGACGACCGGGCCGAAGTCGTTCACCATAGGCGCATTTATGGCGGATACGACAATATCGTCGCGCGATTTGGCGCGCCGGCGGTTTTCATGCGCAACTTGGCTTATCGCTTCGAAGGGACGATTCTCGATACTTGGGCGCTATCACATTTTGTGGTGATTGAGAAACGCGTTTCAGTTGCGCCGCAGAAACGGAATCCGCTTTCGTAGCCAGCGGCGCAGGATGTTGCCTCGTGTCAGGTACCAGGCTTTCTCGGCGCTTTCCGCAAAACGACCGCTTTCGACAACATCACGATTGCCGCCATAGCGTTCCCGCGTGTAAAGATCGCTAATCGTGCGAATCGGCTCGCGCGCGGCCGGGATGCGCCGCTGCAGCTCTCGGCGCTTTTCCAAGGTGGTCAATGTGCTGCCAATGTTTATGCCGATTAACTGAATGTATCGCTCCAAACGAGCATAAGCACGGGATACAGGGCTGAGACCGCCCATGCCGCGCCATTCCCACCACCAGAATAGCAGCAATACGATAATGGCGAGAACAAGCAGGAAAACTATGACCACCATCACAAAAAAGATTATCGGTTGCAGCACACTCAGAGGCGGGGGATTGTCGGGCGAAATCGGCGGCTGCACTGTCGGCAATATGAAAGGCGTAGGCGATGGCGATGGAAGCGCGGTTGGAGTCGGCGTAACCGTTGGCGCCTGCAGATTTCCCTCCTGCGCCTCTTCGCTGGGTAGCGCGGTCGGGCTGGGCGGAGACGTTGGAGACGGCGTAGGCGATGGCGTTGCCGTTGGTTCCGGACTTTGCGGATCCTCCTGCTCCTGCGCCAACTCATCGCCGTCTCGGTGAATCGGCGCTTGCGCGGACGTCGGCTCAAATTCGATCCAGCCGAAACCGGGAAAATAAACCTCCACCCAGGTGTGCGCTTCCCGCTCGCGCACTATGTACTGGCCAGAATCCGAATCATAAGTTCCCTGCGAGAAGCCGGCGGCCAAGCGGGCCGGGATGCCCAAGTGCCGCAGCATGACGATCATGGAGGTGGCGTAATAGGTGCAGTATCCCTGGCGCGCGTCGAACAGGACCCATTCCACAGTGTCTACATTTGGTGGCGGCGCGCTGATTGATTCGCTGTATTCGATATTCTGCCGGAGCCAGGTCTCGATGGCTTTCGCTCTATCATATGGATTATCCGCTTTGGCTTCGCCGACGATGTGACGCGCCAATTCCAGCACCCGCGCATTAGGTATCCCGACATAGAGATTGGCGCTGCTGACCCAAGCGGGGTAGTCCGTCGTGGCGCGCCGAAGTTGAGTCGCCGAGGCGGTGCTTATCATACTCGTTGCCGTGTACGACTCGCCGCGGCGGAGTACTTTCAAAGGTCGCATAACCGAGACATTCATCGAGGCCTTGTCCGGACCATCGGTATAAATGAGATCGATTCTTCCGCTTCGATCGATAGATTCCGGCTGAGGCGCCGCGTAATAAATGCGCGAACTGGCAGTCCCGACGGTGAAGCGCTGCTGAATCCGTTGTCGGCCCGCGCCAAGCGCCTCGGCATTCATTTGTACTTGTACAGGCGGTGAACGGTCTGTTATGCGCAAGTCCGCCGACGGCGACCACTGGCCATTGCTGTATCGCTCGAATACTCGCGAGCGCCAATAGTAGCGGTAGGGGGTTGGCGGCGCGTCAACTGTGAATACGACATCATCGCCAAGGCTAATCGCGCCACCGAGATTTAGCAGGTCGGCCCCATAATAATCCGACGTCGCCGGCCCTTCCCCCTCTATAGGCGCGAAAAGCCGGTTCCAGATTTCCGCTATTTGCTGAATTGGGTCAGAGGCGAGGAAGCGCTGAAAGTTCTGCAGGCGCGCCTCGAGATCGCCGCTAGGCACTCCCCAGGCGAATGTGAGCCCGACCAGCGACAGCAAAAGGCCAATCGTAGCAAATTGACGCCGTACAACTGCCGGTACCGATACCCCTCGTATTGACCATTCCCACTGCCGCGCATCCAAATGTGAGCGGACGATAAGCACAAGGGAAAGAAGCAGAAAACCGAACAGATAACGGTCCAGCGGCTCCTCTCCACTGAAGAAAACGATATTCACAAGGAGTATCAGCCCGGGGGGTAGGATCACTCGCCAAACACGATCAAGCCGGAAGATGTGCCAGTTTGCGTTATAGGCGAGAAACCAGAACAGAATCCCGACTAGAACTGTGAGCACCAGATCGTCAGTGTTTATGCCGCCGCTGAAGAGATCAATCGCCCATTCGGTGCAGCGATTCACGACCGCAGCGAGCGCCTCGCGGAAAGGCAGTCTCTGATTTGCGGAGGCGACCAGAAGGACTGCGGCGACGCCGTAGAACAGGCTGATCATCAGCGCGGAGAATTCACCGAAGCGGCTGCGCGCCAAGATCAAGCCCAGAATCACGCTCAAGATCATGACCGGGAGGACGACATCCATGTCGACGGTCCAGCCGGCGATGTCGATTGCCATCAATGGCATCAGCAGCAGTAGACCGATGACGAGCAAAGTCGAGACCGTATCAAGCGATATCGGGCTGCGCCAGCGCGATCGCTTTCGCCGTGTTGGTCTTGCTACCAGGTTTGTCGTGCTCATCAGTCAGTTTATCAAGCGAAACATTCTAGATTAGCTTATGCCAGTTGGCCTGCGCTGACAAGCATGGCCGCGCTACGATCCGCCGACGCTATTTGAGTTTGCTCTCAGGATATTCGCTTTTCATGATAAAATCAGGCTGCCGGGTTGACGGAGGGAATCGCGGCAGGTTTCTTGCCTGTCGAGGAAAGTCCGCACTCCAAAGGGCGACGATGCCGGTTAACGGTCGGGCAGGGCAACCTGACGGCAAGTGCAACAGAGAGCAGATTGCATCGCGAGATGTGAGGGTGAAAGGGTGCGGTAAGAGCGCACCGGCAGCGGCAGTAATGCGGCTGGCCAGGCAAACCCCATCGGGAGCAAGGTGAAGCAGGCGCCGGGGAGCGGCCCGTTCCGCAGAAAGCGCCGGGTACACCGCTAGAGGTCGGCGGCAACGCCGATCCCAGATAGATGATTCCCCGACGACAGAATGCGGCTTATGAGGTTGACCCGGCAACAAGTGCCCCTCGTCATGGTGAGGGGCACATTGCTATGCCTACTAAATTAGCGCCGGTCGCGCGTGACTATCTCAGGTAGTCGGTGTAATCAAGACAATGATGTTCAAACCCCAATGCGGTCCAAAACGCCATTGATGTCTCGTCTTCGCGGTCGACCTGCGTCCTGATCGCGCTGAGGTCATTGACGCGGGAAAGCAATCGGGCGCGGAGTTCAGCCACAAGTCGTCTTCCGATACCCTGCCTGCGATGCGATTCCGCCACACAGACTTCGTCAATGAGCGCTGATAGGCCTGGCATGGCCGGGTGCCTCATCAAGGCGCACAAGACGTATCCGACAAGCCGGCTGTCTTCCTCGGCGACGAGGGCCGGCGCCATCGAATTGCCCGGATAGCGCGCAAACCAGTCCCGCTCCAGCTCGGTCGTCTTAACTGCATTGAACTGCGTTGACAGCCATTGAAAGCGCAATGCCAACATGGCGTCGACATCCGATGTTCGGATCTCACGAATGTTTATCATTTCCTCCTCCGAAATTTGCGATCAGCTTGTTGGTCTCGAAGCCGGCCAGTGGTGGAGGAGAACGAACTCGAGGACGTAGCTATCGAAACATGTCGGACCTCTTGAACAAGACGGTCGATGGCTAGTTGCGCTTTTCTACTTCCGGCAATTCTATCACTATCCGCGCGAAAGTTTGGTTAGAATCTACGCTGCCCGTAAGTCAGTGAATTGTGGAGAGTTACATGAGCGATTCCTTAAGCCGCCCCAACATTCTTTGGCTATGCACAGACCAACAGCGCTACGACACGATTGGCGCCTTGGGCAATCCATATGTCTCGACGCCGAACCTGGACGCGCTGGTGAATGACGGCGTCGCCTTCGAGCGCGCTTATTGCCAAAGTCCGATCTGTACGCCTAGCCGCGCAAGCTTCCTTACCGGGATGTATCCCAGTTCCATCCGCGTCAATCGCAATGGGAATCCCAGGTATCCCGAATTTCCGCCTCTGATCAGCAAGACGCTGGCTGATGCCGGGTATGAATGCGGCCTGATTGGCAAGCTGCACCTGACGAGCGCCTATGGTCGCGTTGAGGAGCGCGCGGACGACGGCTATACATATTGGCAGTACAGCCACGCTCCACGAGACGACTGGGCGACGGGACATGACTACGCTGATTGGGTGCGGGCGAAAGGCGCAGATCTCTCGGAGTTGATCAAGGATACAGCGGGTGTGCCGCCCGAATATCACCAGACCACCTGGTGCGCCGAAAAGACCATTGAGTTCATCGAGGCGGAACGTTCAGGCCCATTCTTCGCCAGCGTCAACATTTATGACCCGCATCCTCCTTTCAATCCGCCCCAGGCCTATCGGGAGCAATTCGATCCCGAGGACGTAAAGCCGCCGCTTTTCCGTGAGAGCGACTTGGAGCAGCAAAGCAAACTGGCGCCGGTGGATTTCCAGTCCGGCGTGCGGCGCCCGGATGAACTCGACATCAGCAGCCCGATCTTGCCGCAGTCGCCAACAGCATCGCTCATTGAGTCCCAAACCGATGGCGCGCGCGACGCAGGCACATTGATTGCTGCCTACTACGCCATGATCAAGCTGATAGATGATCAAGTAGGGCGGATCATGGAAGCGCTCGAAAGCAGCGGTTTACGAGACAACACGATTGTCATCTTCACCAGCGATCATGGCGAGACCTTGGGCGATCATGGCTTGATCCAAAAAGGTTGCCGCTTTTACGACGGTTTGGTTCGCGTTCCGCTCATTTGGTCCTGGCCCGGAACTTTCGCCGGCGGCTTGCGCAGCCGCGAGTTGGTGGAACTCACCGATATCGTGCCGAGCCTGCTTGACTTGTGTGATATTCCGATTCCGGATTACATCACTGGCAGATCGCTATTACCGATATTGACTGGAAAACAGTTGCGTGAGAACCATCGTGACTTTGTGCGCTGCGAATACATTGACGCGATCGACTTGCCGGCCGGGTCTATCGCCAGCATGTACTTTGACGGCCGTTACAAGCTCGTCTGCTACCATAACCACGGCTTGGGCGAACTATACGATTTGGAAAGGGATCCGGGAGAATTTGTCGACTTGTGGGATAGCCCGGAACACCAGGCGCTGAAAGCTCGCTTGCTTCAAGGGAGCTTCAACGCGCACATGACGACCTTGTATGCCGGGCCCGCGCGCCGGGGGCCGATGTAGAGCGCAGATTTGGGGGCGCGATTAGTCAAAGAAGCGGTATCGCAAGAGCGTCCAGGCAGCGATTGGCGCGTCCGTCCACTTTATTTTCTTGCCCTCTTCGTACTCACGACCGTAGTAAGAGATGGGCACTTCGACTATGCGGATACCTTGTCGCAGGACTTTCGCGGTGAATTCCGGTTCGAATTCGAAACCGCGAGCATTGATTTTCATGCCATCGACGACTTCGCGTCGGAAACACTTGTAGCAGGTTTCCATATCGCTGAGTATGGCGTTGAAGAGGATATTGGTGAACAGGGTGAGGCACTTATTGGCCACCATGTTCCAAAAATTCATCGCCTTGCGCGTGCCGCCAAGGAATCGCGAGCCGTAGACGACTAGCGCAACGCCTTCTTGTATGGGCTTAAGCAAGAGGGCATATTCTCGCGGATCATATTCAAAGTCGGCATCTTGAATGATGATCACAGCGCCGGTCGTATGCTCGAAACCGGTTACAAGCGCCGCGCCCTTGCCTTGATTGCGCTCGTGGAACTTTACAACCAGGCGATTGTCTCCCTCCGCCTGTAGCTCCTGCAGCACATCGCGCGAGCCATCGGTCGAGCCATCGTCGACCACGATTACCTCGTCGACAACATCTTCGGCCAGCACGCGCATGACAACATCCTGCACGGTATTGACTTCGTTGTAGCAGGGAATGACGACGCTCAGTGATGGCTTAGGCGCGTTTGGATCCGGCGATCGTGATGGCGGATGTCTCATGCAATCCCTACCTTATCTATTATGCCGACAATTTCGGGCGAGATAACCGTAAAGCATATCTTAGCCCAAAACTGGCGACTCAACTCAGATACACAGTGGAAGCCGCCCTACCTGAGTTCCATTGGTATGTCAGGCAGGATCGCGCCGCTGCTTGCGATTATCCGGATCAGACTGCTGACGGAACGCACCTGATACAGTCGCGCATAATCGGTAATGGAAGCATAAGCATCAGGAAACTGATGAATCGCTTCGCCTACCAGTCCTACTCCCAGCAGCAGATTAATGCAATCCGATCTTTCGGCTATGTCGAATTCGGCGCCGAGCCAACTCATAGGCGCATCAATGTAGGCTACATCAGAAAACAAGAGAAAGAAGGCTGGTTCGCTGCGGGCGCCTTTATAAACGCTGAGATACAGGCGGGAGAGCTTGCGATGGTAATGATGAATCTGACAGCGATAGCGGTTGGGATCGGTAATGTTAAAGGCGTTCCTGCTACCATGCTCCGTCTTCGCCATAATAGACCAAGCTTTCCTCCCGCATATATGCCGCTAATGTAGTGGATTCTGCTTGATGGCGAAAGCGATATGCCGAGCGGTTTTGTCGTCCGGGTCGCCGCGGACCGGGGATCGTCGGAGTTGGACTCCGCGAAACAGTGTTTTCCCGGCTGTCAGATTCGACATTGGCGGCTTGTTGTGTCAAAATCTTCGCAGCTTCAGTCGTACATGCGGCTGAATTCATTGGCTGACATACGGGAGGGTGGAATGCGTTTTCAGGGCAAAGTCGCGGTTGTAACTGGCGCAGCGACAGGCATCGGAGCTGCAACAGCCGTGGCATTCAGCAGGGACGGGGCGGATGTCGTCCTGGCCGATGTAAATGAAAGGGCGCTTGGCGAGCGATTGAGCGAAATAGAGGCGGCTGGCGGCCGTGGCATTGCAGTCGTCGCCGATGTCGCGCGGGCGGCCGATGCCGAACGTGTCGCAAGCGAGGCGGTGGGGGCCTTTGGCGGTATCGACTGTCTTGTCGCCAGTGCCGGTATTCAGACTTACGGAACAGTGGTCGACACGGATGAAGCTACTTGGGATCGTACGCTGGCGGTAAATGCCAAGGGTGTTTATCTCGCGGCGAAATACTGTGTTCCGGAGATGGTTAAGCGCGGTGGCGGCGCTATCGTCACTGTTGCTTCGGTGCAGGGTCTGTTTAGTCAACCAAATGTTGCCGCATACGCGGCGTCCAAAGGCGCCGTAATCGCTATGACGCGCACAATGGCGATCGATCATGCCGGAGACAATATTCGCGCCAACAGTCTGTGCCCCGGTTCTATCGATACCCCTTTGCTCCGTTTTGCCGCCGATATATACAGACCCGATGATCCGGAGAGCGCGGTGAAGGAATGGGGCGCATTGCACACGCTGGGCCGGATCGGGCAACCGGAAGAGATGGCGAAGGTAGCGCTGTTCCTCTGTAGCGAAGACGCCTCGTTTATGACTGGGGCCGCAATTGTGGCTGACGGTGGTTTGACAATTCGTCTGTAGCTGCGTGGAATCGGGAGGCGGCATCCATGACGTGTAAGGTTTCCGAGATCGTCCTGGGCAGGGCGTTGCGCGCGCTGAAAATCGAAAATGATCTCGTGTCGGCGACAGTTCTTGTGGATAAAGGCGCGGATATCTATCGCCTGGTGTACAAGCCGAAGCAAATTGATGTGATGTGGAAAGCGCCCTGGGGCTTAAAGGAAAGCGGACGCGGCTTCGATTCCGCGTTTGATTCACAGACCGCCTGGCTGGAAGCCTACGCCGGCGGCTGGCAGGTGCTTTTCCCAAACGGCGGCTTTGCCAATACCTACAAAGGCGCGAATCTGGGCTACCATGGCGAAGCCTCGATGAAAGCCTGGGACCACGAGATTTTGCTGGCCTCGGCCGATTCCCTCGAGGTGAAGCTGAGCGTGCGACTGTCGCGCAGTCCATATTCCGTCGAGAGGTGGCTGCGTCTTGAGACCGGCAGTCCGATCTTGCATATGCGAGAGCGGATCACCAATCACGCAGGCGAGCCGATGGACTGCATGTGGAGTCATCACCCGGCTTATGGCGCGCCTTTCCTCAGCGAACACTGTGTCATACACACTGACGCCCGCACGGTAAGCTCGGATCACGATTACGTGGGGGCGGCCAATCCGCTGGAGCTTGGCAAAACATATAATTGGCCGATTGCGGGCGATACCGATTTGTCGCGAGTGTCCCCGCCCGACCATCCGAGAGATATGCTGGCATACCTCAGCGACTTTCAAAGTGGCTGGTATAGCATCACCAATACATCGCTTGGCCTAGGCGTTGGATTAAGCTGGGATAGCAACGTGTTTCCCTACGCCTGGTTCTGGCAAGAATTGAACTCGTCGCCTGGATTCCCCTTTTACAAATGTAGCTACGTGATCGCGATTGAGCCGGCCGCCTCCATACCAGGACATGGCTTAACGGCGGTGATGGAAAAGACCGGTACACACCTGACTCTTCAACCGGGCGAAAGCCGGGAGATACAGCTGAAAGCGGTCTTCTATGAATCGCGTTCGGGCGTTAAACATATTGATGAAGCGGGTCACGTCCAACTGATGTAGCAACTGGAAAGGCGGGCGATGCCAAGACGTTTCGAGGGTAAAGTAGTCATTGTCACGGGCGGCGGCAAAGGAATCGGCCGTGCCTGCGCGCTTGCCTTTGCCGCCGAAGGAGCGAGCGTCGTCATTGCGGACATTGATGCGGGGGCGGGCGAGGCAACCAAACAAGCGATCGAAGACAACGGCGGACGAGCCATTTGCGTTGCGGGTGACATCGCCGACGAGGGATATGTCATAGCCCTGGTTGACGAAGCCGTCGGCCGGTTTGGCGGGGTGGATGTCTTGCACAACAATGCCGGAGTCGTGCGCTATGGCACGGTCGTCGACCAGCCTGTCGCGGACTGGGATTACCAGATGAATGTGAACTTGCGCGCGACCTTCTTGATGTGCAAGTATTGCATTCCCGAGATGCGCAAGCGTGGCGGCGGCGCCATCGTCAATACTTCGTCAGCGCAGGCGGTATCGTCCCAGAGAACGGTCGCCGCTTATTCCGCTTCAAAAGGCGCGATTGTCAGCTTCACCACCACCGTCGCGCTCGACCATGCGCGCGAGAATATACGCTGCAATTGCATCGCCCCGGGTTCCATCCACACCCCTATGCTTGACGATGCCGCCAGACTTTTTGGACCCGACGATCCGAACAGGTTGATCGCCGATTGGGGGGAACTCCATCCGATTGGACGGGTGGGGCGGCCGGAAGAGGTGGCCAAACTTGTGCTGTTTCTTGCTAGCGACGATGCCTCGTTCATCACCGGCGCTTTCTATCGCATTGATGGCGGCCTGCTTTCTACTTTGTTGTAAATCAGACCGGCAGACTCAAATTGTGCATCGCTTCCAGAACCAACAGTCGATTGTATTTCGCCAATCGTTCGGACTGAGTGATTGAGCCAACTTTGATGTAATCGCCAGCCCAACCCGTGGCCAGGTCCGCTAGCCAATCGTCTTCGGTTTCGCCGCTCCTGGCGCTGACCACGATATTCCATCCCGCGCCCCGCGCCAGACGCAGCGCTTCGAGCGCTTCCGTCAATGTGCCGATTTGATTGACCTTGTGCAAAAGACTGTCGCAAGCCTTCTGCTCAATGGCGTATCGAATCCGTGCTGGATTGGTGCACAGGAGATCGTCGCCGAGCGTCATTGCGCGACCTTGCAGCCGCTGAAACAGCCGCTTCCAACCCGGCCAATCAGACTCGTTCAGGCCATCTTCCACGCTTGCGATCGGATATGTTGAGCGCCACGAGTCGATTAGATCGATCATGCCGCCGCGGTCAATGCTATCGCCGTCGATGTGATACCGGTCGTCCGAAAAGAATTGAGACGCGGCTATATCGACCGTCAGCGCGACTTCTTCTCCCGGCGCGTAACCAGCCAGTTTGATCGCTTCCACCGCGGCAGCCAGCATCGCTTCAGATGACTCGAAGGCCGGCGCCAAACCGCCTTCATCCGCAGTCAAGAGCCGCATACTGTAGCGTTCCGCGACGAGGTCGACTGCGGCGCGAAAAACGTCAGACGTGACTTCGAGAGTTCGGCGGATGCTGCCCGCGCCGGGAACGACAATTTGAACGTCCTGTATCGCGGTTTGACCGCCGCCGTGGACGCCGCCGCTGAAGAGATTGATCATCGGCCGCGGCAATTGCGGCGACCGCTCGGCCATGTGGGCGAGATGCGCATAGAGTGCTATGCCCCGCTCGCTCGCCTGAGCGCGACAGAATGCCAGCGAGACGGCAAGTATCGTGTTCGCCCCCAGTCGCGACTTATTCTCTGTGCCATCAAGTTCCAACAGGCAACTGTCCAGCGCGGCTTGTTCAGCAAAGTCCTTGCCCGCCAGCGTTTGATTTATCTCCAAGTTGACATTCGCCACCGCTTTGAGGCAGCCTAGTCCGGCGTAACGCCCCATGTCGCCATCGCGCAGTTCCAGGGCTTCCGCGCTGCCGGTCGATGCGCCGGAGGGCACCGATGCTGACGCTGCATGTCCGGTGACAAGTCGGCAGGTGGCGTGCATGGTGGGCCGGCCGCGACTATCGAGGATTTCAACAGCTGAGAGTGATTCAATCGTACTCATGCCTGCGCCAGGTTCCGCTCATACTCGTCGAAGAGCTGTTCGAGATCATCCAAGTCCTGATGGATCAGCCTTAGCGCTATTTGCTGCATCCGCCTGCGCTCATCTGAGTCAAGGTATTCCAGCGGCGAGCGACCGGCGACGCGCGCCAGCATGCATGCCAGCGTGTGTCGCGCGGCCCGGCTGCATACAGCCTCAACCATTTGTGACGATAGCGCTCCACTATACCTGCGCCAGTAGGCGCGGGCCATGCCAAGGAAGTCGGCGCGATGGCGAGGCAAGTGCAGCGCCTTGCCCAGAAAATGCGCCAGCGAGAAGCCCACATCAAATGCTGGATCGCCGAAGTGGATAACCTCATGGTCCAGCAGCATCAACCGGCCTTTGTACACCAGCACGTTCTTCGGGCTGTAGTCGCCGTGCACCAGCGCGACCCTCCGCGAACCAGTATCCGCAGTCAGCCGTTGGAGGAAATCACGGGCTTCCGGCACTTGACTGGCGGTATAGCCGTAATAAGGTTCCAGCCGCAATTCTTCGAAGAAACGCCGCTCGGCAAACTCGTCGCGTAATCCGGAATTGGACTCTACAGCGCTGTGTATCCTTGCCAGGAGGCGGCCAAAAGACTGGGCCTGCTCGATACTGGTTCGCCCGCTGAGCAAAGCATGTTTCCAGTTCTCGTGCGGCTGTGCTACGGCGGTCATGCCAAGAATATGGTGCTGCTCGTCTTCGAAGATGTATCGAGGCACATGACCGGGTATCACATCGCCCAGCCAGCGGAGGCCTTTCGCTTCGCGATGGATGCGTTCCGGCGCGCTGAACCAGTCAACTGCGACCCGCAATTTCCGCAGCGCCTGCTTCAGCACCCAGTCTTCGCCGCTCATACGTCGAACCAGCACGGTCCGATTGGAAACGCCGCCCCTCAGGATTTGGAATCGCGGGTTTTCATCGCGATCGACAAATCGGCGCTCGCGGAGATAGCGCAGCAAAGACTCCGCCTCTTCTATGTTCACGCAGCCCGCGGCAGATGGCATGGGCGAGACTCAGTGCACATCGACGATGGCGTCGCCAATGATGTCCCACTTCGGTGTGATGCCCAGTCCCGCCCCAGTCGATGCCGCCATTCGACCCTGAAATCGCTGCGGCGCGCCTTCCGCCGCGCTGACCGTGACGTAGCTGTTGAAGTCGGTAGCGGTGAAGAGAAACTCGGGCGGGGTACTGTGCGCCAAATGAGCGATAGCGGCTGTCGTGATATCGCCGCCCCAGCTGTCTTCAATCGTCATAGCGATACCCATTGATACGCAAAGATCGCGTGCCAGGCTCGCATTCGTCAGGCCGCCGAATTTGCTGATCTTGATATTGACCACATCCATCGCCTGATCGGCGTGACCGCGCATGAGCATATCAAGTCCGTCAACAGTCTCATCCAGTACAAAGGGGTGCGAGGTCCGGCGGCGGATTGAAAGACATTCCTCGTAGCTCAGACAGGGCTGCTCAATGTAGACATCGACATCGTCGACGGCGCGAACGACGCGTGCTGCCTCGTGCATCAGCCAGCCGGTATTCGCGTCCGCGATCAATTTGTCACTCGCGTCCAACAGATCGGCAACCTGTCGAATGCGCTCGATATCCATCTGTGGATCGGCGCCGACCTTGAGTTGAAAGCGTCGGTAACCCTCCGCCCGATATCCCGCTACCTTCTCGGCCATCGCCTCGGGCGCCTCCTGTGAAATGGCGCGGTACAAGACAAAGTCTTCGCCGTAGCGGCCGCCGAGCAGCGTACAGACGGGCAATCCAGCGACCACCCCCAGGATGTCCCAGCAGGCCATGTCGATGCCGGTTTTGACGTAGGGATGCCCTTTCAGCGCGGCATCCATACGACGATTGAGTACCGATAGCTGGGTCGGATCGCTGCCGATAAGATGCGGCGCCAGCTCCTTGATGCCGGCGCGCACGCCCTCGGCATAGGCGGGCAGATAGAAGGGACCCAACGGGCAGACCTCGCCATAGCCGGAAATGCCGGCATCGGTATCGACTTGAACTATCGTGCTGTCGAAGACTTCGACAGATTTCCCGCCCGACCATTTGTAGCTGCCCTCGTGCAAGGGCAGGTCGACCTGATATGCCGAGATTCGGGTGATTTTCATGAAGTACGCCTCCCGCAGGGAAAAGATTCGCTCAGAATTTAGCGCAGATGGATAAGGCAGGCAACTCAGTTGCTGCGAGGGCGAGAGGCGAAGACAGGAATCTAGTTTCGCCTAAGTCATTCAATTGCGCCAGATCACGCGCGCGGTCATGGCGACCGGTTTTGGTGGGCGGTAGGCAGCCTCGAACCGAACCTTTGCCGCTTCTCTTAGCGGAATCTCCATTCATAACACGTTATAATCTTTGTCGGTTTCCCCGCTGGCTGTTCAAGAGCAAGGAGCCAAACCCATGTCCTTCATCGACCAGGTCGACGCCGAAATCGTCGGCGCCCTTGATGCCTACCAGGCCGAGCGCTACCGCACCATCGGCGACGATCCGCCCAAAGCGCGCGAGATGACCGACGCGGTCAACCGCGAAATGCGCGCCAACCTCCCGCCGACGGACGTCGATATTACGGAATTGACGATTCCAGGTCCGGATTGCGATATCCCGCTGGCCATCTATCAGCCGCCAGGTCCCGGTCCGCGCGGAGGGCTGCTCTGGTTTCACGGCGGCGGCTATATCGTTGGTGACGAGCGCGACGACACGCGCTGCGTTGAAATCGCCGAGTTCGTCGGCTGCACCGTTGTCTCGGTGGGTTATCGTCTAGCGCCGGAATCGACTTTCCGGGAGATCATCTCGGATAGTTTTGCAGCGCTCAACTGGACAGTGGACCAGGCTCCCGAGCTCGGAATCGATAGGCGCCGCGTCGCCATTGGTGGGCGCAGCGCCGGCGGCGGCTTGTCGGCTGGCTTGGCGCTTTACAACCGCGACAACAACGGTCCTGATTTGGCGTACCAATTGCTGATCTACCCGATGCTTGACGACAGGCATGAGACGCCCTCCAGCTGCGAGATTACGCATCCGACGGTCTGGAATCGAGATGTGTCCATCAAAGCTTGGAAGATGTACTTGGGTGACGAATTCGGAAGCAACAACGTGTCGCCCTACGCAGCGCCGACACGCGCAAAAGACCTCAGCGGGTTGCCGCCGGCTTTGGTCACCGTCGGTACGCTGGACTTGTTCCGCGATGAGAATATCGATTACGCCCAACGCCTGATGGCGGCTGGCGTGGCGACCGACTTGCAAGTTTACGCCAGGGTGTATCACGGCGCGGAAACGAAGGCGCCGGATGCCAATGTCAGCAAACGCATGCGACTGGGCTACCTCGAGCCCTTAAACTGTACGATCGGCTGACCGCTATGGACCGAACGGGCAGTCGCCACATCGGTCCAATTTTTTCTTGCCTGAAACCTAGGGAGCAGACTCATGTCCTTCATCGACCGCATCGACCCCGAGCTCGTCCACGCAGTCGACCTCATGCCGGCCGAGCGCTATATCGCCATCTCGGAAGACCCGCCCAAAGCGCGTCAAATGACGGAAGAGTTCCATCGCGCAATGGCGGATGCCCTTCCGCCAACCGACGTGACGATCCAAGAAACTGTGATCCCCGGAACCGACTGCGATATTCCCATCGTCATTTATCAACCGACCGATCCGGCGCCGCGTGGAGGATTGCTGTGGATGCACGGCGGCGGCTACATCGTCGGCACAGCGCGCGCCGACGGCCACGGCATCGGATTCGCCGAGCGCGCGGGCTGCACTGTCGTCTCCGTGGACTATCGTCTGGCTCCCGAATCAACTTACAAAGACAGCATCGCCGATTGTTTCGCGGCCTTGACCTGGATGGTGGATAACGCCGGCGAACTCGACATCGACGCCGGTCGCCTCGCCATCGGCGGCGGCAGCGCGGGCGGCGGCTTGACCGCTGGGCTGGCGCATTACAACCGCGATCATGGCGGTCCCGAGCTCAAATTGCAACTCTTGATCTACCCAATGATCGACGATACGCATGACACGCCCTCTGGTCATGAAATCACGCATCCCACGATCTGGCATCGCCAAGTGTCTTTCGAAGCCTGGAAGATGTATTTGGGTGACGAATACGGGACCGACCATGTATCGCCCTACGCGGCTGCTTCGCGCGCCACGAATTTCAGCGGATTGCCGCCGGCATTCGTTACGGTTGGCATGTTGGACTTGTTTCGCGATGAAAATATCGATTACGCTCAGCGACTGATGGCGGCGGGCGTGCCTACAGATCTGCACGTTTATCCCGGCATGTTTCATGGCGCCGAAATGTCGGTGCCCAACGCGGCAGTAAGCACACGGATGCGAACCGATTATCTCGATGCCGTGAAGCGCGCCATCGGTTGACCTTCAAAGATCGGCCAGCGTATAGCGGGCAAGACGGAAATTATTGTGCCTGAACCTGACGGAGTTGTCTTATGTCCTTCATCGACCAAGTAGACCCCGAACTCATCGACGCCCTCGACTTCTTCCCCGCCGAACTCATGACCGCCATCGGCGATGATCCGCCCAAGGCCCGCGAGATGTTTATACCGCTCTGGGCTGCCGGCGACACCGCTATACCACCCAACGACGTGCGCATCGAAGAACGGATGATCCCGACGCCGGACGGCGAAGTCATGGTCGCGATTTATCAGCCGCCGACGCCGGCGCCGCGCGGGGGACTGCTATGGATTCACGGCGGCGGTTACATCGTCGGCTCGGGGCGGAATGACCCGCACGGAATCGGATTCGCCGATCATGTCGGATGCGCAGTCGTTTCGGTGGACTATCGACTTGCGCCGGAATCCACCTATAAGGAGAGCGTCGCCGATTGCTACGCCGCTCTGACCTGGATGGTCGACAACGCAGCCGAAATCGGAATCGACGCCAATCGCGTCGCCATAGGCGGGGCCAGCGCCGGTGGCGGCTTGACAGCTGCGCTCGCCCTCTACAACCGCGACCGCGGCGGTCACGACCTCGCCTTCCAGCTTCTGATCTATCCCATGATCGATGACAGGCATGAGACGCCTTCTGGCCACGCCATTACACATCCCACCGTCTGGAACCGGGAGGTGTCGCTGAAAGCCTGGCGGATGTACCTCGGCGACGAGTTTGGCGCCGATCATGTGTCGCCTTATGCGGCGGCGGCCCGGGCGACGGACTTGAGCGGACTGCCGCCGGCATTCGTCACTGTCGGCACGCTGGATCTCTTTCGCGACGAAGATATTGCTTATGCGCAGCGGCTGATGGCGGCCGGCGTGCCCACCGAACTGCAGGTCTGCCCCGGCATGTATCATGGCGCCGAAATGTCCGCGCCCGATGCCGACGTCAGCAGGCGAATGAGACTCGGCTATCGCGACGCCGTGAAGCGCGCCATCGGCTAGTCCACAAGCGAAATCTCGGAGCGAAAGACAAACGAAAAGCGCCCTGCTGGGGACGCCGCAAAATGCTGTCTGTGACCCTGGAAGGACTCGAACCTTCAACCTAACGATTAAGAGTCGCTTGCTCTGCCAAATTGAGCTACAGGGCCTTGTTGATCACCGCTTTGAGACCGCGAATTATAGCGAGGGCCATCGCATAACGGCAAGGGTGGAGTTGTCGCCCCTCTAGCACAATAGCCGGCTAATCTTGTCCTTGCATCATACGGATTTTGCCTGCCGAGCAAATTGACTGATAGAATAAGTTGAGTGACAGGTAACACAATCTCACTAGTTATTCTGCCGGACTGGAAGCAGACAGCATGGCCAAGCGAATTCTCATAATCGGTGGAACCCGAAATATGGGCTACTACCTCTCAGAGCGTCTGGCGCAAGAGGGCGGTGACCTCACTTTGCTCAACCGCGGTATCACAAAAGAGGATCTGCCGCGCTCGATCCATCGGCTGACCGTCGATCGGACAGACCACAGGCAGATGCGGCGCGCATTGCTGGCGAAGTCATTTGATGTTGTCGTCGACTTCGTTTTGTACCGCCGGGATGAGGCGCGGACGGTCATTGAGCTTTTCCGTGACAACGTCGAGCACTACATCGTGCTCAGCAGCGGCCAGGTTTATCTTGTCCGCGATGGATTGCAGCGTCCCTTCCGTGAAACTGACTATGAAGGCGATTTGATTCCCGCGCCGGCCGAAACTTCCTATCACTTCGAAGAGTGGCGCTATGGCGTGGAGAAGCGCGATGTCGAGGACGAAATGAGCGCCGAAGGGTCACGTTCAGGTTTCCCTTTCACTTTGCTCCGTTTGCCCATGGTCAACAGCGCTCGCGATCCCTACAACCGGCTGTTCAACTATTATTTGCGTTTGCGTGACGGTGGGCCGATTCTGGTGCCGGAAACGCCGAATTACGCTTTGAACCACGTTTACGCTATGGACGTCATTGACATCATTATGCAGTTAATAAACACTGGAAACGGCAAAGGCAAAGCCTACAACATCGCGCAGGATGAGCACGTCAGCCATGAAGAATTCTTGAATATCCTCGCGAATATCATGGGTACGGAACCGAAGTGGCTTAACGTCGACCGAAACGCATTGGTCTCCCAGGGCTTCTTGCCGGATTGCGCGCCCTTCAGCGAACGCTGGATGAGCGCTTTGGACAATAGCCTCGGCAAGGCGGAGTTGGGTATAGGCTATACGCCGTTCGCTGATTATTTGGCTGAGATAGTTGAGTATTTCGACGCAAATGTCATGACTCCGCCCTTGGCTTATCGCAGAAGACGCGCTGAGCGGCAATTTGCCAAAAACCTGGAGACGGGTTCTGGCGCCTGATGCCGATATTTGAAACTGCGGAGGGATGGAATCCTGCGCGACTGCCGCAGCGGCATGGTGTATAATCTCGAAATCGCCAGCACAAGGTATACGGTAAGACTTTCGTTATCGCTCCGTGTTAGATTTGCATTGACCGGTTTATCGAATAGGAAGTGGGTATGAAGTCGTTTGCCAGATTAATCGCACTGCTCCTGGTCGGATTGGTCGCATTTAGCGGGTGCTCCGCGGTGCGGTCGATTCTATCGGGCGGATCCGGGACGGGCGAGGCTCCTGCTAGCTCGTCAACCGGGGAAGTGGTGGAGGCGCCAAGCGCGCCGCGGTTCACCTTCTACGATTCATGGGCATCGTGGTGACCGACCTGCCGCGCCAATGCGCCCGCCGTGAGCGGGCTGAACGAGACTTTCGCTGGCCGAATCGAGTTTGTCGTGCTTGACATTGACGACTCATCGCTCAATGACATCCGACGCAGACTGGGCATCACTGCTCAAGCGCAATACATTCTAGTCAATTCCGCGGACGAAATAGTCGGACGCTGGTTCGGGATCTTGAACGAATCTCAAGTCACGTCCGAGTTGGAAAATCTTCTGCAGAGCTAGTCAAAAGGGATGGAGGCTTCCTCCGTCCCTATCTTCGCAAACCCCTCCCTGCAATGCCTCTCTAACGTGTGCGGAGCGTAGAGCAGGCGTCAGGTATTTTAACTTCCGCCTGATATAATCAACTGAGATTTGATCGCGGTTGAATCGAGGTTTCGGGAGCAATCCGTGCTAATCCGCCGGGCGCTCGCCCTGTTCGCCTTGGTAGGTTTCTTGAGTGCCTGTAATTTGCGCCGACCCGAAGTCACGCTGACGTTGGCGCCCATCGATACGAGTACTCCCGATGCGACCGATGTCGAGGAATTGCCGAGGGAGACCAAAGAAGCCACCACATCGCCGACGCCGACCCCAACTGTAACGCTTACGCTCTCGCCCACAGATACACCGTCGGTCACTGGGACCGTCACTCCAACCGACGCGCCGAGTCCAACTAAAACGGACACGCCAACCGAGACAGAAACGCCCAGCGCAACTGCAACACCGACCGCCACCGATACTCTGACAGCGACCTACACCCAGACGCCAGCGTCAACAGATATATCAAGCGCTACTGATACCGCCGAGCCGCCGCCCACGTTCACACTCACCGCTACTGACGCGCCGACCCCAACCAGCACGCTAACCGCGACAGCCACTCTTACTGCTATAGAAACAGACCGGCCAACGCCGACCCGCATCGTGTTCGAGACCGCCACCCCGACGAATACGCCACCGGTGAGCTTGCCGCAGCTGGTCGAGTCAGCTACTTCGACTGCGACCTCGACTGAAGGACCGGAGAGCCCGGTTCCGGCGATATCGACATTTACGCCGCTGCCGACCTTGAATCAAACCGAAGTGGCGAAGTTATTGGCGACGCCGCTGCCACGGCCGACTCTGCCGCCGACCTGGACTGCCGCCCCAACGCTGCCGCCCACCGGCACGATCGTGGCCTCGCCCGAGTCAACTGCGCCTGTGGATGCTTCAGTCTCCATCATCGGTCCCGTTATCCTCTCGAGTCCCATTGTCGCGACCCCGCTCTCGCAACTGGACGCGCGGACCTCAACCCCGACGCCTTCCGCCACGCCCTTTCAGCCGACTGTTGCTGTGCGCAGCGATCTCTTGCAGCCGGCCATTGAACCGCCGATTTCGCAGCCCACAGCCTTTGCTATCACTGGCGCGTCAGCGTTTCAATATGATGTCGGGCTCGGCCAGGTCTTCACTTTTGGGGATATCCGGCTGGATGGCGGCGTTCGGCTATTCTTGCAGAATCCGGTCGATCCCGGCAGTTTCCTGCGCACGGACTACAAGGGCATGTTGCGCTATAAGCCCATTGGCGTTGGCCAGGAAGGCGAAATGTCATATTCGCCTTTCCATTTCGGTTTTTCCGGCGGCATCAGCAGCATTGACCAAAACAAGAACCGAATCGTGGAATTGGATTGGTCTGCTGATGGCACCCGATTCAGCTTCCGCATTGATCCCCCGCCGGGCACCAATAACGCCAGCGCCGGGGTCTGGTTTTGGCAGCCGGCGACTAACTTGGAGACCGATCCCACATATCCCATCATCCGCGATTGCGTGCGCGAAGATTACCTGCCCTGTGATTTGGTCAGCCGAAGCGGCCCCTGGCATTGGCAGACGATCGCTGTGCAGTGGTCGCCACGTCGCGGCGACAACAGCGTATTGCTGACGCTGCGGTTAACCGACGAAGGGCGGAACGGGCTGTCCATTGCGCAAGCCGTCAGAGATCCATTTTACGCAAATGCGCAGCAGCCTGTCGTCCGCTACGACTACGGGGCATGGAATCCCGATGGGCAGAGCATTACAGTCAGCGGGAGGCGTCCGGATGGCAGAGTGATAATCGGCCTGGTGAACCGGAACTTGCAAGGCGAGCAGCTCATCCTCGATGGTTCAGCGCGTGGTTTGTGGCTGCGCGATGCCGTTCGCCGGCCCAACGGACAATACCTTGCGCTCGGACGTCCCGGCGGTCCCGGGGGCGGGCCAGTCGCATTGTACGACCAATATGGCGATCAACTCTCCGATTTCATCGGTGGCGCAGCACCAGAAGATATTCGCTGGTTCCCCGATCGCAGCGCAGTTGTCGTCGCAGTGCAGGGGCAGCAGTATACAGTCGACGCGGAAAGCGGAATCGTCAGCAATTACTCCGGCCTTGTCAGGAATCCGCAGTTTGGCCGAGAGACAGCCGGCGATTCGCTGATCCCGCAGGCCGTCGTCATCGGTTCCGAGTACGTGCCGGGAGAACAGCTCCGTGTAATCAATGAGGGTTTGAACATCCGTCAGGAGCCATCGACTTCTAGCGGCATCGTCGGCCGCCTGCGATCCGGAGACTATGTCGCCATCTTCGCCGGTCCGTACGAGAACGAAGGCTATCGCTGGTGGCGCGTGCAGACGGCAAATGGTAACTTCGGTTGGATCGCCGGGGCGATAAATGGCGCGCCGACGCTGCGGCGTCCCTGATGCTGAGCGTCCGATCCTAAGTAGTTCAAAGAATTAATGAAAAACATGGCAAATAAACAGGCGGGCAAAAACTCGAAAGTATTTGTAAGGTTTGCTCGGTAGTGCAAGTTGTACTTAATGCAAACCAGAACAATGCCGAAACGATACAAGATAGATGGTCAATCCTTGTGCAAGACAACAGAATACAACGAAATACGGAATAGTTAGCTCCCCTTCCCTGATTTATCGGGGAAGGGGCCGGGGGATGGGGTAAAAAGAGCGCATCAAGCACCTAATACCAATCAAGCCTTGTAGGGGCGACCGACGGCCTAGTGGCTGTCTATACGCGACCCTTGGGCCGCCCGCCGCGCCACCCAATACAGATCACTTTTTGCGCGACAAACTTGGGACTACTTGTGTAATTGCGATGACGGAAAACTGCGAACGCGACATGCATAGCAAACCGCTTGTCAGCATCATCATCCCCACATACAACCGTGTGCGGTTCCTCCCTGACGCCATAGATAGCTGCTTGTCCCAGACATACGACAATCTTGAAATCATTGTCATTGACGATGGCAGCTCTGACGGCACATCTGATTATGTCCGCCAACGCTACGGCGACGCGATTCGGCTCTTTGTGCAGCGCAATCAGGGACCGGGTATCGCTCGAAACCGGGGCATCGCTGAAGCTCGTGGCGAATTCATCCACTTTCTCGATGCCGATGACCAACTGCATAGCCGGAAAATTGAATCCGGCTTGGGCGTATTCCAGCGTCAGACAGACGTCTCAGTGCTTTACACGCACTTTCAGTTCGTCGCCGGCGACGGTGTGACAAAATTGGAGACTCCGCCGTTTGAGCAGTTCTCCGACGATGTCTTCTGCGAGCTCCTGCGCCAAACCGGCTGTCATATTCTTATCAGCTCGAGCATGTATCGGGCAGCAGCTCTGCGTGAAGTTGGCGGCTTTGCCGACGATCCGGAATTCCGCAGCGCTGAGGACTGGGATCTGTTCTTGCGGCTGGCTGCAAAGTTCAAATTCCATGCCATCGACCAACGTCTCGTTTATCGGCGAATGCACGCCGATATGATGTCGAGCGACCGCTTGTACGGCGCGCTGGGACGGCTTAAGACCGTGCAGAATGCCCGCCGCTACGGCTGGCAACGCTGCATGGGCGCGGAAGAATTTGACCGGAAGGAAGCGTCCAGGCATCACGTCTATGCGCTTTATCTTTGGACCGACGGCGATAGAGCGGCGGCGCGGAAGCACTTCCTGCGCGCGGCGGCGCTTTACCGGCCTGAATCTCGTCAGCGCCGGCTGTATGCGCTCTATACCTGGCTGCTGCCCCCGGCATCAGTCGACTGGACCGTTCGCTTGGCCCGGCTGCTAAGAGCGCTGCGCTGAGCCACAGTAGACGGATGTCTATCTGTCATTGTTGATCCGGCATTGCGAAAATGCAAAGAACCGAATCGCGGTCAATTGCGTATAATGGATGAGATGACGCGCGGGGGGATGTAAATCGGATGCCTGCCAAGATCGATAACTTGCGGTACGACATCAAGGAACTGATGAAATCCGGCGCCTTCAACGAAATCGTCGATCGCTGCCATGTAGAGCTTACGCTGGCCCGTCGCGAAGACAACCACAGTGTCGAGATCATCGCGCTCCTTGGTCTGGCCCAAGCGCAGTGCTCGCTCGGCCATTTTGATTTCGCGCGGGACTATGTCAACCAGGCTGTGGACGGCGCCAATGCAATCGGCTCCAAAAGCTTGATGACCGATGCGCTGAACGTGCGCGCCAGGATCGCGCGAGAGGGTTATTTGCAGACGGCCGACGCCTTCGATGATTACCGCAAAGCCGTGGACTACTCATTTGAGGCCGGCGATATGCGGCGCTATGCCCAGTCGCTCCTGGGACTCGGCGAAATCGCGTCCAACCCTGACGATTCGAGCAAGCATGCCTGGAAAGTCATTGATATCGCCCGTGAGCTCAACGATGACCAAATGGAAGCGCGCGCCATTCTAGTATTATCCAACGCCTTCATCCGCAAGCAGGACTTTAGCAAGGCGAATGATGGTCTTCTTGTCGCGCTGCGTAAAGCGCAGTCGGTCAAAGACCGGCTGCTGGAAAGCGTCATAATCGGGCAGCAGGGTCTGGTATTGGCGCAGGACAGCGACAGTTTCGAGCGGGGCATCCAGCAGCAGTTGACCGCGCTGGAAGTCGCGCGCGGAATGGAAGCCGTCTTTCATGAATTCATGCGGCTATACACGCTGGCGATGACCATGTTGGCGGTGAAGGACTTGTCGGACGCGCGGAATTACCTGGATCAAATGCTGGCGCTCTCGCAAGATGTCCAACACCCGCCATACGAGATGTATACTTTGGGCTTGTTGGGGCAGTGGCAGGAACTGCGGGAGGATGGCGCAGCCGCCATCGCTTACTATGAACGGGCGGTGGAGATGGCGCGGACTGTCAGCAATCCCGCCAGTGAAGCCCGCTTTCACTATGCGCTTGGCTCGCTATTCCAATCGCAGTGGGAATTCGAAAGCGCGCGCCGCAAATACCGAGAAGCCCGCGTGATCTACCAGGCCTTGGACGACGGCCGAAATGCCACAAGGGTCCGCGCCTCTATCGTCTATACGTATCTTCTAGCCTTCGCCACGGGCATCATGAAGCTGCTGGGTATGCGGCCGGCAAGCAAGTGAGGCAGGTTCATCTGGAACCGGAACAGTTTCTAAAGCTCCAATGTTCCTTTGCGCCAGGCGTCGGTCAGCGTGATTGACGGATAAAAGACCAGCGGCGGCAGGTTCTCACGGCCGAACCAGCCCAAACTTGCGGCGTCATCGCCGGCTTTTGCCCGGCCGCCGACTACGGAAGCGCTATACGCGATGACAATATCAGCCAAGCCTTCATCGCGCTTTGGATAAACCGCCAGCAGCTTGTCAATGCGCACATTGAGTTGTGTCTCTTCATATGTTTCACGAATGGCGGCGGCTTCCGGCGCCTCATCATGATCGACAAAACCAGCCGGCAGCGCCCATTTGCCCTTGCCCGGATCCACCGCCCGCTGTATCAGAAGAATCCTGGCATTGCGTTCTATGAAGACCACCACCGCAACCTTGGGGTCGAAATACACTGGCGTATCGCAAGCGCGGCAATATGGACGGGGACGGCCACTGAGATGGCGCGCAATCAGCGGTCGCCCGCAAAACGCGCAGTAACAGGCCGTCCGCGTCATGATGGCCCGGCCAGACGCCGCTTTGGCATTGACATCCCCGGGGCTAAGACGTAGACTTCCCTTCCGCGAGCCGGAGTGGCGGAATTGGCAGACGCGCACGACTCAAACTCGTGTACCTTCGGGTGTGTGGGTTCGACTCCCACCTCCGGCA
>JAPOYU010000003.1:0-59703 GCA_026706395.1 Chloroflexota bacterium
CCACTACAGGGCCAAAGGGGCCGGGGCTGAGGGGTAGAAAAGCGACCGCCGCGCCCACACGATGCGCTTGCCGCCAATTCCTCTGCGCCCTCAAAATACTCTGTGCGCTCGCTGGCAAAATTTTGAATCTTCGCCCAAGGAGAACATCAGCATGAACATCATCTGCGTCGTCACCGACACCCTGCGCGCCGACTGCCTGCCAACATACGGCAATCAACAGGTCATCGCCCCCAACCTCGCGCAATTCGCCAAGGAATCCATCGTCTTCGAAGACTGCCACGCCGCCTCCTTCCCCACCGTCCCCACCCGCGCCGATATCGCCACCGGCCGCTTCACCTTCACCTACCTGACCTGGGGACCCCTGCCCCAAAACGAAACCACCCTCGCCGGCCTGATGACCAAAGCCGGCTACACCACCATGGGCGTCGCCGATACCCCCTTCCTCATTCGCAACGGCTACGGCTACGACCGCGGCTTCGACGACTTCATCTGGATCCGCGGCCAGCGCGAAGCCTCGGGCCGCCCCGATGTCACCGGCCTGTGGAAAGAAGAAGACGACCGCTTCGCCCCCCAGACATTCAAAGCGGCGATGAACTGGATCGAGCGCCACTACGACGAGCGCTTCTTCCTCTACATCGATGCCTGGGACCCGCACGAACCCTGGGACCCGCCCGCCCATTACGTCAAACCCTACCTGCCCGACTACCAGGGCGAGCAGGTCTACCCCGCCTATTGGGATTGGGAAGACGCCGGTTACACCGCCCGCGACCTCGAAATCGCCAAAGCGACGTACATGGGCGAGATCACCATGGTCGATCGCTGGTTCGGCTTGTTGCTCGACCGGCTCAAATCCCTCGGCATCTATGACGACACCGCCATCCTCTTTGTCTCCGATCACGGCTTCTACTTCGGCGAATTCGGCATCTTCGGCAAAGGTCGCTTCCGCTGGCCCGATAACACCATCCCGGTCATGGAAGCCATGGCCCGCTTCAAGCAAGGCGCCATCTCCTATGCCTGCCCCAAACACAACGAGATATCGCATGTGCCCCTCTTCATGCGTATCCCCGGCTATGACCATCAACGCGTCCCCGGCCTGGTCAGCATCCCCGATATGATGCCGACCATGCTCGAGCTGGCGGGCATCGACCCGCCGGCCCGCGTTCAGGCCAAATCGCTGCTGCCCCTGGCCCGCGGCGAAGTTGACCGCCTGCACGACATCGTCGTGACATCGCAGTCCCTGATCGATACCGCCGGCAATACCACCCTCATCGTCGACGACAGCGAACGCGTCGTCGTCGAAGTCTCGCCCAGCACCATCCGCGACGGCGAATGGGATTTCCTCTACAGCCTCCAAGGCGAACCCGTCGAGTTATACGACGCGCAGAACGACCCCGCGCACCAGCGCAATCTGGCCGCGGAACAGCCCGACATCTGCGCCATGATGCACAGCAAGTTCCTGCGCTGGATGGACGCGATGGGCACGCCCGAAGAATACGCCGCCCCCCGCCGCCGCTTGTAGTTCCGCCCCGGACTGCGCCTGCCAGTCAGTTTCTGCGAGCAAGACCTGCGATCGCTGAAAATTGTAAGTCTTGCTCGCTTCCCCTAACCGCAAAAGAATCGTTGTAAGGCTTGTCCGGTAATTCATTTCTCACGCAGAAATGCCTGTGATAGTGCCCCATCTCTAGCAATTACAGGGTGAAACTTAGCGCAAATTGCTAAATTGTCACAGAACCCGCCAAGTTCAGCTCCCCCTCATATCAAGTCACCCCCTCTCCCCTTGTGAGAGGGGGCCGGGGGGTGAGGGTTAACGAGCGCTGAGGGGCATCCTCGCTGGCAAAGAAAAATGTCTGCGCTACAATTCACACACACCAAAACGGGCCCAAGATGTCACCAGCAAACAAAGTCAAAGACCGCTTCAGCGCCGAATTCAACGAAGACCCCGCCTTCATCGTCCGCGCGCCGGGTCGCGTCAACCTCATCGGCGAGCACACCGATTACAACGACGGCTTCGTCTTCCCCTTGGCCATCGACCGCGCCGCCTGGATCGCCCTGCGCCCGCGGGGCGACAAGCGCGTGCTGGCGATCTCCATCGACATGGACGACCGGCGCGAATTCGCCCTCGACGACCTGCCCCGGCCCGCGAAAACTCGCTGGATCGATTATCTCATCGGCGTCGCCTGGGCATTGCAGGAGCGCGGCTATGCCCTGAACGGCTGGGAAGGCGTCGTGGCCGGCGATGTGCCGATCGGCTCCGGCCTGTCCTCATCGGCGGCCCTGGAGCTGGCCGCGGCCCGCGCTTTCTACTGCGCCTCTGACTTCGAGTGGGACGCCCCGACGCTGGCTCTGGCTTGCCAGAAAGCCGAGAACCAATGGCTGGGCGTCAACTGCGGCATCATGGACCAGATGATCTCGGCGGCCGGCATCGAGGATCGCGCCCTGCTGATCGATTGCCGCAGCCTGGAGACGACATCGGCGCCTCTGCCGGACGGGACCGCCGTGGTCATCCTCGATACCGGCACGCGGCGCGGCCTGGTCGATTCGGAGTACAACGAGCGGCGGGCGCGATGCGAGGCGGCGGCGCGGCGCTTCGGCCTGGCTGCCCTGCGCGATATCGATCTCGCTGCCTTTGAGCGGCGGGCGCATGAACTGGACGAGTTGAGCCGGAAGCGGGCGCGGCATGTCATCAGCGAGAACGAGCGGACGCTGCGGGCGCGGGACGCCATGAACGCGGGCGATGCGGGGGAACTGGGCAAGCTGATGATAGAGAGCCACATCAGCCTGCGCGATGACTTCGAAGTCTCGAGCGCGGCGCTGGACGCCATCGTCGACTGCGCCAATGCCGAAGAAGCCTGCTACGGCGCGCGCATGACCGGCGCCGGTTTCGGCGGCTGCGCGGTGGCCCTGGTCGATGCAGCCGCGGCCCACGCCTTCGTGGAACGCGTGGCGGCGAATTATCAAGCGGCGACCGGGGTTGAGCCGGCGCTCTATGTCACCAAAGCCAGCCGGGGCGCGGAGACGGTTTACGGCGCTGCGGATTTATAATGTTCGTCCCCCGCCCCAAACAAGCGGAAGTATTGGCCTATCAGCGCGGCTATATGGGCGTGGCGGCGGTGCCGGGCAGCGGCAAGACCGCCACCCTTTCCTTCCTGGCGGCGAAACTGCTGGCGGAGATGGACTTGCAAGACGGGCAGGAAATCCTGATCGTCACGCTGGTCAATTCGGCCGTGGCCAACTTCGCGCGGCAGGTGAGCGAAACCGTCAAGGATGACGGCTTGCTGCCCGGCTATGGCTATCGCGTGCGTACCCTGCACAGCCTGGCGAATGACATCGTGCGGGGCAAGCCGGCCGCGGCCGGTTTGGACGATCAGTTCATCATCGTGGATGAACGGGCCAGCAACGAAATCCTGGCCGACGCGGTCGATGCCTGGACGCGAGGCAATCCCGATGCGCCCGACGACTATTTGGCGTCGGACTTCATCGAGAAGGGACATTACCGGGGCCAGCGATGGAGCCAGATTCTCACCGAGACGGCGCGCAGCTTCATCCGGCAGGCCAAGGACGAACTGCTGAAACCGGCGGAGACGCTCGTAATGCTGGAGCGCCGGCCGGGCGACCTGCGGCTGGCGGAGATCTGCGCCGAGATATATCAAGATTATGAGAAGGCGCTGGCCTATCGCGGGGCGGTGGACTTCCAGGACTTGATCGGCCTGGCGCTGCAGGTGCTGCAAAGCGAAGCGGATTATCTGGCGGCGCTGCGGCGGAAGTGGGTCGTCATCCTGGAAGACGAGGCGCAAGACAGCTCGAAACTGCAGGAGGATATTCTGCGCCTGCTGGCCGGCGAGGGCGGCAACTGGGTGCGGGTGGGCGACCCGAACCAGGCGATATTCGAGACTTTCACGACGGCCGATCCCAAATATCTGCGCGACTTCATCAGCGCTCCCGGCGTGGCCGGGCGGGAATTGCCCAATTCCGGGCGCAGCACGCGCAGCATTCAGAAACTGGCGAATCAATTGATCGCCTGGTCGCTGGAGCATCCGCGCGGGGCGATCCGCGAGCGGAGTCCGCTGACGGCGCCGTATATTCAGCCGACCCCGCCGGGCGATCCGCAGCCCAATCCGCCCGACGATCCGGCGGCGGTGATCTTGCCGGGCGAGGGTTACAGCGCGGCCAAAGAGGCGCTGCTGGTGACGGAATCCTGCGCGCGCTGGCTGGCGGCGAACCCGGAGAAGACGGCGGCGATACTCGTCGCGCGCAACGGCCGCGGCTCGGAGATCGTCAAGCTGCTGCGGCAGAAGGGCCTGCCCTACGTCGAAAACCTCAACAGCAGCTCGATGACAAGAGCGGTGGTGGGGACCTTGGCGCGGGCCCTGGGCTATCTGGCCGATCCCAAGCAGCCGGCGCGCCTGGCCGAGGTCTATCGCGTTTGGCGGCGCGATGAGCGGGACGACGCCGCGGCGGAAATCATGGCGGCGGTCGCTGCGCTGAAGCGCGTCAAACTGGTCGAGGATTTGGTCGCGCCGCGCTTGAGCGACTGGCTGGAGGACGAGCTTTCCGCCGAGGAGGACATCGAGCTGAGGCGCCAGTTGGCGGTGTTTCGCGAGCTGGTGGGCGAGTGGCTGCGGGCGGCCGAGATGCCCATCGATCAACTGCTGCTGACGATATCGGGCGATCTCTTCCGCGATGTGGGCGATATCGCGACGGCGCACATGGTCGCGCTCTATCTGGCGCGCCTGGGCCAGGCGCATCCGCTCATGCGCCTGCCGGATTTCGCCGCCGAACTATACGACATCGCCGGCAACCGACGCCGCTTCACCGGCCTCGGCGACGACGAAGGGCAATTCGACCCCGACGCGCACAAGGGCAAGGTGACCGTCACCACGCTGCACAAAGCCAAAGGGCTGGAATGGGACCGCGTATATCTCATTTCGATCAACAATTACGACTTCCCCTCGGCCGAGCCGAACGACGATTTCATCGGCGAGAAGTGGTTCATCCGCGACGATCTCAACTTGAGCGCCGAGGCCCTGGCGCAGTTGACGGCGCTGCAAGATGGCGACGACTATGACGAGGGCGATGCCAGCCTGGCGGCGCGGATCGATTACGCCGCCGAACGCTTGCGCCTGCTCTATGTCGGCATCACGCGGGCGCGGCGGGCTCTGACCATCACCTGGAATACCGGGCGGGGCAATGCGACCGAAGCCATGCCCCTGCTGGCGCTGCGCACTTGGTGGGAAGAGGAATTGAAGAAGGAATTGGCGCATGAACCCGGGCGCTGACTTCGCATTCACGCAGGGCAGCCTGGGTGATTACGCCGATTGCGCGCGGCGCTTCGAACTGCGGTATATCAAGCGGCTGCGTTATCCGGCGCTGGAAGTCAAGCAGGCGCTGGAATATGAGAGGCGGCTGCGGCGGGGGAACCGCTTCCACAAACTGGTGCAGCAGCATTTGCTGGGCTTGCCGGCCGATCTGCTGACGGCGTCGCTTTCGGATGACGCCGATCTGGCGCGCTGGTGGGAGAATTACCTGCATCATGGCCTGGCGAGTCTGCCGCCGGAGCGTCAGGCCGAAATCACGCTGCAGACGACGCTGGGCGGTCAGCGTTTGCTGGCGAAATACGATCTGCTGGCGCTTGAGCCGGGCGGCGCCGCCGTCATTTTGGATTGGAAGACCGGCGAGCGGCTACCTTCGCGGCAATATCTGCAGAGCCGGATGCAGACGGTGGTCTATCGCTATGTGCTGGCGCAGGCGGGCGCGCATCTCTACGGCGGGCCGATCCCGCCGGAGCGCATCCGCATGGATTATGTCTATGTGGCCCAGGGCGGGCGGCGCGTCAGCCTGGACTATTCGGCGGCGCGGATGCACGACGATGAAGCGCGGCTGCTGGAGATGATCAAGGCGATCGGAGAAGCGGCCGAGTTCCCGCTGACGGAAGATGAGCGGCGCTGCCGGTTCTGCGCGTATCGCGCTTTCTGCGGACGGGGCGAGGCGGGGGACTTGAGCGAGTTCGTCGAGGATGTGGATGGCGAGGAAGACGAGGGCATTGAGTTGGATTTTGATCAAATAGCCGAGATTGAGTTTTGAATAGAACCAAGTTAGTCATGCGAAAAGGTGATCAGCAGGGAGTGGTGAATTTCAAGGACATGTGTCGTTGTCTAACACTGTACAGCGGGGATTTACCACAGTTCCTCGCAAGTCAGGACTTGACTCACACAAAACAATGAACCCGATCAAGATCAATTCATGTAAGGCTTGTCCGGTAATTCATTACAATCACAGAACTCGCCAAGTTCAGCTCCCCCTCTCGAAGTGCTGTGTCTACGCGCACCCCTTGTGATACTCGCCATAGAGATTGGAGCTAGCGCTGGGCGGGGACGCCTACTAGACCGGCGATACAGCGCTTCGAGAGGGGGGCTAGCGCTGGGTGGGGTTGGGGTTTGATGCGCTGTTCTCGCTGGAATAAGCGCCCGCCCGCAGAAACTTCTGCACGGCAATCCGCCCCCGCATATTTCTCCCCATTACATTGTCTGACCTTCTGCTGTAAACTCGCCGCCTGCTATCCAACCGACCCGGAAACCGCATTTGAATATCAGAGCCTTGCCCACCATCATCTTGCTTGGCCTGTGCTTCGGCTCGTCGATGGTCGTCTCGCGCTTCAGCGTCGGCCAGTTGGAGCCGGCGTCCTACATCGCCATCCGGATGCTCATGGCCAGCCTGATGTCCCTGCTGGTCTACGCCATCATCACCGGGCGGCGGGTGCCCAGGGATTTGACCTTGTGGCGGCGGGCCGGGCTGCTCGGCGTCTTTGGCACCGCCGTTCCGATGACCACTGTGGTCACCGCGCTGCAATATCAGTCCAGCGGCGTCACATCCCTGCTGCTCACTACTGGTCCGGCGATCACCATCGCCCTGGCGCATTTCATCCTGCCCGATGAGCTGCTCAACCGGCGCAAGGTCATCGGCGTGACGCTGGCTTTGAGCGGCGCGCTGCTGCTGGCGCTGAGCGGCGAAAACGGCCTGCCCGATGTCGCCCAAGCCGATCCACGAGGGTATCTGCTCGTTACCCTCGCCATGATCTCCAGTTCGATCATGGTCATTTACGCGCGGAAGACCCTGCGCGGCTACAGGGCCTTCGATGTCGGCAGCGTGCGCCTCTTCAGCACGGCGATTGTCATGCTGCCCTATTCCCTGCTGACCGTCGGCCTGGACTTCAGCCGCGTGGACGGCGCCGGCGTCGCCGCCTTGATCTATGCCGCGGTGGTCGGCACCTTCCTCGGTTTCATGCTGTCTTTCTACAGCATCAAGCGTTTCGGCGCCACGCCAACGGTCATGACCACTTATGTCATTCCCATCGTAGCGGGCGTCGGCGGCGTGCTTTTGCTGGGCGAGGAGATCACCTCGACGATGGTCGTCGGCATGATCGTCATCGCCGGCGGGATCGCGCTGCTGCAAGAATACAAGAAGCCGGCCGGGGTGTTGCGGCGTTACCCGCATCGCGGCTCGTATTGACGCCTGACGCGAGCTAGTTCACTTTGCAGGCCGCATAAGCCCCCCGTAATGCCGCCTTCCAATCGCCCGCCGGCACGAACTCCTGCCCGATGTATCCATCGAAGCCCGTCTCGGCGATGGCGCGGCAGATCGCGGGATAATACAATTCCTGGGTTTCGTCGATCTCGTTGCGCCCCGGCACGCCCGCCGTGTGATAATGCGCGAACCACTGATGATTGTCGCGGATCGTCTGGATGACATCGCCTTCCATGATCTGCATATGATAAATGTCGTAGAGCAGGCGCGCATTCGGCGAATCGACGGCCGAGACCACCTCGACGCCCCAGGCGGTGCTGTCACATTGATAATCGGGATGATTCACTTTGGAGTTGAGCAGCTCGAGGATCAGCATCACGCCGGCGGATTCGGCCGCCCGCGCCAACTGCTCCAGATGCTTGATGGCGTTCTCCGCCCCGCGCTTGTCATCCAGCCCTTCGCGGTTGCCGCTGAAGACGATCAGATTGGGGATCTCCCAGTCGACCGCGAGCTTTAGGCTTGCCTCCGACTGCCGCTTGATGTCATCCCAATACTTCTCCTGGCTGATGCCCTGCGGCAGCGGCACATGCAGTTGATGCGCCGCGATCTTCAAACCCGCATCCCGCACGAGCGGGAATTTGTCGACCGGGACCAGCTCCATCCCGCTATAGCCGATCGCCTTGCAGGTCTCCACCAACTCGACCGAGTCGACCCCCAGAAGATCAAAACACCACCATGATACGGATTGTTCAAATACCATCGTTCCAACCTGCCGTCTATGTGATTTCCATTTTGAGCCAATAATCGCGGTAGGCGCGGCTCTCGCGCAGCAGCAAATCCAGCCGCCGCCGCAGCGCTTCCAGGTTCTGCCGCGGCGCGTCATCCGCCCGCCGCAATTGATACTCGCCGGTTCGGCTCACGTGATAATCGAGTTTACCGAGGGCGCGCAGCAGCTGCAAGCCGACCTGCGCCGTCCGTTCCGTCTGCCCCGCCGCCGCCGCCAGCGCTTCCAAGCCGACCCGGCCGCCGCGGTGATTGATGCTGTACTTGACCAAGCCGGCCAGCCGCGCCAGAAAGCTCGCTGTGCCTTCGCTTTCGTTTCGCCCGCCGAATAGGATCAGCCGACCCGGGTTCACCGTCGCCAGCGCCGCCGCCCATATTTCCGCCGATGGCGGGGGCGTCCAGACGATCAGGGTTTCGCTCCCGCGCAAACCCAGGCGGGTGACCGCGCCATCGACGCGATCGACTTCCGCCCAGACCAGCGCCGTCGGATGCCATTCCCGCGCGCCGGCCAGGTCAGTCAGCGGCTTCTCGCTGTTCCGGTAATCGACCAGCTCGTAGTTGGGCTCATCAGCGTCGATGTCGATGGCTGTCGCATCGTCCTGCCGATAATCGAGCCACTCGACCAGCGCCTCGCGCTCGCCCTTGTAGACGCTTGTTCGCAGGGTGTAAGCCAGGTCGAAGCGGCCGCTGGGCAAGTCCCTTCCGGCGCCGCGCCACCAGATGACCCGCTGCTTGCCGCCGGCCTCGTCCTGAACTTCGACTTGCAGATGCTCGCCCCGCCGGCCCAAGCCCTTGCGGCCCGCCAGTTTGAGATCCGGCGTCATCAAGGTCAGCGGGGGATTGCCGTTGCCGAAGGGCGCCAGCACTTCGATATCCCGCGCGAGGTCGAGCGATATCTCGTCCAGAGTCAAGGCGCCGTCGATCGTCAGCGGGGGCGCAGTCGGCGCGTCCAGCGCTCGAATCACGCGCGAAAGTTCCCGCCGAAACTCGAAGATCTTCTCGACAGGGATGCTCATCCCGGCCGCCATGCTGTGCCCGCCGTACCGCGTCAACAGCCCTGATACTTGCCCCAGCGCGGCGGTGATGTCCACCCCGGCGATCGATCGCGCCGAGCCGCGCCCGCTCTCATCCGGCGCCGCGATCAAGACGGTCGGCAGCTCGTATTCTTCGACCAGGCGGCTCGCCACAATGCCGATGACGCCGCTGTGCCAGTCTTCGTGGCTCAACACCAGCGCGGCATAATCCAGCAGCCAGGGCTCGGCCTCAATCTGGGCGAGGGCGGATTGATAGACCTGGTTCGACAGGTACTTGCGGCGCGCATTGTAGCTTTCCAGCGAGTGCGCCAGGACGCGCGCCCGCGGCCAATCATTTGTCGTCAGCAGTTCCACCGCCGGATTCGCGTCATCCAGCCGGCCGAGGGCATTCAAGCGCGGCGCGATGGCGAAGCCGATATGCCCTTCGTTCAGGTCGGCTGCGGCGATCTCGGCCCGCTCCAGTATCGCGCGGAGGCCCGGGCGCTTGTTCTCGCGGAGTTGCGACAAGCCGCGCTGCAGCAAATAACGCGTATCATCGACTTGCAGCATCACATCGGCGACGATGCCCAGCGCCACCAGGTCGAGCAGATCATCCGCGTCATCAACCAGCGCTTCAATGAGCTTGCAGGCGACGCCGACGCCCGGCAGCTCCCGCAGCGCATGACCGGCGGGCAGCCGCTGCGGATTGAGGACGGCGACCGCCGCTGGCAGCTGCTCCGGCAGGGCGTGATGATCGGTGATGACCACATCGACGCCTCGGCTCGCGGCAAGATGGACCGCCTCATGCGCCCCCACGCCGGTATCGCAGGTCAGGACGAGCTCCACGCCAGCGGCCAGTTTGCGCTTGAGGGTCGGGAGGTGAATTCCATGCCCCTCGCTGAAGCGATTGGGCACGTGGTATGCGACGCTCGCGCCCGCCCGCTGCAAGGCCGAGTAGAGCAGGGCGGTGGCCGTCTGCCCATCGACATCGAAATCGCCCCAGATCAGAATCCGCTCTTTGCCGCTTATCGCCCGCTTAAGCCGCTCGACGGCGCGGTCGATATCCGGCAGTTCATCCGCCGACGCCGGCGAATAATGCTCGGCGGAGAGGAAGCGCCGGGCGGCGGCCGCCGTCAGGATGCCCTTGCGCGCCAGATGCTCGGCGACCAGGCGATGCCCGCCGACAGCGCCGCTCAGCGAGACCGGCACGTCTATCGACGCCGGCTCCTGCCATTCGCGCTTCCGCCCCTTCTTCACGCCGCCAGCACCCGCTCCTCCAGCAGCGTCAGCCCATCCTCCGCCAGGTCCATGTTCAGGCCGGGCGCGCTAGGCAGTTCGATATGCCCAGCGACCGGCACAAGCTTGTGTTTGTAGAAGACGTTGGTCATGCGGCCGATTTGAAAGAGCCATTCCTGCATCGGGCAGGTCGTCAGCGCCTGCGAGGCAATCAGATGGGTCGAGGGCCAGCCGCCGTGATGCGGGATGACCGGTATGGCGTAAGCCGAAGCCAGCGCGCAGATCTTGACCATCTCGCTGATGCCGCCCGCCCAGGTCACATCAGCCTGCAGGATGTCCACCGCGCCGGCATCCAGCAGGGCCTTGATGCCCCAGCGACTATATTCATGCTCGCCGCCGCTGATGAAGACGCCGCTGACCGAGCGCCGCAGTTCGGCGTACTGCGGGATCAAATCCGCCAGCACCGGCTCCTCGAACCAGTATGGGCGATACTCCCGCGACAGCTCGACCATGCGCTGCGTATACGGAACGCTCCAACTGCTCCAGGCGTCGAACATCAAATCGACATCCGGTCCGGCCGCTTCCCGCGCCGCGCGGATGACGGCGAGGTTTTTGCGAATCCCCGGCTCGCCGTCCTTGGGCGCGCAGGGCATGAACCACTTGAAAGCGGTGAAACCCTGCGCCAGGAAGTGCCGCGTACGCTCGATGACCTTGTTCGGCTCGACCGAGTAACCCAGCATCGAAGCGTAAGCGCGAATCCGCGGACGGGACGGACCGCCCAGCAATTGATAGACCGGCGCGCCCAGCAGCTTGCCCTTGAGGTCCCAGAGCGTCAGGTCGACCTTGCTCAGCGCCATCATGCCCGTGCCCTTGCGGCCATGAATCGCCACGCGGTACATCTTGTCCCAGATGCGCTCGATGGCATGAGGGTCTTCGCCGATGAGCAAATCCGCGAAATAGCGCTGGATGATGGCGATGTCTTCGTCGCCCACTGGCCCGCAGATGCCGGTCGCGCCATCGTCGGTGTCGATGAGCAGAAAGTGCGCCTCGACTGGGTAGGGCGGACCGTTCGATGTATCGAGGGGCCAGGGCGGCACATGGTTCGCCAGGTCGGGGTAGATGTTCTGCGGGCGGGACAGAAAGGCTTCGCCCAGGGGTTCGCGGGTGTCCCACTCGGCGGCGACGTGGATGGCGCGTACGCGGTCGATTTTCATGGGTTCTCCTCTTTATTTAAGGTATTCCAACAAAGTAATGGAAATATGGCAAAGTAAACAGATGGGCAAAACCGAAATCTTGTAAGGCTTTTCCGGTAGTGTGACGCGACGGTCGCTTTTCTGCCCCCGTAGTGGTCCCGAAAAACTGGACACCTATTTGAGAGAGTATACTGGTGTTTCAGCATGAGGGGAGACCACGATGGGAAAGGCGCGTAAGTTCAGTCCGGAGTTCAAGGCGCAGGTTGTGTTGGAGATCGTGTCGGGTCGGAAGAGTTTGGCGCAGGCGAGTCGCGAATATCAGATAAAGAACACGGTATTGTCCCGTTGGAAAGCGCAGTTTTTGGAAGGCGCGCCGGGGATATTCGAAGCTGGCCGTCCGGCCGAGGAGAAGCGGCTGCGCGAGCGCATCACGGATTTGGAGCGGTTGGCGGGGAAACAGCCAGTCGCTACTTGAAGTCTCTACCGCCCGAAAACGAGAGCTAGTGCGCAGCTTGAGCCAGGAGTATACGGTGACGGATTGTTGCGCAGTCCTGGGATTGGCGCGAAGCAGCTACTACCATAGCGGCAAGCAGCCGGACATCAGTGGGTTGCGGGAGGCGATAGCGGATATCGCCGGGCGGCGTCCAACCTATGGCAGCCAGCGGATTAAAGCGCAACTGGAACGCGCGCCATACGAGATTGTGGTGGGTCGTCATCTTGTTCGTCAGCTGATGGGCGAGATGAATCTGCTGGTCAAACCCAAGCGATGTCGGGTCAATACAACGGACAGCCGACACGGCCATCGCCGTTATCCTAATCTCGTGCGGGGTGTCAAGGCGAGCCGGCCGGACCAGATCTGGGTAGCCGATATCACCTACCTGCGCTTGCGTTCGGACCAAATCTACTTGGCTGTCATCATGGATCAGTTCACCCGGTCAGTTCGAGGGTATAACTTGAGTTGGACATTGGGCCAAGAATTAGCGCTGCTGGCGCTCAAGCAAGCTCTACAGCGATACCCGGCGCCGGCAATACATCACTCTGACCAGGGCACGCAATACGGGGCCACGGCTTATCTCAAGCCTCTACAGGATGCCGGTACCAAGATCAGCATGGCAGCCGTCGGCAAACCGAGCGAGAACGGTTACGCTGAGCGGCTGATTCGTACTATTAAGGAGGAGGAAGTGTACCTGAGCGACTACGACAACATGGCAGAAGCTCGCCAGCAAATCGGACACTTTATCAACGTGGTCTATCAGCACAAGCGCATTCACAGTGCCCCGGACTACCAGACGCCGGCAGAAGTCGAGGCAGGGTGGCAGCGTAACCCTCCCTCAACATCCTGATTTTCATGTCCAATATTTTAGGACCACCACAGGGGTCGCCCACTCACACATCCCAATCCCGCGTCAAGCGTCACCCCCTCTCGAACTGCAGTGTCTACGCGCACCCCTTGTGATGCTCGCCAGGAGTGGCTGTGTCTACGCGCCACTAGAGATGGCGAGAAAGGGGGCCGGGGGGTGAGGGGGAAGGAGGGCGCCGCAGCTGAGGGGTACACCCCCCAAGAACACCCATGTACCTATACTGTATCAATATAATTCGGCGACTTATTAGGTTTTTCAGGGGCGCTCCGGAGGCGCTACCGCCCGCCCAAACACCCAAAAAAACGGCGATTTGAAAAAATTGGGGAAACTGGACATAATACTAGAGCAAACAGCGCCAGGTCGTGTCTCTCGCGGCGCGTAGGTTCCCCTACTCGAAAAGTGCCTGGCTGGCTGAATCCAAGATAAGGAGACACGTAAAATGATTAGTTTCAGTGTAAACGGAAAATCGATACACTACGACGGCGATCCCGATCGCCCCTTGATGAACTTCTTGCGCGAGGACATGGGCATCATCTCGCCTAAGGACGGCTGCGCGCCGCAGGCCGCTTGCGGCTGCTGCGTCGTCAACGTCGATGACAAAGCCATGCTCTCCTGCGTGACCAAGCTGGGCAAGCTCGACGGCGCCGCCATCGTCACCACCGAGGGCCTGGGCGAATACCGCCAGAACGTCTTCGCCAATGCCTTCGTCAAAGAGGGCGGCGTGCAATGCGGCTTCTGCATCCCCGGCATCGTCATGCAAGCCAACAACCTCATCAACCACAATCCTGAGCCCTCCCGCGCCGACATCGAAAAATGCCTGACGCCCCATCTCTGCCGCTGCACCGGCTACAAGAAGATCGTGGACGCCATCCAGACCGCCGCCGACGCCATCCGCGACGAAGAAGAAGTTGATATGCCCGAGGTCGATGGGGGCATCGGCAGCCGCCTGCCCAAGTATCACGCGCAGGACCTCGTGCTGGGGCAGCATCGCTATGTCGATGACATCCGCCTGGAGGGTATGAAGATCGGCGCGCTGAAGTTCAGCGATCATCCCCGCGCCCTCATCAAGTCCATGGACCTGAGCGCGGCGGAGGCGCATCCGGGCGTGCTGCGCATCTTGACGGCGGAGGATGTGCCCGGCGACCGTCATATCGGTCTCATCAAGCAGGATTGGCCCCTCATGATCGCCGTCGGCGAAACCACGCGCTATGTCGGCGATGTGCTGGCTTGCGTCGTCGCCGAGACCGATGCGATCGCCCGCGAAGCCGTCGCGCTGATCGACACCGACTATGACGTGCTGGCGCCGGTCACCGATATGCACGCCGCCCTGCTGGAAGACAGCCCATCCATTCACGAAGGCGGCAACGTGCTCTCGCAGTCTATCACCAGCCGCGGCGACCTGGAAAAGGCGATGGCGGACGCCGCTTATACCGCCCAAGGCGTTTACGAAACCCAGATGATCGAGCACGGCTTCATGGAGCCGGAAGCCTGCGTGGCCTATCCGCAGGGCGAGGGCGTCGAAGTCCTCTCGCAGGGGCAGGGCGTCTTCGAAGATCGCGTACAGATCGCTAAGCTGCTCGGTCTGCCGCAGGAGGATGTGCATGTGGTGCTGGTGCCGAACGGCGGCGCTTTCGGCGGCAAGGAAGACTTGTCCGTGCAGGGGCATGCCGCCCTGGCCGCTTACCTGATGAGCATGCCGGTCAAGGTGCGTCTGACCCGCGATGAGTCCATCATCATGCATCCCAAGCGCCATCCCATCTGGATGGAATACAACATCGGCTGCGATGAAGACGGCATGCTGACCTTCTGCAAGGGGCGCTTCGTCGGCGATACCGGCGCCTATGCCTCGGTCGGCATGAAGGTGCTGGAGCGCTCGGCCGGTCACGCCACCGGCGCTTACAACTTCCCGGTCACGGATATCGTCAGCACGGCGGTCTACACGAACAATCTGCCCTGCGGCGCCATGCGCGGCTTCGGCGTCAACCAGACCGCTTTCGCGCTGGAAAGCTGCATCGATGATCTCTGCGAGCAAGGCGGCTTCGACCGCTGGCAGTTCCGCTATCAGAATGCGCTGGATGACGGCGACATGACCGCCACCGGTCAGGTCATCGAAGCGGGGGCCGGCGCCAAAGCCACGTTGGAAGCGGTGAAGGACGAGTTCCGCAGCGCCAAATTCGCCGGCATCGCCTGCGGCATCAAGAACACCGGCATCGGCAATGGCATGCCCGATTCCTCCATGGTCACGCTGTCGGTCGTCCCCAATCCCGCCGCTCCCGAAGGCGAGGAGAAGGCCAAGGTCATCATTGATCACGGCTGGACGGAGATGGGGCAGGGCGTGCATACGATGGCTGTGCAGGCGCTGGTCACGGAAACGGGCATCCCGCCCTCCATGATCGAGGTGCGGGTCGAGACGAGCTCCGAGTTGGTCACCGGCATGACGACCGCCTCGCGCGCCACTTCGCTGATCGGCAACGCCATCATTGACGCCTGCACGCGATTCAAAGAAGACCTGGAATATCACAAGCTGGAGGAGCTGGTCGGCCGCCAATATGAAGGCGAGTTCACCGTCGACTGGACGACCAAACCTGGCGCCATGGTCGAGAAAATCTACACGCACTATTCTTACAGCTATGCCACGCAGGTCGTGGTCCTGGACGAAGACGGGCAGGTCGAGAAGATCATCGCCGCCCATGACGCCGGCAAGATCTTCAATCCCACGCTCTTTGAAGGGCAACTCGAAGGCTCGATCCACATGGGCTTGGGTTACGCCATCAGCGAGGATCTGCCGATGGAGGGCGGCCACCCCAAGAGCACGATGCTGCGCAAATGCGGCATTCTGCGGGCCAAGGACATGCCGGAGATGGAAGTCATCGGCGTGGAAGTGCCCGATCCCTATGGACCCTACGGCGCCAAAGGGGTCGGCGAGATCGGCTTGGTGCCGACGGCGGGAGCGGTGGCCAACGCGCTCTATCAGTTTGATGGACTGCGCCGGCACAAGCTGCCGATGAAGCTGCCGCGCAAGCGCCCGGCCCGGCGGGCGCGCTCAAATGGCGGGAATGGCAATAAGTCGTAGATGCCTCCGAAGGCAGAGAGAATACTGGCGCAGATGCGTCAGCGACAGCGCAACTGGTCAAGACGCGATGTTGTGAGAGTATTGCGATGGGCTGGTTTCGTAGAAGAAACTGAACGGGGACGCGGAAGTCATGTGTTCTTCATACATTCGGAATTCCGGCATTTGAATCTGATTATTCCATCCGCCGATCCCGTCAGAATCTATATCGTCAATCGCCTGCTTGCTATAATTGATGAACTAAATGAATTGGAGCGGGACAAACCATGAACAAAGAATTGCTCGACCAGGCTGTCGCGCTGGCGGCCCGCGGTTATCAAGTGGGCGTTCAGCGGGAAGATGATGAAAACGGGAATCTTGTCTGGGTCGCATTTGTGCCCGAGATGCCTTCTTGCTTCGCGCAGGGGGATACAGCTGAAGGCGCGATAGAGGCGCTGAAGACCGTCCGCGAAGATTATATCTATTTCCTTATGAAACACGGCGTACCTGTGCCAGAGCCGACGCCCCGTGACCCCGCTCGCAACGATACTTGGACCAAGCGGGCAGAAGCGGAAGTCATCAACTCGGAATGAGACCGCCGAAGAAGCTGCCGCGCAAGTGTCCGGCGCGACGGGGGAATGGGGCGGACGGGAAAAGTTGAGTAGCTTTCAGAAACACCACTAAACATCGCCGCCGGAGAGGGTGTCGTCTTCGTGGAAGGTCCTTGCTCCGTCCGGTGTATACGCCGTTACGGTGCGGCTTTCGGGATAGACCAGCCAGATGAGGCGCGTGCCGGCATTCAGTAGCTGCATGACTTTGAGACGGATATCGCCGGCGTTGTTATTGGGTGAAATCACTTCGACAGCGAGGTCGGGTCCGATTTCGTACCAGGTGAAGTCCGGCGGATCTGGAATTCTTGAGTTGCTGACAAAGGCGATATCCAAGCCGCGAACGGTATCGCGCCCGCCGGCGTCGTGCTCCAGGATGAAGCCGGCATCACCGGAACTCACCTCGCCGAGGTCCTTCTCGTCGACATGACTGGCGATCTTCATTGTCAACCGCGCTGCGACAATTCCGTGTATCCGGGTCGGCTTGGATGTCTCGATGAGTTCTCCTTCGACAAGTTCAATCACGCGATCGAGATATTCAGGCTGCTCCATCAACTCGAAGAATCGCTCGGCTGTTATGATTCGCTCGCTAACTTCCATGTCTTGTCCGCACCTTTCAGCGCTTTTGCTGATGCGATAATTGTACGAGTCGCAAAGGCGAACTCAAAACGCTAGGAATCAGGCGCAGAATTGGGCGCGCAGCTTGGCCTTTTGGATTTTGCCGAGGGCGTTGCGCGGGAAGTCATCGGTGACAAGCACGCGTCGCGGCGCTTTGTAGCCCGCCAGACGCTCGCGGCAGAAAGCGCAGATGGCCGCCTCGTCCACCGTTGCGCCGGCCTGGGGGATGATGACGGCGACGACTTGCTCGCCCCATTCTTCGTCGGGGCAGCCGATGACGGCGCAGGACGCCACGGCTGGATGCTCCATCAGCGCGAGCTCGACTTCCGGTGGGTAGACATTAAGGCCGCCGGTGATGATGAGGTCTTTGGCGCGTCCCTTGAGCGTGTAGTAGCCGTCCGGCTCGCGCAGGCCCATGTCGCCGGTGCGCAGCCAGCCATCGGGACTGAAAGCGGCGGCGGTTTTCTCCGGCTGGCGCCAGTAGCCTTGGAATACGTGCGCGCCTTTGATCTGCACTTCGCCGACCTCGCCATCGGGCAGGGGCGCCTCGGTTTCCGGGTCGACGATGCGGGCCGAGACGCCGGGCAGGGGCTTGCCCACCGAGCCGACGCGCCGCTCGCCCTGCAGCGGATTGGACAGGTTCATGCCGGTTTCGGTCATGCCATAGCGCTCGAGCAGCGCCACGTTGAAGGTCTCTTGGTAGCCGAAGAAGAGGTCATCGGGCAGGCGGTCGGAGCCGGAGGTCATCAGGCGCATGTGGCTGAGGTCGATGCGTCCCCCGCTCGCCAGTTGATAGAGGCGGCGGTGCATGGTCGGGACGCCCATGAAGACCGAAAAGCGCCGCGAGCGCAGCAAATCCAGGGCTTGAGCCGCGTCGAAGGCCGGGCAGAGGATGGCAGTCGCCCCGGCGTGCAGGGCGCCGTGGAGGGCGACGACCAGGCCGTGCACATGGAAGATGGGCAGGAGGTGCAGCAGCACATCGTCCGCGCGCCAGCCCCAGGCTTGGTGCAGGGCGCTGATGTTGGCGGTCAGGTTGCCATGGCTGATCAGCGCGCCTTTGGGGCGGCTGGTGGTGCCGCTGGTGTAGAGCATCATGGCGGTCTGGTCGGGATCGCTGGGCAAGAGGTAGTCGCGCTCGGCTGAGTAATCCGGCAGCCAGTCCGCGCCGCTGTCGCCCGGTTTGTGGATATACGTGGTCTTTTGATGGTCGGGCAAGGCAGCGGTTATGGGATCGAGTTTGGCCTGATCTTCGGCATCGGCGATAAGCAGGCGGGCGGCGGAATCGGCCAGGAAGTAGCGCAGCTCGGAGGGCGGGTAGGCGGGATTGAGCGGCAGGAAGATCGCGCCGATTTGCATGGCGGCCAGATGAAAGGTGATGAAGGGCAGGCACTTGGGCAATTGCACGGCGACGCGATCGCCGGGTTCGATGCCCAGCGAGAGCAGGTATTCGGCGCTGCGATTGACCGACCGCGCCAGATCGCCGTAAGTGACGGGGGGACCGCCGATGAATTGCAGGGCGAGTTTATCGGGTTGATTGCGGCAGTGGTCTGCCAGGATGTCGAGGAACAGGGTCATTCTTTTGCCACCGAGTACACCGAGTTATTTAGAGGGCACAGAGATTTTTTACCATAAAGGGCGCAAAGGCGCGAAGGTCACAAAGGTTTTGCATGGTCGGCTGAATTAGCGGGCGAGGAGGATGATGACCGAACGCTCGCGGACGGGCAGCTCATGCTGGTCTGCAAGCAGGCGTTCTCGGCCAGGGGCGAAGCTGTCTTCGGGCGCGGGGGCGCCAGTATCGACGGACAGGCTCCAGGCGAGTTTGCCGGGGAGGCGGGGCAATTCGAAGATGGCGGCTTCCCAGTGGGCGTTCATGATGATGTAGATGAGGTCGGCCGGGGCCTCGCTATTGCGGCCGTTTGCGCCGCAGAAGAGGACGGCCAGCTGTCGGCTGTCGTGCGACCAGTCCGGCGCCCAGGGCTGTCGGCCGTGGTAGGAGACGCTGTCGCAGGTCAGGCCGCCGTTGCCGGTGGGTTCGGCGTGGAAACTCAGGAAGTCGCGCCGGCGGAGCACCGGGTTGGCGGCGCGGAAGCGAATGAGGTTGCGGACGAAGGTGAAGAGGGGCTTGTGCGTATTGAGCCGGTCCCAGTCGAAGTAATTGATGGGACCGTCGTGGCAGTAGCTGTTGTTGTTGCCGCCTTTGCTCTGGCCGGTTTCATCGCCCATGAAGAGCATGGGCAGGCCCTGGCTGACCATGAGCAGGCTGAGGAAGTTTTTCATCTGCCGCAGGCGCAGCTCATTGATGGCGGGATCGTCGGTAGGGCCTTCGACGCCGCAATTCCAGCTTAAGTTGGCGTCGTTGCCGTCACGATTGTCCTCGCCGTTGGCCAGGTTGTGCTTTTCGTTGTAGGAGACGAGATCGCGCAGCGTGAAGCCGTCGTGACAGGTGATGAAATTGACCGAGGCCCGCGGTCCGCGATCGCTGTAGATATCGGGCGAGCCCTGGATGCGGGCCGCCATCGCGCCGACCAGGCCCGGATCGCCCTTGACGAAGCGGCGCAGGTCATCACGATAGCGCCCGTTCCACTCGGCCCAGCGGCCGTAAGCGGGGAAGCTGCCCACTTGATAGAGGCCGCCGGCGTCCCAGGCTTCGGCGATCAGCTTGGTATGGGCCAGGATGGGGTCGTAAGCCAGGACTTCGAGCAGGGGCGGGTTGGGATCGGGATTGCCTTGCGGGTCGCGGCCCATGCTGGCGGCGAGATCGAAGCGAAAGCCGTCGATATGGAACTCGCTGACCCAATAGCGCAGGCATTCGAGCAGGAGGACGCGCGCGATGGGGTGGTTGCAGTTGAAGGTGTTGCCGGTGCCGCTGAAATTGTGGTAGCTGCCGTCCGGCTTGAGCAGGTAGTAGATATTGTTGTCGATGCCGCGATAGGAGATGGTGGGTCCTTCTTCATTGCCCTCGGCGGTATGGTTCAGCACGACATCGAGCCAGACTTCAATGCCATGCGCATGGCAGGCTTTGACGAGCTGTTTCAGTTCCCGGGCCGGTTGGCCGCAGGCGGAGTAAGCGGCTTTTGGCGCGAAGAAACCGATGGGATTGTAGCCCCAGAAGTTCTGCAGGGGCGCGCCGGTTTCCGGGTCTTCGTTGTCGTTATCGAGCTCGTCAAATTCGAAGACGGGCATGAGCTCAATGCAGTTGACGCCGAGCTCGAGCAGGTAAGGGATCTTCTCGATGACGGCGGCGTAGGTGCCGGGGGCCTTGACATCGGCGGAGGGATGGGCGGTGAAGCCGCGGACGTGCATTTCGTAGATGACGAGGTCTTCCAGCGGGGTATTCAGTTGCTGGTCGCCCTCCCAGTCGAAGTCGTCGAGGCAGGGGCGGGCGCGGTAGGGGTAGATGCCGCTTCTGACCCCGGGGAGGCCCCAGCGCTCGAGGCCGCCGATGGCTTTGGCGTAGGGATCGAGGAGGATCTGCTGGGCGTCGAAGCGGTGGCCGGCCGGCGGGTCGTAGGGGCCGTCGAGGCGGAAGCCATATTCGATTTCGGCCGGGTCGAGGCCGATGACGGTCATGGCGTAGACATCGCCGGTGCGGAAGGAATCGAGAAAGGGGATTTCGATGAGGGGCAGTTCCGCGCCTTTTTGGAAGAGGACGAGGCTGCATGAGGCGGCGTTGCAGGAAGAGATGGCGAAGTTGATGCCGTCAGGGACGACGGTGGCGCCGAAGGGGTGGGGCGTACCGGCGCGAAATTTGTAATCGCCCAGGGCATAGCTTGGGAAGATGGTCATTGCGCAGGCGGGAATAGAATGGTCTTCATAATAATCATTATAGTCGACATTTGAGTTGAATTGAGACGGGGAATCGCTTCAAACATTTTTTGCCGCCGAGGGATTTGGCCACAGAGGCACAGAGAAGGCGGGCGACCGAATCGCCCCTACAGATTTGATAAGGATTTGGCGAATTGGAAAATCCACGGCATACTATATGCGCTGTGTGACATGGGGCGTCCTGCGCCTGTGCTGCATGGCGGAATTTGAACTCACTATTGAACTGAGTGTGTTGTGAACCGAGTCTCGCAAAGCGCCTGGGCGGCGCGGCTCAATCGTCTGGTTGATTTCTCGCCGGTGGTGATTGCGCTGCTGCTGGCGCTGTTGGTCGCCTCGATTTTGCTGGTGGCGTTGAGCGCGGACCCGCTGGCGGCGTATTCCGCCATGCTTGAGGGCGCGGTCGGCAGCGAGAACGCCCTGGCCGAGACTTTGGTCAAGGCGACGCCGATTCTTTTTGTGGGTATCGGCATCACGATCGCCTTCCGCGGCGGCATGATCAATATCGGCGGCGAGGGGCAGATGATCGCAGGGGCATTGGCCGGCGTAACGGTCGCCCTGGTCTTGGGTGAAGCGCGGATCCCGGCCGAGCTGGCGAAAGAGCGCGGCGCCTTCGATTTGATCATTGTGGCGTGTTCGCTGCTGGGCGGCTTTCTGATGGGCGCGCTATATGGCGGGTTGGCCGGGTTCCTCAAGGCTTATTTTGACGTGAACGAGATCTTGAGCACGATCATGCTCAATCAGATCGCGGTGCAGATGATGAACTTCCTGCTCAATGGCATCTTGCTGGATCCGGCGGAGGCGGGTTTCAACAACATTCCCAAGACGGCGCGTTTGGTTACGGCGGCGCAATTGCCGAGGTTGTCGCTGCCGCTTGGCGATCCCTGGCTCTTCGCGCGGACGCGTTTGCATTGGGGTTTGATCATCGCGATTGTATTGGCGGTCATCATATATATATTTCTGTGGCGCACATCGCTGGGCTATCGCATTCGCGCGGTGGGCCAGAATCAGCGGGCGTCGAGTTTCGCCGGCATCAACGTGAAGCGGCAGATGATGTTTTCGATGTTTTTGGCGGGCGGTTTCGCCGGTTTGGCGGGCGTGGTGCAGGTATTGGGCTTGCAGTATCGCTTGCAGACGGACGGCTCGCCGGCGGGCTTCACCGGGTCGGCCGGCTTCAATGGGATTGTGGCGGCGCTGTTCGGCGGGCTGAACCCGATCGGGGCGATCCCGGCTTCGGCTTTCTTCGGCGGTTTGCTGGTCGGGGCGCAGAAGATGCAGCGGGAGTTGGGCGTGCCGGCATCCTTGATCACGGCGGTGAACGGCTTGGTTGTGGTCTTCGTCGTCAGCAGCGAGATCTTCATCCTGCAGCGCAGCAAACGGCGCGTAAGCGTTGCGGAAGAACCCGACGAGAACGAAGCGGCGGAGGATGACGGCTGATGGGGCTGGATGACATTTTCACCGCCAGCGTCTTCGCCTCGGCGATTCGGCTGGCGACGCCCTATATCTTCGCGGCGCTGGGCGAGACTTTCGCGCAACGCAGCGGGGTGCTGAACCTGGGCGTCGACGGCATGATGCTGATGGGCGCCTTCGGTGGATTCTACGCCGTGTTCTCCGCGCAGCAGGCCGGTTCGATGAGCGAGCCGGTGAGCTTGCTCTGGGGGGTGCTGATTGCGTTGATCATCGGCGGTCTGATGGGTTTGGCGATGGCTTTTGTCAGCGTGACCTTGAAAGCCAAGCAGGGCATCAGCGGCATCGGCGTCTATCTCTTCGGCTTGGGTTTGAGCGAGCTGCTGTTTCAGCAGTGGGTTGGCACGCCCAAGTCGGTGAGGGGCTTCCCGCGGATTGAGTTCCCGGTTTTGACCGACCTGCCGATCCTGGGCGAGATCTTGTTCAATCACAATCTGCTGGTCTATGTGGCTTTCGCCTTGGTGCCGATTTCGGCCTATGTGCTGAACAATACGACTTTCGGCTTGATGATCCGTGCTGTCGGGCAGAACCCGGAAGCGGCCGATGCCATGGGCGTGAGCGTGGCGCGGGTGCGTTATGCCACGACGACGATAGGCGGGATGTTGGCCGGTTTGGCCGGGGCGTCGCTGTCGATCGCGCTGATCAACCTGTTCCAGCAGAATCTGACGGCGGGGCAGGGTTTCATCGCGGTGGCGCTGGTGTATTTCGGCGGCTGGCGGCCCTGGGCGGTGGCGGCCGGCGCGATGCTCTTCAGTTTCGTGAATGCGCTGCAATTGCAGATCAAGGTGATCGGCGCGGATATACCGTCGGAGTTTGCGGTGATGGCGCCTTATGTGATCACGATCATCGCGCTGGTTTTCGCCAGCAAGCGGCAGGAGCAGCCGACGGCGCTGACGCGGCCTTACGAGCGCGGGGAATAGGATGTGCTCAGCAAAACTGTGTTTTGGAAATAATGGTTTTGATGTGAAGGAGACATCATGAAAAAGATATTCATAGTCGGTATGTTAATTGTCGGTATGTTAACCGGCGTCGTTTCGCAGGCGCATGATGACGTATTCCGCATTGCGGCTTTGATGCCGAGCGCTACCAATGACCTTGCCTTCAGCCAGAGCATGTATGACGCGCTGGTGGCGATTCAAGCGGAACTTGGTGAAGAGGCTTTTGAGTTCACCGTTCAGGACAGCACGTATATCGTGGATGACGCCGCCGTCGCGTTGCGTGACTGGGCCGCCTCTGGCGATTTTCAACTGGTGATCGCGCATGGCTCTCAATACGGACCCATTGTGGAGGAACTGGCCGCTGAATTCACCGATGTGTCCTTCGCCTGGGGCACGCGGCAAGACACCTTCGGCATGGACAACGTGTACAGTTATGCCGCCGCTTCTGACCAAGGCGGGTACTTCAATGGCGTTCTGGCGGCGCACCTCACCGAGACCGGCGTGGTGGGCTTGGTCGGACCGATTGAAGTCGGCGATGGCAAATTGTATGCCGATGGCTTCGCCAACGGGGTCGCTTCCGTCGATGAAGATATCGAGGTGAACATTGTATTCATCGGATCCTTCAGCGATGTCCCGCTGGCGACCGAAGCGGCCGAAACGCATATCGCAAACGGAGCGGACGTCTTGACCGGCACAGCCCAGATGGTTGTCGGACCTATCGCCGTCGCCGTGGCCAATGATGTGCTTTGGTTCGGTTCTGATGCCAGCCAGGATGATCTATCCGAGGACATCGGCGTTGCCTTCCAGATTTACAAGTGGGATATCCTTTTGCTGGACATGATCAGCAAGATCCAGGAAGGCATTTTGGGCGGCGAATATTATAAGCTGACGCTCGAAAACGAAGGACTCGTAATGGAATATGACAAGGACTTCGAAATCAGCGACGAATTGATGGCGATTGCGGATGAGACCATCGCTGGCATCGTCTCGGGCGATATCGCGCCGATCCCGGAGATGATGGAAGAGGAAATGGCTGAAGAAGAGGATGATGAAGGCAGTGATGGCTAGGTCTTGGCGGGCGGGAGCCGAAGACACGCGATTGTTTATTCTCGGGCGGTGTCGCCCGGTATAAAGCCAAGTATCCATTAAAGGAGAGAAGACCCATGAAGAAAGCACTACTGCTTACCCTGATTGTCGCCCTGTTCATCGGGGTGATGCCGACCATGGCGCAAGACGTCTTTCGTGTTGCGGCGGTTGCGCCCAGCGCGACCAACGACCTCGCTTTCAGCCAGAGCATTTATGACGGCTTGATGGCCATTCAAGCGGAAATGGGTGAGGACGCCTTCCAGTTCGATTTCCAGGACGGCACCTTTATCGTCGATGACGCGGCTGTCGCCTTGCGCGAATGGGCGGCGTCGGGCAACTACAATCTGGTGATCGCCCATGGCTCGCAGTTCGGCTCAGTCGTCGAAGAACTGGCGGCGGAATTCCCCGAAGTCAGCTTCGCCTGGGGCACGGACGAGAACACCTTCGGCCTGGACAACGTGTTCGCCTACACGGCGGCCTCCGATGAAGGCGGCTTCGTCAACGGCGTGATCGCGGGTTTGATGACGGAATCGAACGTCATCGGCGTTGTTGGTCCGATCGAAGTGGGCGATGCCAAGCTCTATGTCGATGGCTTCGTGGCGGGTGTCGGCGCGTCCAACCCGGATGCAACGGTCAACGTCGTGTACATCCAGTCCTTCAGCGATGTCCCGCTGGCGACCGAGGCGGCCGAAACCCATATCGCCAATGGCGCCGATATCCTGACCGGTACGGCGCAGATGGTCGTTGGCGCCATCGCCGTCGGCATTGAGAACGGCGCGCGCTGGTTCGGCACGCAATCCAGCCAGGCCGAGCTTGCCGGCGACTCCGCCGTCGCCTTCCAGATTTACAAGTGGGAGGTCATCCTGGCCGACATGATCAACCATATCCAGATGGGCGTGCTCGGCGGCGAGTCTTACGTTTTGACGCTGGCGAATGGCGGTTTGGTCATGGAGTTCGCGGGTTAGATCGACGCCATAAGTAATTCAGTCAATCGGGGCGATCGTCCGGGTCGCCCCGCGTTAGAGGCTTAGATTATGATGGGCGATTCACAGGGGCGCGTAGACACCGACCGCCGACATAGTCCGTCAATCGCCCCTGCATCCTTAGCTATGTTGAGAGGGTAAGTTGAGTTCTAACCTGCTGTCTACTGGGCATGAGCCGATCAACCAGTTGGAGATGACCGGGATCGTCAAGCGTTTTCCGGGTGTGCTGGCGGCGGACAAGATCGATTTCGAGGTGCGATCGGGCGAGATCCACGCGCTGCTCGGCGAGAACGGCGCGGGCAAATCGACGCTGATGAAGATGCTCTACGGTTTGTACCATCCGGACGAGGGGCAGATCCGCATCAACGGGGCGGAGACGACGATCCGCAATCCACAGGACGCGATACAGCATGGCATCGGCATGATTCATCAGCATTTCATGTTGGTGCCGTCGCTGACGGTGGCGGAGAATATCGCGCTGGGCATGAAATCGTCCCGCGGCGCGCGCCTCGATCTTGACGTCGTCAGCGAGCGCGTGCAGGAATTATCCGAGATTTATAATCTTAAAGTCGATCCGGAATTGCCGATCTGGCAGCTTGCCGTTGGCGAGCAGCAGCGGGTGGAGATATTAAGGGCACTGTATAAAGGCGCGGCGCTGCTGATCCTCGATGAGCCGACGGCGGTGCTGACGCCGCAGGAAGTGGACGGCTTGTTCCGCATCCTCAAGCAATTGGCGGATGACGGGCACGCCTTGGTATTCATCTCTCACAAGCTGCATGAAGTGCTGGAGATCAGCCATCGCGTCACGGTGCTGCGGGATGGCCGGCGGGTGAACTCCATCCCCACGAGCGAAGCGACGCGGCCCAAACTGGCTGAGATGATGGTGGGGCGGCCCGTGCTGCTGGAGTATGAGAAGAACGCGCCGGATCCGCGCGAGGAGCGGCTCATTCTGGATGGGGTCAGCGCGCTGAGCAACCGCGGCACTGTCGGCCTGGACGAGGTATCGCTGCGTTTGCGCGCCGGTGAAATCATCGGCATCGCCGGCGTATCGGGCAATGGGCAGCAGGAACTGGCGCAGTGCATCACCGGCTTGCGGCCGGTTACGGATGGCAGCGTCACGGTCGACGGCAACGATGTCACGAATGCGCACCCGTCCACGCTGAACGCGATGGGTTTGTCCTACATCCCCGAGGAGCGGATGATTGACGGCGTGATCAAGGAATTCAGCGTGGCGGAGAATTATGTGCTGCAAGATCACGGTCATCCGAAGTTCACCTGGGGCAAGATCTTCATGCAGTTCCGCAAGATCCGCGATGCCTGCCGCGAGGCGATCAAGGCCTATGAGATCAAGACGCCGAGCACGGAGACGCTGGTGAAGAGCCTTTCGGGCGGGAATATCCAGAAGCTGGTGCTGGCGCGGGAGCTATCGCGGGATCCGGGCGTCTTGATCGCGGCCCAGCCCACCCGCGGCGTCGACATCGGCGCGACCGAGTATATTCATCAGCGTTTGCTGACGGAGCGGGACCAGGGCACGGCGATCTTGTTGATTAGTGAGGACCTGGATGAGATCCGCGCGCTGTCGGACCGGATCGCGGTGATGTATGAGGGGCGGATCGTCGGCGAGGTGGAGAATGTAGACGTGGATATTGAGCATCTGGGTTTGCTGATGACGGGCGGGGGGTGAGGCTCATTCAGTTCGGACCCACTCGCCGGATTCAGCATCGAATTGCCAACCTCCTGGTACGTCGGGCAGACAGGTATCACCGAATACATTGCCGTTCGAGTTCTCCTTAAACTCGATATCCACCGGGGAACCGGTTAATGTATTGACGAAAGTACCCAGACGATAGGTGATATCCTCTTTGGCTCTGTTAAGGATCCCACCTTCCAGCGCGTCCTGCCGAAACTGAATGATGGCGTCGTATTCTGCCAATTGCCGCACTGTATCCCAGTCCTTCTGCAACAGTGAGACCGAGTATTCGTATTGGTCAATATGATCAATGTTGCAGCTGGTAATCATCGGCTCCGGCAAGGTCAAAGTGATGACGCCGGTCTCCAAATCAAAACGTAAGTCTTCGCTGGCGAATCGCGTAATGTCCACCCCCGCTTCAATGACGCCGACAGCGACATGATTGGCGCTGTGATAACCGGAATTGAGAAATCCTTCTTGGACCGACACTTGGACATCTGATTTTACGAATTCTCCGCGTACCGCCACCAATTGTCCCAGCCCATGCAGACTTTGGACGATAGTACGGCCGGAAACTACATTGGCGCTCGCCGGCAGATCAAACAGGTCGATGATTGGCGCAATGAGTCCGCTAAGCGCCATGCCGCTTGACAATACTAGAATCGCCATCCCTACAAACGGGGAGAATATCAGCAGGGCAAACAGCCCCAGACAGCCGTAGTTCGTTCCCCCACGGTGATACTCGCGCTGGATATAGACCGAGCGCTGTGCTTCCGTGGGGCTGGCAGGCTCATTTTCCGCAAGTGCAATTTCGCGGCCCGTTTCTGCCTCAGATGGAAGGGCCGACGGCGCCAAGACGGTGTCATAGTTGCCGGATGCCGCCGAACCATCGCTATCTTCAACCTGGTTGCGAGCATGGCGCGTAAACGCGACAACTGCTGCCAGGATCAAGCCGCCATCGTCTACCATACCTAGCGGCAAAAGAAAATCTGGTATCAAGTCGATGGGCAGCACAAGGTAAACGCCCACAAGAGCAATGAACAGAAACTTGGATGCCAGCGAAACCCGCCTGTCTAGAAACAGCTTCAGAAAATCCGATATGATTGCTGGCATGTCTCATCCTAGTTGACTCAGGAGTAATCTGGGTCCGAACCGATTCTCTCTGGCTGCCGATAGCGGCTTGGCGGATGCAATGGCACTTTCTGGATTCCGGCGCAATCGAATTTAGCAGATGCTGTGAGCATTGCCAGCCTGTTTATCTTGAGGACGCCTGCTACTCTAGGGTTATCACTCCCAAGATTTCTTGCCTTCTTACATAGCTATACGTGAATTGCCTTGGCCAAGTTACCCGTCCGGCTCCGACCCGGTTGCTTTACACTATATCAAGCCATGTCAACCTCAGTCGTCGAAGCCTTCTGCTTCAACAGCCGGCTCATCAACGCCGCCCTCCACATCGCCTGCGCCCCCTTCGTCCTCGAGCTGACGCGGCTGGGCTTGAAGATGGAAAGCATGATCGCGCGGGACGGCGATTTGAAGCGCGCCAGCGAGTGGCTGCTGGACATTGGCGCGGCGGGCATTCATATTCACGGCGCGGAAAACATCCCCTTATCGGGACCGGTTCTGTTTGTGGGGAATCACGCCGGCTTGGGGGATGCGCATTCGCTGCTGATGTCGTCTCCGCGGCGGGATACCTTGCTGATGGCGCATGACTTCGGCATCTTGCCCGGCTTGAGTCAGTTTCGGCGTCATGTCATCGTGGTCGAGCCTGATCGGCCGCAGGGGGCGATGCGGGCCGCGCTGCGTCATTTGCGGGCCGGCGGCTCGCTGCTGCTCTATCCTCGGGGGGAGATCGAGGCGGATCCCGGTTTGTATCCTGACTTGGCGCGGGAGTCGCTGGCGGGCTGGTCGCGGAGCATGACGATTTTCGCTCGGCATGTGCCCGGCTTGGCGATTCTGCCGGTAGCGGTCGGCGGCTTGATTTCGCGGCGGGCGCTGCGCAACCCGATCGTGCGCGCCTATCGAGACGCTGACAGGCGGCATTTTCTGGCGGCGACATTTCAGATGATGTTTCCCGTCTATCGCGACTCGGTTGTCAGCGTGTGTTATGGCGATGCTTTGTATGGGGAGCGGGGGACGTATGAGGATGCGCTGGGGCAGATGTCGGAGTTGCTGCGGCGAGTGGGGACGTGACAGGTTTTTATTCGCCACAGAGATTTTTTTCGCTGTTTGCGAATTCGTCGGGTTGTCCGCGCAGGTCGCCCAAAGCACACTTTGTTACTGGTGGGCGACCCTAGCTTGCTGGGATGTCCGCCAGGAGTGGCTGTGTCGGCGGCCTAGTGCTGTCTACGCGACCTACACGCCACTAGAGATGAGGAGGAGAGGGCTGGCGAGAGGTAAAAACCAGTACGGAATACATGAACATTTGTTCTTCCCTTCCGCTCAGAATGATGATACACTGTCCCTATGGCCTTCACTGTCTCATGCGCTCAATCTCGGCTCTCAGCGGATTCCGTCCTCGGATTTCCGCTTTCGCCGCCCGACCGAGGGGGTACCCCCCCCCCCCGTATCTATACTGTATGTATATACTTGCCGATTCACCGGGTCAGCATGGGGTTTTTCAGGGCTCTCTGGCGCCGGCTCGTATGCAAACCAAAATCATACCAGCAGCTCCCGGCATATTGTCCGTTTCAGCCGAAAAACTATGCCATTTGTCCGAAAAAAATTTTTCTTTGTCCGACAATGGACAATGTCGGACAATGCGCAAACGCAAAGCTAACAATCGCTCCGCCAATTGCTGCTCGCTCGCGAATCGCCATAGTGCCGGGATACAGCGGAAAATGATCAGGACGAACCGCGGAGGCAAGCTGGAATCAAACGCCAGGCCGCCAGTATCGGACAAGCCTTACAAGTGTTGAGGGCGGGGGGATTTTCGGCTGTAAAAATCTGCGTAAGGGGCGATAATGGGCGGGTGATTCGCGAGGGAAGTCAGCCGATTTTTAATGAGCCAGTGGTCGAATAACAATCCGGCGCGGAGCGGGGCCGAGCGGTGGCTGGGTTACTGGAATCTGCTGATTTCGCTGGTGGGGCGCGACATACGTGCGCGTTATCGCCGGACGTTTCTGGGTCCGCTTTGGGCGATTATCCCGGCGATTTTGGCGACGGTGATCTACAGTTTTCTCGGCGGGCTGGTGAATGTGGATACGGAGGGTGCGCCGCGCCTGGTCTTTACTTTCGCCGCGACGGTCCCCTGGACATTGTTTCAGAGCACGGCGGTGCGCATCCCGCATGGCGTGTTGGCGAACGGCGTTCTGCTGCGCAAGATGCCGATGCCGCGGCAGATTATCCCCTTCGTTGTCGTTTTGACGACCTTTTTTGACTTTGTTATGGCCGGGGTCGTTTTGGCAGTGACGCTTCTGCTTTTCGGGATACCGATCAGCGCCGCCTGGTTGTGGCTGCCCCTATTGATCGTATTGACGATCCTGCTGGGCTGGACCGTCGGCATAGGCATCGCCGCCTTCACGATTTACCGCCGCGACATGCTGCATGGCATCCAGCATATTATGCAGGTCTGGCTGATTCTCACGCCGGTCATCTATGCCGCCAAGGAGTTGCAGAGCGACTTGCAGTTGGTATACAGGCTGAACCCGGCGGTGGGCATTATTGACGGTTTTCGCCGGGTGCTGGTTTTCGGGCAGGCGCCGGACGGGGGGCAGCTATTGACGAGCCTGGTTTTGATTTGCCTGGGTTTGCTGGTGGCGTATCCGCTGTATGAGGTTATGTCGCGCTATTTTACCGATGTGCTTTAGCGCGGACAGCGGCGGCGGAGAGAAGGGTGATGAGCGGGGAATACGCGATACAGGTCAGGGATGTGTGGAAGCGTTATGGCTTGCCTTTGCGTCCTTGGCTGCGGCGGCGTTTCGACCGGTTGCGCGGGGAAAATGGGCTTGGGCGCGAGGCATACGGACCCTGGGCGCTGCGAGAGATCTCATTTGATGTGAAGCAGGGCGAATCCCTGGGCATTGTCGGCAGGAACGGCGCGGGCAAGAGCACCTTGCTCAAGCTGATCGCCGGCGTCAGCCCGGCGACTTACGGCAGCTTGCGGGTTAATGGTCGGCTCTTCCCGATGATTGAATTGGCGGCCGGCATCCACCGTGATTTGACTGGGCGCGAGAATATCAAGCTGCTCGGCGCGATCATGGGGTTCTCGTCGGGGCAGATGGACACGAAGATGCCCGAGGTCGAAGCTTTCGCCGAGTTGGGCGACTGGCTGGACAAGCCGGTCTGGCAGTATTCGAGCGGCATGCAAGCGCGTCTGGGCTTCAGCGTGGCGGTCAATGTCAACGCCGATATCTTGCTGATTGACGAGGTGCTTTCGGTCGGGGATGTCAATTTCCAGAAGAAGTGCCTGAACCGCATGGACGAACTTTCAACCAGCGGCGTTACCGTCATTTTTGTGACCCACAATCCCTATTCGATTGAACGGCTCTGTGATCGGGCGATCTATGTGCAGGACGGCCGGATGGCGGCGGAAGGTTCGCCAAGCGAGATATTGAGCGCGTATTTTGAACGATCGATGGACCGGTCGACGGTGATCGCCGGGAAGGAGTTGCTCGCGGCGGACCTGCGGGAGGGCACGGGGGCGTTCCGCATCGTTGGGATTTCGCTGCATGATATCGTCAATGGCGGTGAGGTCGCCGGATTTTCTACCGGAGACACGGTCGATGTCCGCATTGCCTTGGCGGTCAAAGAGCCGACATCGGCCTATCGCCTGTCGCTGCGCATAGTGGATCCGGCGGGCACGGTCGTGAGTTATGTCGATGTGCCCAGTTCTACGCGGCGCGATTTGCCGCTGCTGGCCGACTCCGCCCTGGAATGCCGCATTGAGAATATCAACTTGCTGCCCGGGCAGTACTGGATTGATGTGGTGGCGCGGGAAGTGGCGGGGCCGGTTATCGATTCCGTGTCCTATGCCTATACATTTGATGTGCACGGTCACAGCGAGGTTCTGGAGCGAATGGAGCATCGCGGCATCGTCTATTTGCCAGCGCGCTGGAGGCTGGTGGATGATGGAGCGGGCGGCTCGGTGTTGTGAGTGGCAGGGGTCAAGCCGAGTCAATTATTGAGGCGGGCTTAGCGCATTAGGCGGTAGATAAGAATTGCGGTAATCACAATCGCTACCAGCAATATCGCTACGGGATTGACACTGATGATTTCCATCTGACCGCTCCTCAGCTTCAACAATGTCTATAGGATAACATGAGTTTCTTTGCCGCTTGTCTTTTGTGAAGCTGCGCGGGGAAGGTCACTATGGATATCAGGCCGCAGGCAGTCGGCCGTGCCTTGAGTTGCATAAACCCGCAATGGACGCTGCAGGGCAGCCGGCCTCTCAGTCGCCGCGCCTCTCTGTTGAGCGTAGGCTCGGAAGAAGGTCTCAAGCAGCTGGTCCTGCTCAGTCATAGCGAAGCCGATCGCGCTTCTAACCCGGATATCGCCGGCGGCGAGTTTCGACTGTTGGAAAGCCTGCATCGAACGGGACTGCCTGTCGCGCGGCCGCTTGCGTTAGTGGAGGACCATGAGCCGTCTTTTCTCATCACTTCCTTCCTGGGCGGCGCGCCCCGTTTCGCGGCTGAGGACCTGTCGAAATTCTGCTGGGGGCTCGCGTCGACACTCAGCGCCATTCATGCGGTCGACTCACAGTTGTCGTTTCTGCCGCGGCTGGCTGATGTCCTGGCGGCTGATTTGGAAGGCTCTGGGCGGGGAGACGCGCGGATTCGCGCTACTATCCGGGCAGCGCGGGACGACATCCACCGGAACCCGGCCGTTCTGCTGCACGGCGACTTTTGGCCCGGCAATCTGCTTTGGGAAGGCGATCAGTTGACCGGCATCGTCGACTGGGAAGACGCCATGCTGGGCGATCCGCTGGCGGACTTGGGCAAGAGCCGGCTGGAAATGCTCTGGGCGCTGGGGCGCGAGGCGCTGGAGTTGTATACGGCGCATTATCTTTCGCTGAACAACACGCTGGAGACAAGCGCGCTACCATATTGGGACTTGTGGGGCGCGGCGCGTCTATCGCATTTCGCGACCTTCGCTGCCGATGCTGAGGCCGCCACGAGGATGCTCGGGCAATACGATGGCTTCGTCGAGGCCGCTTTAGACGCCCTGCAGAAATGAGCGGACGGCCTGAGCGAAGGCAGTTGGATTTTCGAGGTGGCTGTTGTGTCCGGCGGAGGGGATGGGGACCAGCCTGGCGTCGGGTATCGTCTTTGTCATCAACTCGTTGATTCTCCGAAACTTGTGGTCCAGCGCGCCGATGAGCAAGAGCGTCGGGATGCGCAGATTTGGCAAGTCACCCCAGAGGCTGGGCTGGGCGCCGGCGCCCATGCCGCGCAGGCTGTTCGCCAGTCCGCGCGGATCACTTGCCAGGCGCTGCTTGCGTTGCGCTGCCAGGACTGTCGAGGGCAGGTTAGCCTGTGACGCCCAAAGCGGCAAGCTCTCCCAATAGTCGACGAACCAGTCGATGCCGCGCGCTTCGATTTTGCTGGCGAGGGCCTCATCATTGCGGCGGCGTTCCGCGCGTTCGCAGGCGTCGGCCAAGCTGGGCGATGCGCTTTCCAGCGCGAGGGAGGCAAAACGCTCGGGGAAAGTCAGGGCCAGGTACAGCGCCAATCGGCCGCCCAGCGAGTAGCCGAGCAGGCGCGCGCGTGTGATTTCGAGTTGATTGAGCAGGTCGATGATGTCGGCCGCGACCGCCGGCATCTGATAGCTTGACGCTTGGGCGGGCTTGTCGCTCTTGCCGTGGCCGAGGACGTCGAGGCGGATGACCTTGAAGTCGTCCGACATGTCCAGAGCGAAATCGCGCCAGGTATTGCTATCGCCGGTGAAGCCGTGCAGCAGGAGCAGGGGAGGACCGGCGCCGGTGATGTCGATGTTGTAGCGGTGTCCGCTAGGGTTTGCTGTGAGGCGCATCGGGGAAGGCTTTCCGGGCTTCGCGGCGCTGGAGCTTGCCGGAAGCGGTGCGCGGCAGCGCGGCCACGAAGACGATTTGGCGCGGGACCTTATAGCCCGCCAGCTGATTGCGCGCGAACGCTCTGATCTCTTCGACTGTGGCGGACTGGCCGGGGCGCGTTTCGATGGCGGCTGCGACGCGCTGGCCCCAGTTGGCGTCCGGCAAAGCCAACACGACCGCTTCGGCGATGGCCGGGTGCTTTCGCAGGACGTCCTCGACCTCGGCGGGATAGATATTTTCGCCGCCGCTGACGATGAGGTCTTCGCGGCGCTGCAGGATGAAGAGATCGCCGTCTTCATCGAGGTAGCCTATGTCGCCGGTGTGGAGCCAGCCATCGCGCAGGGCTTTTGCTGTGGCGGCGGGATTATTGCAGTAGCCGCGCATGACGGTCTCGCCTTTGACGAGCACTTCGCCCGGGACGTTGGGCGCGGCGTCATCGCCCCCCTCGTCGATGATGCGGACTTGAGTGAAATCGAGCGGCTTGCCGACCGTGCCCGGTTTGCGGTAGACGAGCTCGGGCCAGGCGGTGGCGACTTGGGATGCTGTTTCAGTGAGACCGTAAGTCGTTGCGATGGGCAGATTCTCGGCGGCGCAGCGGGCGAGCAATTCGGGGGAGGGCGCTTCTCCACCGAGCAGAATCAGGCGCAGGCGGGGGTTCCAGGGGCGCGTCTTGGCGTCGAGCAGGCGCTGCAGCATGGTCGGCACGAGGGAGACGATGGTGATTGGATGCTCGCTTAGTATCCTATTGGTCTCGCGTACATCGAATGGGCCCGGCGGCAGCACTTCGATCGCTGTTCCATAATTCAGCGAACGGAAGACGATGCTCAGACCACCGACATGGTAAAGCGGCAGTGGGCATAACCATTGTTCGCCTCTGATCGTGTCGAGTTTCAGAGCGGAGGCGACGGCGCTTTGATAGACATTGCCGTAGGTTAAGATCGCTGCTTTGGGTCGTCCGCTGGTGCCGGAGGTATGGATGATGGCGAAATCGTCGTCCAGGTTCATCATGCCAAAATCGCCGTACTGCGGAGCCGGCTCCTCCAGATCAATGTTTGGCATTTCCATCACATTCGCGCCTGCTTCGCCAGCCAGCGCCCGCGTCTCGGGTTCGCAGATTGTGAGGCGGCAATCCACGTTTTGGATCTGCCAGGCCAGTTCGCTCGCCGTCAGCCGAGTGTTGAGCGGGACGCTGACGACTCGCATCCGCATCAAGGCAAACAGCGTCAGGATAAATGGCACGGGTTTCTTCATCAGGATCGCCGCACGGTCGCCGGGCTCGAGCGGTGTATGTCTCAGAATCGCAGCGCAGGCCCGCGATGCATATTGATTCGCGTAGGCGAAGCTCATTCCCAAGTCGCCATGCGCGAGAAATATCTTGTCGGGCCTATGGTTCACCCGGGCTTTTAATCCTGCCACCGCGCGCTTCCTCTGCTACGGCCGTACTCAAGAACGGCGGGGGAATTTGCTGAAGTCGGGTTTGCGGCCTTCGAGGAAGGCGTTCTTGCCCTCGCTGCCTTCATCGGTCATATAGAAGAGCATGGTGGCATCGCCCGCCAGGACTTGCACCCCGGTCTGCCCATCGAGTTCGGCGTTCATGCCGGCTTTGATGAATCGGAGGGCGATCGGGCTTTTGCTCAGGATTTCGCGGGACCATTGAAGGGCTTCGCGTTCCAAATCAGCGAGGGGGACGACGGTGTTGACCATGCCCATCTCCTCGGCTTGGGCGGCGCTGTATTGGCGGCAGAGGAACCAGATCTCGCGCGCCTTCTTCTGGCCGATATGGGCGGCCAGGAAGGAGGAGCCGAAGCCGGCGTCGAAGCTGCCGACGATGGGACCGGTCTGCCCATAGATGGCGTTGTCGCTGGAGATCGTGAGATCGCAGCAGACATGCAGGACGTGGCCGCCGCCGATGGCGTAACCGGGTACGACGGCGATCACGGGCTTGGGGATATTGCGGATGTAGCGCTGCAATTGCAGAACGTTGAGGCGGGGAACGCCGTCATCGCCAACATAGCCGGAATGCCCGCGCACTTTCTGGTCGCCACCGGCGCAGAAGGACCAGATGCCGTCTTTTGTGCTGGGTCCGTTGGCGGTGATCCAGAGCAGGCCGACCTCGCCATCGTGCCAGGCGTGGAGGAGGGCTTCGGTCATCTCGTCGATGGTCTTGGGGCGGAAGGCGTTGCGGATGTTCGGCCGGTCGAAGGCGATGCGGGCGATGCCTTCGGCTCTGTGATAAGTGATGTCATCGTATGCCTTGACCTGTTGCCAATCGGCCAGACGCATGAGGTCTTCGGTTTTGATCTGGGCTTGCTGTTCGGCTGTTGTTGTCATGGGGTGTCTCCTCCTGTCGTTTCGTTGCTTGGTTATAAGTCGAGCTTGCTGATGGCTTGCTTGACTTTAGCCATGATGTCCGCGCGGCGCTGAAGATCGGCGATGGCGTCGGTGCGGACTTCGATGAGCGCCGATCCCGCCGCGCCGACTGAGCGGCGAAAGGCGTCGCGGAATGACTCGCGGTCATCGGCGCGGACGTAGTCGAGACTGTAAAGCGCTGCCGCGTGGCTAAAATCCAAACCATGCGGAGTGATGAAATAATCGCTGAAGTGCGGCTCGAATTGGCGCACGGACAGGCGCTGAAAGATGCCGCCGCCACCGTTGTTGAGCAGCACGATTGTGACCGGTACGCCACAGCGCCGGGCAGCGAGCAAGCCGTTGAGGTCATGATACAGGGTGATATCGCCGAGTACAGCGACGAGCGGGTTGCCGGGGCGGGCCGCGCCGATGCCCAACGTCGTCGAGACATTGCCGTCGATGCCGGAGGCGCCGCGATTGGCCCAGGCGAAGATCGGCTTGTCGGTCCCGCCCCCGAATTGATCGAGGTGGCGGACGGGCAGGCTGTTGCCGGCGAAGAGCGCGCTATCGGGCGGAATGAGATCGACGATGTCCTGAAGCGCCGCGCCGTCGAAGTATTCGCCGTTCGCGATTTCTCCGGCAATGGTATTGCGGGCTTCATTATCGATACGGAACATGCGGCTGCGCCAGTCCTGAGATTTCGCAGGAGGGAAAGCGTCCCAGTCCTGCGCCGAAACATCAGCCGGATGGATGGTCAGGTGGTGGGTGAGGCTATGGGTGTCGTCAGCCCACTCACCGGCGCGGCTGCAATAGATGTGGCAGGCTAGTTCCGCGTCCGCCAGGAAGTCCTGCATGGACTTGCAAAGGGACGGCGTTCCAAAGCGAATGACGACCTCGACCTGGGAGAAGCCGATGGCGGGCGCGGTCATGAAGCTCTCATAGGCGCTGATTGTCTCAGCGGAGCGCATGTTGGAGGTGAATTCAGCCAGGATGGGATAGCCGGTGATGTCGGACAAACGCCCCGCCCAAGGCAGCAGAGAGTCTCGTTCGGCTCCGCCCCGGCAGGCGCCATGCCCGAAATAGATGATGCCGCGGCGACTCAAGAGATCGTCAGTCAGAAGCGCGGCCAGATCAGCGCTGGCATTCGTTTTCGGCGCGCTGAACTGCGTCGGCGGGCGTCGATCAATTTTCAGATTGTCATCGACTGCCGGCTCGAAGGGTTTGCGGAAAGGGAAGTTGATATGCGCGACTCCGGGTCGGTTCTTCGCTGCTGCGGTGGCGCGGAAGGCGAGCGCGCGCAGATGGCGCAGGACGGCCGAGGGCGTCTCAGCTTCGGGCAGGGGGGCGTCGGCGAAGAAGTCGGCGTAATCGCCGTAGAGTTTGATCTGGTCGATGGTCTGGTTGGCGCCGCTGCCGCGCAGCTCATGCGGGCGATCGGCGGTGAGGATGATGAGTGGCAGGCGGGACTGATGCGCTTCGACTATAGCGGGGAAGAAGTTGGCGGCGGCCGAGCCCGATGTGCAGATGAGGGCGGCCGGCTCGCCGCTGCCGATTGCCAGGCCTAGGGCGAAGAAGGCGGCGCTGCGTTCATCGAGGTGCGAGCTGATGTCGATGCCCCCTCGATGTCGGGCCAGGGCCAGGACAAGCGGCGTGTGTCGGGAGCCGGGGGAGAGGCAGAAGCGCGTGACACCGGCGGCGACCAGGGCATCGATGAAGATATTGGCGTAGAGTGTGTTGGGGTTGGGCACGCTATTTTTCACCACTTCCGTGCGCATCCAGCATGGGGCGGAATTTGAGGGCGGATTCTTCCCATTCGAGATCAGGTTGGCTTTCGGCGACGATGCCGCCGCCGGCATAGATCCAGGCGCGGCTTTCCTGGGCGACGGCGGAGCGGATGGCGACGGCGAACTCGCCCTCAAGCCGGGCGTCGATGCGGCCGACGGGTGCGCCGTACCAGCCGCGCGGTATCGGCTCCAGCTGGCGTATGAGTTGCAGGGCGTCCTCGCGGGGATCGCCGCCCATGGCCGGCGTCGGATGCAAGGCCTCGACCAGGGGCAGGATGCCGATTGGGCGTTTCAAGACCCCGGAAATCGGTGTATTCAGATGCTGGATATTGCTGAGTTTGAGCAGTTCCACCGGCGGGATTTCGAGCGTCTCGGTGAGCGGCGCCAGGCGGTCGCGCAGCTTGTCAACGACGATCTGATGTTCGAGACGGTCTTTCGCGCTGTTCATGAGCGCTTTGCCCAGGGCTTGATCTTCGTCGACGCATGAGCCGCGCCCGATGCTGCCGGCCAGCGCCATGGTCGCAAGCCGCTTGCCTTGCACAGAGACAAGCAGTTCGGGCGAGGCGCCGTAGAAGGCGTGATAGGGACGGGCCTCGAAGAGAAAGCGATAGCAATCGGCATAGGTCTTCGCCAGGTAGCGCAGAATCGGCAGGATGCGAATCCGCCCGCTGAAGCGCAGCTCGGCCGCGCGGGCCAGGACGACTTTGTTAAGACGGCCGGCGCGGATCCGGTCGGTAGCGCTGGTGATCATCCGCGCCCACATGTCGGCACTCATGGGATAGTCGATGCTTTCGAGGTCGCTTTGAGCGGCGTTGAGCAGCTCCGGCGCGTCGGCTTTGAGTTGGGCGAGCTTGTCGTGAAGGGCGGCCCGCAAGTCGGGCATTAGCGGCGCAGGATCCTCGTCCAGTGGGATCTGCGTGTTGATCGTCAGCCACATCTGACCGCTGCTGCTCACCAGTTGGTAATGGGGCAGGACAAAGATGGCGGGGGCGTAGATGGACCAGGTGTTATCGGGCGTGAAATCGCCGCGGAAGGAGAAGCCGCCGAAGAGCTGCGGCCGGGTCAGCCGGTTTTCGCCGTCGGGCAGGCAGGCGCCGTCAAAGAGCTGACGGGCGCGCCTTTCGATCTCCTGGTAGCGCCCCTCGCCCCAGGCAATGAGCTCGACGGCTGTGCCTGATCCAGCGAAGGCGACCGCGCCGCTTTGGCTCTCCCAGTAGAAGCGCGCGCCCCCCTCAGCCGCCGCCAGGAAGCCGGCGAAGTTCAAGCCGCTGCAGGGGATGCTGCAACTCAGCAGCCGTCCATAGCGCTGGTTCAGCGGAGCATTGTGCTGCGCTCGGGCGTCCACGAATCAGTCCTCGTAGTCGACGCTCTTGAGCAGCAGGGGCAGGAGGGCGTCCATGATGTCTTCCTTGGTCGGTTCGCCAGTGTAGACCCATTGGATGACCACGTTGTAGATGGCGCCCATCCAGGCGTGTGAGACGATGTGTGTATCCACCGGCGCGATGGAGCCGTCGGCCACCGCTTCGTCGAGGTAGGTCTTGATGAGCCGGGCGAAGCGGTCGTTGACTTCCATGCGTTTGCGCTCGAAGACGGTGCCCAGGCCTACCGCCTGGACCAGGAGCAGCTTGGCGGGGCGGCGGTATTTGCCAAAGGTCTCGAGGACGGCTTCCAGCGCGGCTTGCACGCGGCGGATGCCTTGGGCCTCGCCCGCGATAGCTTCTTTGGCGCGCCGTTCGATCAGATCGGCGAATTGATCGACCAGGGCGATGAAGAGTTTCTCCTTGTTGGGGAAGTGGAAATAGATCGAGCCTTTGCTGATGCTAGCTTCCGAGACGATTTCGTCCAGCTTGGTATCGTGGAAGCCTTTGGCGCTGAAGATGTTCATGGCCGCGTCGAGGATGCGCTCGCGGGTTGAGCGTTTGTCGTCGCTTGGTGTATCCATGCTCGTGCCCAGTACTGACTGGTCAGTACTATCATTGTAGCATAAATTTTTAGTATTGCCACTTTTGTTGGCGCGGCGAATCGAATGGATCTATCGGCTTTGGCGGCTAGTCCGAAGCCATCCCGTGAACCCAGCCACCCACTATGACGCCGGCGGCAACAGCCAGCGCCGCGGTGCTGTCGAAGAAAGACTTGACGATGGTGGCGATAATGTCGTCGCCTTCCATCGGGCTGACATCCACCGCGTTTTGGATAGCGGATAGAATGAGGGCAGTGATGATACCCACGACGACGGCCCCGGCGAGGGGCCCGATGATTTTAGCTGGCATCAGGTTTTCGGATGGCGCATTGTCGGCTATCTGTGTGGAAATGCGTCTGCCTATACCCAAGCCCGAACTGAAGATCGTAGCCATCACCAGACCGAAGAGCAGGTCATTGCGCGCGACCAATCCAAAGGCAATGAAGAATGCGATGCCAGCGGCGGTGGCGATACCGTGTCTACTCTTGCGTAATTCTTGATGTTGGTCTTTTGCCTGTCCACTCATTTTGCCCTCCCAAAAACTTGTTATCATTCTAATGAGATCGCGCCTGATTATAGCGTCTTTCCCGAGGAAGCCGAAAGCTGTGAGAGTTCTGGCGTGGTGAAGATCGTGGATACAATCCCTATAGCGAACACCACACAAGGTAATTCACCACAGAGACACAGAGAGCACAGAGAGTTTTATGTTTGCTTAGCGAAGTTATCATGTAGTCGGAATTTACTGCTCCCTAGGGTGGGGCGACGTGCTTGCGCCGCTAGTCGGAGTGCATCCCGTGCAGGTAGCCGCCGACCAGGGCGCCGATACCGGCCAAGACGGCAGCGTGCAGGTCGAAGAAGTGTTTGATGATGGCGATAATGATGTTGTCGTCTTGCATGGGCGTGACGGCGCCGGTGCCTTGCACGACGGCGATTATCAGCCCCACAAGAATGGCAAAGGCAATCTGGCCGGTGATTTTCGCCGGCACCGCGGGACCTTCCTGATTCTTGTCGATCATTTGCGAGATCTTGACGCCTGCCTTCATGCCGGCGCCATATACGCTTGCCATGACGAGACCGAAAAGCAGGTCGTTTCGCGTGACCAAGCCAAAGGCAATGCAGAATGCGATGCCAGCGGCGGTGGCGATGCCGTGTCGATTCTTGCTGACCTCTTGATGTGTTTCTTTCAAGTTTTCGCTCATTATTTTTCCTTTCAAAAAACTTGTTATCATTCTAATGCGCCGCCTGATTATAGCGTCTTTCCCGAGGAAGCCGAAAGCTGTGGGAGATCTGGGGTGGTGAATATTGCAGATACAATACCTTTAACGGACACTGCACAGGCTTTTAACCACCGATTACACCGAGGGCACAGAGTTTTTCATGTTTGCTTAGCGAAGTTATCATGTAGTCGGAATTTGCCACTCCCGATCCGGGATGGCGCTTGAGGGCGGCAGCGACAAGCTGTCAATTGGGGAGAGAGTCCGGGGGGTGCACATGGACAAGTTCATGGCGATGGCAATTGAAGAGGCGAGAGTGACCAAAGCCGAGGGCGGCAGTCCTTATGGCGCTGTGCTGGCGCGTGGCGGGGAGGTCATCGGACGCGGGCGCAATTTGATGATCCAGAACAACGATCCCCTGAGTCATGGGGAGATGGAGGCGATCAAGGCGGCCGGCTTGCAGGAGAGTTATGCCGATACGGTGCTGTATACGACCGCTTTCCCCTGCTTGATGTGCGCCGGGGCGATTGTGCGTTATCAGATTCCCAAAGTGATCATCGGCGCGAGTTGGGAGCACAGCGCGCCCTCGCGGGAGTTCATGCGGTCGCATGGCATCGAATTGGTGGAGCAGGGGCTGCCGGAGTGTTATGCCCTGGTGGAATAGTTGGTCTGTTTGCCGTTTGTGATCTTTGTGGTGGGGCGAGCCACCAGGTCGTTCGCCGGTACGAGGCGCCTGTCAACTCCGGCGCGGTCCGCTCACAGAGGCAGCTTCCGCGTCGGGTCGTTGATGCCGACGCGCTTGAGCAGCCAGCTGATTTCCGCGTAGGTGCCGGCGTCGATGGGATTGAAAGGCGGGCGCGGCGTCGGGTCGGCGATGGCGCCGCGGCGATGCAGGAAGGCTTTGCGAATTGTCAGATTGATGAGCGGCTGATTCTCGTAGCGGATGAGCGGCAGGTACTTATCGAAGATGGCTTCGGCCTCCGCCTTGCGCCCAGCCTTGAAGGCGGTGAAGACGGCGACGAGGATCTCAGTGAAGGCGAAGCCGGTCATCGTGCCGGAAGCGCCGCGCGCCAGTTCTTCCAGCAGGAACATGCCGCCCAAGCCGCCGAAGATCTCGAACTTGTCGGTCTCCCCCCGGATGGCGTCGATCTTCTGCATCAGGGGCGGATCTTCCAGCTTGAGGGTGCGGGCGTTGGGGATGGCTTCGGCGATCCGGGCCAGGACGGAGGGCGACATGATGACATCGTTGACGGGCGGGAAGTCCTGCACGACGATGGCGCCGCTGATGGTCTCGGCAATTTTGCTGTAGAGCGCCAGGATGGCGGGGTCGGATTTGTCGTCCATGGGGGGCGGGGCGATCATCACACCATCGGCGCCGGCCGTGAAAGCCGCTTCGCTGAGGGCGATGCAGGTCGAGAGCTGACTGTGGCTCGTGCCGACGACAATGGGAATCGCCCCGGCGACCGTCTCGACGACGGTATCCATAACGGCGCGGCGCTCGTCGATGCTGAGCTTGGCCGCTTCGCCCATGACGCCGAGGATGGTCAAGCCTTGGGCGCCGATATTCATCTGGAAGCGGACCAGGCGGCGCAGGCTGTCGTAATCGACGGCGTAGTCGGCGCTGAAGGGGGTGGCGAGGATATTGAATATGCCGCTGATTCTGCTCATTGTGTCGGCTCCGGTTATGGGCGATTCACAGAGTAGCCCCTACAAGGCTTGTCGGGAAGGGCGGATGAATTGGCCGTCGCCGGGCGCGCCGGTGATTTTGCCGTTTTGAAAGACGGTTGCGCCGTTGACGATGGTGCGCTCGATCGCGCCTTTGAAGGTCATGCCCTCGTAGAGTTTGTCGCAGTCGCGGGCTTTGCTGAAGAGCATATCGCGCTGGATGGTTGTTTCGGCGTTGGGATCGTAGATCACCAGGTCGGCGGCTGCGCCGATGCCGATATGGCCGCGCTCGGGATAGACGCCGAAGCGCTTGGCGCCGTTGGTCGCGACCAGTTCGACGGCTTTGTTTATGCTGATGCGGCCGGTCAATGCCTCGTGCATGACGCCGAGCAGCAGCTCCTCGACGCCGGGCGCGCCGGGCGGGGTCGCCCAGATGTCGGTACGGGCGCGTTCTTTTTCTTCGACGGTGAAGGGCGAATGATCGGTCGTGATCGCCAGGAGGGCGCCGTCGATCAGACCACCCCAGAGCGCCGCTTGATCGGCGGCCCCCCGCATCGGTGGGTTGACTTTGGCGTAGGGTCCGCAGCGCGCAAGATCGGCTTCGGTGAAGAATAGATAGTGTGGGCAGGTCTCGGCACTGACGGTTGAACCGGTCGCTTGGAAGCGGCGGATGATGGCCAGGGCGTCGGCGCCGCTGACATGGGCAATGTGTAGTTTGGCGTTGATGGCTTCGTTGAGCGTCAGCAGCGTGGCGATGGCGAGGGCTTCGACGTGGGGCGGGCGGGATTCGCCGTGGGCCGGCACATCATTGCGTCCGGCGGCGATGAGCTGAGCGGTGTGCCATTCCAGGAGTTGGTTGTTTTCAGCGTGGACGGCGCAGACCAAGCCGGTCTCGGCGACCAGTTGCAGCGCTTGATAGAGTTCAGGGACATGCGGCAGGCAAAGGCCTTCGAATTCGTCATCTCTGCCTTTAGGCGCGGCGGTCATGAAGATCTTGAAGGCGATGGCGCCTTCGTCGACCATGTCGGCGATTTCGTCGCGGTCGAGCAAGCCGGGCGCGCCGTACAAACCGAAGTTGACATAGCAGTCGCGCTCAGCCAGCGCTTTGCGCATGCGGAAGGACTCGCCGGTAGCGCAGCAGGGTTTGGAGATGGGCATTTCGAAGATGGTGGTGACACCCCCGGCGGCGGCGGCGCGGGTCTCGGTGGCGAAGTCGCCGCGTTCGGGATAAGCGGGGGCGCGGCAGTGGAAGTGGATGTCGATGGCGCCGGGCAGCAGCAGTTTGTCGGCGGCGTCGATGGTTTCGGTTGCGTTGATGCCGGTGGAATCCGCTGTGATGGCGGCGATGCGTCCGTCCCGGAGGCCGACGTCAAGACGGGCGATGCCGGTTTCGAGGACGACCTGCGCGTTTTTAATGAGGGTATCGACTTGCATGTTCATCCTTTCGGGCGATTCACAGGGTCGCCCCTACAGAGCGCTAATCTGTGTAAAGCGTCCGGCGGACAAAGTCTTTGAGGATCGCGGTTGTCGTTTCGTAGTCTTCCAGGCGCACATGCTCATCGGCGGCGTGGGCGACTTCGTAGCTGCCGGGGCCGAAGATGATCATATCGCCCTGGGCCAGGTCCATCAGATGTTTGGCATCGCTGCCGGGCAGATAGCCGATGGGGCCGGGCTGGTCGTTCAGTTCCTCGCGAACGCAATCCATGAAGGTTTTGGCATATCCGGTGCTCAGGCCGGATTCATACCAGCGGGAATAGACGATATCGCCCATGTTGACAGTTGCGCCGTTCAGGTCGACCGAATCGAGTACGGCGCGCAGTTCGGCGACGACCGCCTCGGGTTCTTCACCCGGGATCATGCGCCGGTCGAGCCGGATTATGCAGGTATCGGGCACCGCGTTGGCAGTGCTGCCGCCGGCGATCACGCCGACATTGCAGGTGGGCACGCCGACGACCGGATGAATGAGGCGAGACAAGTCCCGGTGATAGGCGCTCAGGGCGCTGATGATCTTGGACATGGCGACGATGGCGTTGATGCCGCGGTCGGGGTTGGTGGCATGGACGGACTTACCGGTGGTCTGGATGGTGGCGCGCAGCACGCCCTTATGCGCCGTGGCGACCTTGTTGCCGGTTTGCTCGCCGACGATGATGAAGTCGCATGGGGGCAAATGACCGTCGTTCGCCAGCCATTTGGTGCCCAGTTGGCCGCCGGTCTCTTCTTCGGCCGCAGCAACCAGGATCAGCGTTCCCGCCAACTCCTCCTGCTGGGCCGCTTCCATCATAGTCAGCATCATGGATGCCAAGACCGCTTTGTCGTCGATGCTGCCTTTGCCATAGAGAGCGCCATCGCGGACATCGCCGGCGTAGGGGTCGACGCTCCAGTTTTCCGCTTCGGCTTTGGCGATGGGCACGGTGTCGATGTGAGCATGCAGCATGATACGCGGCTCGCCCCGGCCCAATGTAGCGATGGTGTTACGCGCGTATGACTTCTGTGCCGGCGCCGGCTGTTGCACGTCGCAGTCGATGGCGCGCATCTGGTCGGCGACGAAATCGGCGATGGCGATGGTATCACCCGGCGGATTGGGTGAAGGGATGCGCACCAAGCGAAGCAAGAGCTCAAGGCCGTCCATCTAGATGCCTTGGACCGCTTTGTATTGTTCCAGTTCTTCCGGCGTGTAGACTTGCATCAGTTCCAGTTCGACGCCGCCGGCTTCCTGCTCGAGGAAGGCGACCCAGCCTTCGGGGTGGACGTGGCTGCCTTTGACCTTGCAGGCGGCGCATTCTTTGAGGGCCGCACCCTTGGCTTGCGCGTCCTCAAGCGCTTGGTCGATGTTTGGCACGGCGTAGCAGATATGGTGCAAGCCTTCGTAGCCGCGCTCTTTGATCCAGGCATCGTAGCGCCCGCCGGCGTCCATCGATTGGCAAAGCTGATATTCGACATCGCCGACGCTGAAGATGGCGACGACATTGCGCGATTTGTCGTATTCGTGGACGACAGCGTCAAAGCCGAGGCCGAGGAAGTCTTGATAGTGCCGCAGCGCGCCGCGCGCGTCGCTGACGGCGAAAGCCATGTGTTTGATGTAGCGTTCGTGCATAAGTCAGACTCCTTTGTCGTTACGGGTGACCTGATAGGTCGCCCCTACAGGTTATCTTAGCTTTCCGGAAAGCGTTCCCAATGGGTCAGGTCGCGCCAGGTGGTTTTCTTCCAGGGCTTCATGCCGGGGCGGGCCGTCGGCGCTTTGTGCCCGATGCAGATGAACATCTCCGGCGAATAGGTCTCGGGCAGGTTGAGAATGACTTTTACCGCTTCCTTGCTGAATGAAGTGACGGGACCCGATGCCAGGCCGATGGCATGGGCCGCCAGCATCATGGTCTGGGCGGCGGTGCCGATGTCGATGAGCAGGGCGCGGTCGGTCGGCGGCAAGCTATGCTCGATGAGGACATCGCCATTGGTGCAGATCAGAATGAGGGCAGGCGCCTTTTGGAACATGCCCGGCGAGACGAGGCGAATCAGTCGGCGTGTTTCGGGATCTTGGATGACGATGTAGCGGTTTGGGCGCAGGTTGCCGCCGCTGGGGGCCCAGCGCGCCGCTTCGAGGATGGTTTCGATCTGCTCCTGTGCAACCGGCTCGTCTGTCACTTCCCGGACGACGCGGCGGGTACGGATGTTTTCGAGTACTGCCTGGTTCATGAGCCGTCCTCCGAGAGTGCGCTGTGGAGCAGGAGGCATTCGGCGACCTCGCGGCAGAGTTGGTCCAGGCCGGCGGCGTAGGAATCGACATCGGACATGGTCATGCGCAGTTCCGGGATGCGCTCTATATTGCCTTGCAGGAAGTCACGGGACTTATCCGAGGCTCGCTCCAGGATGGCGCTGCTGAGGCGTTCTGTCGCCGTGAGGAGGCGCATGGGAGCGTAATGCGCGGGTTCGTCCATTTGAATGCGGGCCGAGGTGATCAGCAGGGCGAGCAGTTCGATGGCTTCGTCTTCTTTCAGGACCCAGTTTTCGCTCATCTTTCGCGCTATCCTCCTCCCAGACGCCACACCAGCGGTGCGGATCGCGGTATTGTAACCTTTTCTGTTGAAACAAAAAAACTTTGCCACCGAGTACACTGAGTACACCGAGGGCACAGAGTTTTTTCCTTAATCGGGCGGAGACATTATGTCTTCAATTTTCACCGCTCCGCTTCCTTGACAGTCTGGTTGTCATAGGCTACTATCATAGATTCTATGGGATTGTCTACAATCTACAAGCGGCAGGATTATAGGCAGATTTGCTGCCGCTGTCAAGCCGAATGACCTCTTGGACCTAGCCGAAGCGCGCCGGCGATGAATAGTGCTCTACCTCAAATCAAGAATTTGTCCATTCGCGAGCAATCGCTGGATACGCTGCGGGAAGCGATACTTTCGGGCGAGTTGAAACCCGGGCAGGCGTTGACGGAGACGGATCTGGCGCGGCAGTTGGGCGTCAGTCGGGCGCCCATCCGCGAGGCGCTGCGCATCCTGAATTCGGAAGGTTTGGCCGAGACGATCCCCTACCATGGCACAACCGTCCGCCGTCTGACCAAGACCGACATTGAAGAAATCTACAGCATGCGGATTCTGCTCGAGACCTACGCCATGGAGCAGGTGATTCAAAAGCGCGGCTCGGCTGAGCTACAACGGCTGCGAGATATTGTTGATCACATGGTGAGCGCGGGCGATTCCGGCGACTTGATCGCGGTGAATGCGCTGGACCGTGATTTTCATGACGCGCTGATCGAGATGAGCGGTGACAGTCTGCTGCATTCGATGTGGCTGGTGGTAGCGATGAAGGTGCGTCAGGTTATGGCCTTGGTGAATCGGCGCAATACGGATTTGACGCAGGTGGCGCGCAAGCATTTTCCGCTGCTGGACGCCATGGAGGTCGGGGATGTGGCGGGGGCCAAGGCGATCCTGCGCGAGCATATCGCCACCGCCGGCGACCTGATCGCTGAGGACTGGGTCGAGCCTTAACGAAGGGCGACGGCGTGGGCGGCGCTGTGAGCCTGTTTTCTGATTGATAGACCTGCGGTGATATAATAGTTTCACATTGAGTAGTGTAAGGACGAATCATGGCTGTTGAGCGCGTCCAGCAAATGAGCGTCGAAGAATTCCTTGACTTTGCGGAACGAAGTGAGGAGTGGTATGAGTACATTGACGGCGAGTTGCGTCTGATGACCGGTGCGAAATTGGATCACTTTGCGATCATCGCAAATATTGGATTGTCGCTTGGACGCCAATTGATGGATACGGACTGTACCCTTCTTGGAAGCGGCATGCTTGTGAAAGCTGGTGAGAGACGCTTCGTTGCGCCGGATGTGAGCGTCGTCCGTGGCGAGCCGGCGACAGAGTCCGATACGCGCGTTCTGCTCAATCCGATTTTGGTGGTCGAAGTCACATCGCCCACATCTATCGACTATGACCGTGGCGCAAAGCTTGAGTACTACTTTGATGTAGCCTCTCTGCAAACTTATCTCATCGTCGATCAGCATCGTGTGTTCGTCGAGTTGCATACTCGTAGTGAAACAGGTTGGAATCTACAGCGCTTCAAGGACCTTGAAGATGAGGCGCCGCTTGAGACACTGGATTGTGTGTTGCCGATTCGCGAAATCTACCAGAGCATCAGATTGGAATCTGAATGAGAAAGAGGGCGACCAGACTGGCCACCCTCGTAGTGATGCGCTTAGGCTGGGCGACTCATTAAGCCGCCCCTCTGTTGAATGGCGCGCTATTCCGCTTCGAGCAGGGTCACCTCGCCGAGCGTCTCCAATTGCTCTTGGATCTCGTTGGCGTCCCCAACCACGACGATGATGAAGTCTTCGGGATGGATGTAGGTGTTGGCGATATCCAGCACGTCCTGCTTGGTCACGTCTTTGATATGGCCCAGCCACTTATTGAGGCGGTCCAGTTCGACGCCGCGGATTTTGTAGGAGGCTACCGCCTCGACGAAGTCTTGATAGGTTTCCAGGCCGAAGACCCACTCGCCGACGATGCCATCACGGGCGTCGTTGATTTCTTCATCAGTCAGGGCCTCGGTTTGGATGCGCTCGATTTCCATGAAGACTTCTTCGAGGGCGGGAGCGATGACATCATTGCGGACAGCGGCGGTGACGACAAAATATCCGGTATCGGCCGGATAACTGAAGCCGGAGCCGATGCTGTAGGTGTAGCCCTTTTCTTCGCGGATGTTCTGCACCAGGCGCGACGAGAAAGTGCCGCCCAAGACATGGTTCAGCACGCGCGCCGGGAAGTAGTCAAGGCTGGCGCCCTGAATGCCGATATTGCCGATTCGGAATGTCGCCTGCGTGCTGCCTGGGCGATCCACTAACAATATCTGCTGCCCGCTGTTCTCCGGCAGTGACGGGTAGCTGACTGCCTCGGCTGAACCTTGCCAATCGGCGAAGTGCTGTTCGGCATAAGCGAGGCCTTCCTCGGTGGTGATGGCGCCGGCGATGATCAGCACGGCGTTGTCCGGCGTACTACGCGACTCATAAAAGGCGACGATGTCATCGCGTGTGATGGCTTCGAGAGATTCGAAAGTGTACAGATTCCCGTAGCCATGTTCGCTGCTGTAGAGTCGATTGTCGAAAATGCGGCGAGCGACGAATCCCGGCTGAGCCATTCCGGCTTCGAGGCTGCTAATCCACTCCGCCTGTTCGCGTTCGAATTCGCTCTCGGGGAAGTTGGCGTTGAGGGTCATATCGGCGAGCAGATCGAAAGCCAAATCGGCATCTTCAATCAGGGCAAAGACGCCAAGCTGCAGATAGTCACTGCTGCCAACACTGTTGACGGCGCCGCCAACCTGTTCGATCGCGCCGGCGATGTCCTGGGCGCTGCGAGTTTCCGTGCCGCGGGAGATTAAGTACCCGGTTATGCCGGCGACGCCTGCCAAGTCTTTCGGTTGGGCGGTTGAGCCGCCGGCCAAATAGACATCCAGCGAGATGATGGGCATGTTTGGCTGCTCTATCACGACCACTTCCAAGCCATTGTCCAGAACGTTTTCGGTGATACTGGGGAAGTTGAATTCGCTGGAGTCCAGGGGTGGCGGCGGTTCCTCCTGTTCGATGACGTAGCGATAATCCGGCTCAGCCTCGACGGCGTCTTCGGCGGCGTAGGGTTCTACAGGCGGGGGCGCTTCGGCGTCGGTTTCCACGACGTTGAAGACATGGCGATCGGATTCTTCCAGGTACTCAAGCGCCACCCGCTGAATATCCTCGCTGGTCACTGCTTCATAGCGATTGATGCCTGAGAATACCGCTTGCGGGTTGCCGCTGTAGTAATTAGCGCTTTGCACGCTTTCCGCCAAGCCCAGAGCTGTCTCCAAACCCAGGATATTGCTGCTCCTTATACCGGCGATTACTTTGTCCAGCTCTTCCTGCGGAACGCCTTCGTCGATGATCTTCTGAAGCTCCTCGTAGGAGGCTTCTTCGAGTTCCGCCAGATCAACGCCCACATTGCCAAGCAGGATGAAGGCAAAATAGCCGGGACCACGGTTGCCGTCTATCCAGGCGTCCGCTTGCAGCGCTTTACCGGTATCGACCAGTCGCTTCGCCAGGCGGCTGGAATCGCCGACGCTCAGAACGCGCGAGAGTACGCTTAGCGCTGGGTAGTCCTCATGTACCAGCGGCGGAATCTCGTAAGCGACCAGAAGCGCCGGTATGTTGATGAAGGGATCTTCGATAGTGATGAACTCCGCTTCCTCTTGGTCAACCGGCACAAACTCAGGCAGCGCAGGCGGGTCGTCTCCGCGAGGGATGGGGCCGAACAGGTCTTCGATCATCGCCTTCGTGACTTCAAAGTCGATGTCGCCGGCGACGACCAGCGTGGCGTTGTTCGGGAGATAATAGGTTCGGTGGAACTCAATGATATCTTCAATTCGCGCCGCATTGACATCATCGATGTTGCCGATAGCCGGCCGCTTATAGGGTTCGTAGGAGTAGGGCACCGTGATAAGGGCCTTCACCGCAGTACCATAGGGTCGGTTGTCATAGCTCCTTTGCAACTCTTCGATGACGATGGCGCGCTGATTATCGAGGTTTTCCTGCGTCACGTCCAAGCCGCCCATACGATCGGCTTCTATCCAAAGCGCCAGCGGCAGTTGATGCGAGGGCACAGTTTCGTAGTAGGCTGTGTAGTCGTTGCCGACATAGGCATTGGAAGAGCCGCCAACCGGCTCCAGCAACTGATCCATGCCGTTATTTGGAATATGTGGCGAACCCTCGAACATCATGTGCTCGAAGAGATGGGCGAAGCCGCTTTTGCCTTCGGGATCGTTGGCGCTGCCGACTCTAAACCAGATGTCCACCGCAACTGTCGGGGCGGTGGTATCGCGCACCAGAATGACTTCCAAGCCGTTGTCCAGCCAGTAATGCTCAAGGTCAAGCGATTGTTCATCGGCGGCAATGCTTAGACCGCTGAACAGCAACAGGACCAATACGACCGCTATGAAACGCTTCATGGTGATGTGTCTCCTTTCGATGTCTAAAATCACTTTAGCATAAAAGGAGAAGATTATGTTGTAATTACTTTGCTGTAAATCGTTTGTAAATCGGGGAGAGGTGAATTTCAAGGACTTGCGACGTATAGCGAGTTCTGCACGGAATCTTTTGCCACCGAGGGCATCGAGAAGACAGAGGGCACTGAGATTCATAATTCTACTGGCGAACTACTGAAAGCATAATCCACCACAGAGACACAGAGGGCACAGAGGTTTTCTCTTTGCCAAGTGAAGTTGACAAGTCGGCGAGATTTACCACTCCAGCAAATGCCCTGCGTCAAGCCGGGATGGTGAGGGATGCCAGATCGCGGGGATAGTAGGTCAGCATTTCGGCGCCGTCATCCGTGACCAGTACCGTATCCGAATGGCGGAAACCGCCGAGTTCCGGCACATAGAGACCGGGCTCGACGGTGAAGACCATGCCGGCTTTGATCTCGGTATCATCGCCGATATCGAGGAAGGGGCCTTCGTGGTAGCGCAAGCCGATCGTGTGGCCGCTGTGATGCTTCCAGTGGGGCATCAAGTCATGGCCATCGAAGTAGGCGCGGACTTCGCGGTCGACGGCGCTGCAGGGTAGCCCGGGTTCGAGCGCTTCCATCGCGATGGTCTGCAGGTTGAGCATGTGTTCAAAGAAGCGCTTCTGCTCGTCCGACGGCCGCCCGAGGATCATGGTCCGCTCAAGCTCGCTAGTATAGCCCCAGACGGCGGCGCTCGCGCCAGTCACCAGGACATCGCCGGCTTGGAACTTGATGTTGCTGGTCAGGGCATGGGGGATGGCGGCATTGCGGCCGATCTGCCCGCGATAGCCGGCGGTGGCGCCGGTGAACCAGGCGCTGTTGCCGCGCCAGATGGGTCCGATGGTCTCCAGCATCATCAGGGTCGCTTCATCGCTGGCGCGCTGCGAGACCTCGACCTCGCCAATGCCGACTTCGGTGTACTTCTGCAAGAGCATGTGCGCCAGGTTGCCCCATTTGCAGCTTTCTTTCAGCAGCGCGATCTCGGCTGGCGATTTGACCATCATCTGGTCTTCGATGGGCGCGCGGCAGTTGATGACCTGACTGCCGGTCAGCTGCGACAGCGGCTCGCCACGATAGCCGAAGATCCAGGGGTAGCCATCGCTGTCGGCGCCGATCAGGCCGTGAATGCCTATATCTTTAAGCAGATCAACAAGTACATTCATCGGATGGTTGAGGTCGGGATATTCGGGATAGTGGGCGACGCGGTCGATGATGGACATGGATTGGGCGTGTTCCAATTCCAGGCGGGGGATGAAGAGGGCGCGTTCGCCGGCGCGGCTTATCGCGTATGCCATCGGGCGCTCGGTCGGGATGAAGGCGAAACCGGTGTAATATTTGATGTAGTCGGCATCGAAGAGGACGAGGCCGCTGACGTTGAGTTGGTCGATGAATTCGAGCAGGCGCTCGTTGCGGGCAGCGTATTCGGCATCGCTGATTTTGAGTTGGGTGATGGTTAGGGGCATGGGGGATTCTCCGCTGGTGTTGCTTGAGTTTGCGGAGGATTATAGCGTGGGCGGGTTCGACGCTAAAAGTGCGGGACCTGAGCCGATGCGGTTGCGGTTGAATCAGGAGAAGAGAGCGGAAAGTTTCAGGCTGAAACCGGGAAGTATGCGCTCGCCGGAGAGGATTCCGTCCGCGCCGATGGATTCTGTCTGGATGTTCCCGGTATTGTCCAGTCGGTAGACCTCCGCACTTTGCTTGTCGGGGATGACTATCCAGACCAACTGCGAGCCATTCTCCAAATAGATGGCGGCTTTACGTCGCAACTCGGCAAGTGTGTTGCTTGGTGACTGCACCTCAACAGCGATATCGGGCATCACCGGAACCCACGTTTTCGGGAATGGATTCGGCGCGCGTTCGATCCGGGTGAAGGCGGCGTCAGGAGAGAGCAGGAGGTTGCGTTCTTCGGGCGGATGGTAACCGGCATCGACAGTTGGGATACCCAGTTTGCGTTGCGGGTCAAAGAGCCGGAAATGATGATAAAACTCACCGGCAATCGTGCTGTGTTCCCCACCTGGCGGTGACATCTCAATAATCTCTCCCTCAATGAGCTCATAGTATTTGTCATCGTCGGTACGACAGACGAGATGCCACAGGTCATCAATGTTGTAAGTGCGCTGCTGGACTGCCATTGTTGTCTCCAGGCCACATGCTCACGTTAGCATAATGTTACCACAGGATAACTCAGTTGCTAAAAAAGCTGAGTGATTGGGGAGAATAGAGGGCGAGCCAATGACTCGCCCCTACACATTCTTTGATTGAAGAGGTTCGGTTTACAGCACCGGCGCCCCGGCGGCACGCGGGACGAACTGACCGGCGCCATTGCGGCCTAGCCATTGGTCGCCATCGACCAGCTTCCTGCCGCGCTGATAGACTTGGACCGGGACGCCCTTGACGGTCATGCCTTCGTAGCAGTTGTAATCGACGCGCATGTGGTGGGTGGCGGCGCTGATGGTATATTCCTTTTGCGGGTCCCAGACCAGAATGTCGGCATCCGAGCCGACGGCGATCGTGCCTTTGCGCGGGTACATGCCGAAGATCTTGGCTGGATTTGTGCAGCAGAGTTCTACGAAGCGGGTCGGCAATAGCTTTCCGCTGTTCACGCCCGAATCCCACATGACCATCATGCGGTCTTCGAGGCCTGGCATGCCGTTGGGGATCTTGGCGAAGTTGCCGATGCCGAGTTCTTTGCCCGGTCGGCGATAGGACGGGTCTTGTTTTTCGTAGCCGACCCAATCGGTTCCGCCGGTGCGCTCGTTCCATTCTTGCCAAGGTCCGTGCCCGCCGTCGTACCAGAAGTCGCAGTGGTCGGTGCTGACGATTTGCAGCGTGCCATCGCGGACCGCTTGCCAGAGGATGCCGTGGTCGTGCTTGCTGCGGATGGGCGGGGAGCAGACGTACTTGCTGCCTTCAAAGCCCGGCAGCGCCATATGATCATCGACGGTGAGGAAGAAGTATTGCACGCAGGTCTCGCCCATGACGGGGTAGCCGAGGGCGCGTCCGCGGCGCAGCGCTTCGATGGCGCTCTCGCAGGTCATATGCACGACGTAGAGCGGGCAGCCGGTCAGGCCGGACATGACGACGGCGCGGTTGGTGGCTTCGCCTTCGATCTCCGGCGGCCGCGAGGAGGCGTGGTAGACTGGGTCGGTCTTGCCGGCAGCGAGAAGGGCGGGGGTCAGCGCCGCTTCGACATCGCCATTTTCAGCGTGGACCATGACGATCATGCCGTTGTCGGCGGCTACGCGCATGGTGTTGAAGAGGGTGGCGTCATCGATCATGAAGACATTTTTGTAAGCCATGAAGAGCTTGAGGCTGGTGATGCCCTCGTCGAGCATGGTCGGGATTTCTTTCATGATGGCGTCGTTGAGATCGGTGACCGCCATGTGGAAGGCGTAGTCGATCTGGGCGATATCGCGGGATTTCGCCCACCAGGTCTCGAGCCCGTCGTGCAGGCTGCCGCCGATGGGCTGGACGACGAAGTCGATGTGGGTGGTCGTGCCGCCGAAGGCCGCGGCCATGTGGCCCACGTCAAAGTCATCATTGCTGATAGTGCCGCCGAAGGGCAGATCGAGGTGGGTGTGGACGTCGATGCCGCCGGGCATCAGGTATTTGCCAGCGCAGTCGACCACGTCATGGTTGTCGCCGTTGAGGTTAGCCCCGATAAGCGTGACGACCTCGCCTTCGACCAGGACGTCGGCGTTGACTGTGTCGCTGGCGGTGATGATGGTGCCGTTTTTGAATAAAGTCCCCATGCTGTTCTCCTCTTAAAACTGCCATCCCAAGATATGAGCAATCGCTATTCAGCGGTGGAAGCTGGATCTTCCTCTTCAAACTGGACGCCAGCGTAGATCTCCGCCAGCGGCAAATCACAGCCCAATGCCTCCAGCGGCACAATCGCATCCAAACCAGAGAATTCCCGCAAGCGCAAGCCGTCATCATGACGCTCATATAATTCAACCAGCGGCTGTTGCTGATCAATCACCAGATAAATCTGCAGCGAGGCGATGCTTTGGTAGTAACCTAACTTTTCGCCGCGGTCGTATTCCGCCGACGTAGGGGAAGTTACCTCCGCAACCAGCGTGGGATTGAAGAGGTTGATAGCTTGCTCATCAAGCTCCGGTTCGCCGCGGACGACGCTCACATCGGGATAGACATAGCGCGCGGGGCTGACGCGGATGCGCATGGCGCTGCTGTAAAAGTGAAAGTCGCCACCTCTAAGTCGCAGTCTAAGCGCGAAACCAACGTTCAACATTATTTCCGCGTGATAAGCTGTCCCACCCGTCATCGGATATACCTCGCCATCAATGTATTCATTTTTGTATTCGCTGGCTTCATCGAAGGCGAAGTATTCCTCGACCGTCATTTGGCGGATGCTGTCGATTGCCATTGTCTTCCCTTGCGCGCTTGCTACAAGCGATAGTATATCATTTTCGCGCCATTCCTATTGATCGACCGGATTGGCAGAGTCGCGCCGGCAAATGAGACTCAATGGAAGGCCGGAATCACCTTCTCACCATACTCCGCCACGATGCGCTCTTCCTCGCCGCACATCAAGTAGATATTGAACTGCGTCACGCCGGCTGCTTCCAGTTGCTTCAGCTTGGCGATGTGGTCATCGACGCCGCCGAGAATGCCAAAGGCGTCGATGATGTCCTCGGTGATGAAGTCGAGGTGGTCGGCGTCTTTGTCGGCGTGTTCCTTGTAGTCGTAGCCTTTGCGCCCTTCGATGTAGGCGGTCAGGCTGGCGGGGATATCGGGGCTGTCCATGCCGTAGCGCTCGACGATATCGGCGACATGATTGCCGACCATGGCCGGGAACCAGCGGGTTTGCTCGCGGGCTGCCTCCATATCGCCGACCCAGACCGGCGCCGCCGACATGATCTGATAATCCGACATGTCCTTTCCGGCCGCCTGGCCACCGGCGATTGCTTGTTCGCTGAACCACTTGACCAAGCCGGGATCGGCCAGTTGAATTACCAGTCCGTCGCCGCTGCGTCCGGCGCCGGCCAGGGCCTTCGGTCCATAAGCGGCGATCCAGATCGGCATTTCGTAGCCGTTGGCCCAGGGGAATTGCGCCGAGGTATCGTCGTATGCGACCTCATCACCACGCACTAGTCCGCGCAGGACGTCGGCGAAGCGCTCCATATTAGCGACGGTCAAGGGTTTCTTGCCCAGCATGCGCCGTGAGCTGTCGCCGCGGCCGATGCCGACTTCGATGCGGTTGCCGCTCTGCACCGCCAGCGTGGCGTACATGCTGCCGGCGACCGACCATTCGCGCACGCCCGGGTTGGTCACGAGCGGACCGAAGATCATGTCGTCGGTGTGGGCCATGCAGAGCGCCATTGTCAGGTAGCATTCGCGCCAGAGCACGTGGGAATCGAAGAACCAGCCGTATTTGAAACCGGCGACTTCCGCCTGCTGGCAGAGGGCGACCGTGCGTTTGGGCGATATATCGCCTTTGAATGTTATGCCAAAATCCATGATTCGATGTCCTAACTCACGCTAACGGTATCTTGCACCAATTCGCCGTATTGATCGGGACGGCGATTGAAATAGAATTGCCAGGTATCGCGGACGTCTTGAATCACGCTGAGGTCGAGATCGCGCACGATCAACCCTTCGTCGTAGGCGCTGCCCAGGTCGCCGATGAATTGCCCTTTGGGATCGCAGAAATAGCTTTCGCCGTAGAAATCGTCATCGCCGTGTTCTTCGATACCGACGCGATTGATCGTGCCGACGAAGTAGGTATTGAAGATGGCGTGGGATGTCTGCTCGATGCGCCAGAGATGCTGGCTTAAGCCGCGCGAGGTGGCTGAGGGGATGAAGACCATCTCCGCGCCATTCAAGCCGAGGGCGCGCGCGCCTTCCGGGAAGTGGTGGTCGTGGCAGATGTAAACGCCGACCTTGCCCACGGCGGTATCAAAGACAGGATAGCCCAGGTTGCCCGGGCGGAAATAGAATTTCTCCCAGAAGCCGGGTATGTGCGGGATGTGAGTTTTGCGGTACTTGCCGAGGTAGCCGCCATCGGCGTCGATGACTGCAGCCGTGTTGTAATAGACGCCGACGCCATCGCGCTCGAATACCGGCAAGATCAAGACCATGTTCAGTTCTGCCGCCAGTTGGCGGAAGCGCTGCGTGGTAGGACCGTCCGGGACTTCCTCGGTGAAGGCGAAGAATTGCGGGTCTTGCACCTGGCAGAAGTAAGGCCCGTAGAACAGCTCCTGATAGCACATGATTTGCGCGCCTTGCTCGGCGGCTTTGTGGGTATAGTCGATGTGCTTTTGGATCATCGATTCTTTTTCGCCGGTCCAGGTGGCTTGCAGCAGGGCGGCGCGTACGATTCGGCTGTTGGTCATGGGTGTGTGCCCTTCGCTTGCAGGTTACAAGTATCTGAGACTGTTCTTCATGCTTTCGGCGGTTTCGTTGCGATATAGTTCCAGCAGCGCATTGACGGCGTAGCCGATCGACACGCTGCGACCAGGGAATAAGGCAATGCCGTCGTGCTTGACTACCCAATTGGCTGGATCGGCGAAGTCCGAGTCTTTGGTACAGAATACGTGTCCGCGCGTAGCGGTGTAGCGCAGCTGCACACCATCTGAAACCTGAAGCAGGCCAACGTCCCGCGCAGCCAAAGCATCAACGCCATGCCGCCGCATTTGCTCCGAGATATCCGGGTCCATATTCTCGTCCAGGTAGTAGCGGAGCCTAGACTGGGACAAGCCCGGCCTCCCGCCTCTCTTTCAGATAGCGCTCATACTCGAATTCAGCGTCAATCTCAGTTGGGCGTTCATGATAGTAAGCCAATGCGCCGAAGACCTGGCCAAGCGACAGGTCGTATTTCTCAGCGAAGCAATTCGGATGTTTTTCTCTATAGCGCCAAGCCAAGACTACATCAGCGACGCGAACTGATGTGCCGTCGACGCAAGGGCTGCCATGGTGGCGGTCGGTGTCGCGGCTGATTAGATGAAGGCTTTCAATGACCGGCTCGTCCAACTCGACTGGCGGCGGCAAAGACGCCACGGCGGCATCCGGTCCCTGCGTATTCAACAAGTCGCGGAAACAGCGATCGGCCGCGATTTCATCATCGATTTCGGACTGGTTCTCGTAGTAGTAGGCGAGCGCCGCATAGACCTGAGGCAGCGTGGCGGCATATCGCTGGGCGATTGTTTCGGGGCTAGGGTAATGCTCTTCATCGAGATAGTCCGCTACGATGAATTGGACTTTGAGTCCTCGGCCGATCAATGTTGCTCGCCCCCCACGACAGCCGGGCCTGCGCCAGATCAAGTTGATGCTTTCGATTCTTTTCATGATTGCTTCCGTCAGCGGGCGACTCACAGAGTCGCCCCTACAATCCTGAAATGCGCGGACGACGGTTTAACCCCCATGCTCTCGGCCGCAGCGTTCCAGGGCACGCTGCGCGGCGCGCACGTTGATCTTCGGCGCTGCGTCGCGGTAGAACTGCGCCGCTATGCCTGCGGCAGCCGACTGCGCGCTTGCTGAACTATCCGACAGGTCTAGCGAGTAATCGTCCGCGTTCAAGCCTTCAATGGGCTCGAGCGTGATTTCTACTACGTTTTCGCGGCGGACGCGCTCCAGCTTTTTCAGACGCTTGTTCGCCCCTTTGGATTTCGCCGAATCGCCGATGCCGTCGTAGTAGGCGCTCAGTTGCCCTTCCAACTCGATGGCGAAGGTGAAGACGGCGCCAAATGTATTCAGTGATGCCATCGCGCTAGACCCACCGCTCGATGACGATTTTGCGCTCGGTGTAAAACTCGATCGAATCCATCCCTTGCCCGTGCAGATCGCCGAAGAACGAGTCTTTCTGT